>JBGAPN010000156.1:0-10898 GCA_044221235.1 Limisphaerales bacterium
CGCATGGACCGTCAGCAGGCTCCCCAGCGCCTCCGCCGTGGAGACGATCCCGCGGCGCGCCAGTGTGCGGGCGAGGTGTCCGAGGGCACGTTCGACACGCATGCGCGCTGCGTTCTCCTGAATCCCCAAACGGCGTCCAACCTCGGCGAAGGGAAGGCCCTCCAGGAAGCGGAGTACAAGGGGATCGCGGCCCGACGGAGGCAGATCCATCAGGACCTCATCCAGAATCGAAGCCAGCCGGACCCAGTCCCCGCTGCCATCGGTCGTGGACTGAAGTTCGGCCGCGGCCTGTTCCCGCCGGCGTCGACGTTCCTCCGACCGGAGAAGGTTCGCACTCACAAAAAGGGTGTGGCGGTGCAGCCAGCAGCCGACATCCGGATTCCGAGGAATCCGATGGGCCTTCCGGGCCAAGTCGAGGAACACCGTCTGGCAGATGTCGTCAACCAGGGTCGTGGCCCCGCCACAGCGCCGGATGGCGGTCGCGTGCACCGCAGGCAGGTGACGTTTCACCAGGCAGGCGAACGCCGGTTCGGAGCGGCTCCTCGAAAATTCCTGAAGCAGGGTGTGGCTGTCAGTGCTGTCGTTCACCATGTTTGTCCGTTTAAAGCCGCCCGCGATCCGAATCGCACATCAAATCTTGGACTCCTGGATTCCGCGAAGGTTCATGAGGCTTTGCGGGTCGCCAGAAGAATCCGGGCGGCGACAATCTCAAACATTAAAGGGTGTAGTACTGCGGAGCGACGCGGCGACACCGCTTTCCAACGGGTGACCCGCGAATGAAGGGTGGGATTACCACGACCCAGGTCGCTTGATCTGCGGGGCGTTGACGAAGCGGGGGCGCGGGCCGGTGCACTGTGTCCACCACCATTTCTCGCGTCACTGCGCAAAGAATCCTGACAACGGGCGCGCGGGAACCTAGGTTCGAACCGCATTCCACAATGAAACTTCCCACGTTTATCGCCCTCACGGCCCTCGCGGCCTCGTTGCTTCCGTCCACCATCGTCGCCGCCGACAACGCGCTCACCGAAGCCGAGAAGGCCGCCGGCTGGGTGCTCCTCTTCGATGGCAAAACCCTGAACGGTTGGAGCAATTTCGGAAAAATGGACATCAAGCCGGGCTGGCGGGTGAAGGATGGCCAGCTCGTCTGTGTGGATCCCCACAACGCAGGCGACCTGGTCACCGCCGGCAAATACGGCGACTTCGAGCTCCAGATCGACTTCAAGATGGGAAAGGGCGCCAACAGCGGGATCATGTACCGGGTGGCCGACACCGGGAGTGCCGCCTGGGCCACCGGACCGGAGATTCAGCTGGAGGACAATGCCTTCGCCGCTGACGCCCAGAAGTGCGGCTGGCTGTACGCCCTGTACCAACCGCCCATCGATCCCAAGACCGGCAAGACCCTGGATACGACGCACGGTGCCGGCGAATGGAACCATTTGCGGGTGGTGATCAGCCCCAAGGGCTGCGTGCACGAAATGAACGGCACCAAGTATGTCGAGTACGTGATCGGCAGTCCCGACTTCAACGACCGGGTGGCCAAGAGCAAATTCGGCAGCATGCCCGGATTTGCGAAGGCACCCGAAGGCCGCATCGCGCTGCAGGGCGACCACGGCGAAGTGTCCTTCCGCAACATCAAGATTCGCCCGCTCAAGAACTAGCCCGACTCGGGGCTTGGAAACTGGAATCGTCTGGGTTGCGGGCGCCACAACGCGACGTGTCGCCCCGCTTCCCCTTCCGTTCAACATTCCGCTTCACTCGGACCGGGGTGCGGAGCATGTTGCTCCCGCCGCCCGGCAACCGTGGACTTCCTGGACCAAAACTTCCTCTGGGCTTCCCTCATTTGGGGAGCCCTCGGAACCGGCTATTTCATCTACGGGCTTCGACAGAAAGCTCCCTTCCCGCTCCTCGGCGGCCTGATCCTGAGCGGGGCTTCGTTCTTCATCGGAAGCTGGATCCTGATGTCGCTGACCTGCGCCGCCACCTTGGTCGCCGTCCACTGGCTCCATAGACGGTTTGATTGATTCGAATCGACCCGCCCCATGGCACGAACGGAGCCACGTACGAACACGTATGGCCCCCTCCAGCCCCCTCCTCCAAATCCACTCTGCATGACCGCCACCTCCTCAAAATATTGGCTTCACACCCTTCATACCGGCGCGCTGGCGGCAGCACTTACCCTGCCCGCCACCGCGGCGAACCCCACCTGGCTGGGACGCCCCTTCACCAAGATCATCGCCCAAGGGGATCCCATCCCGGGCACGCCCGGCGCCACCTTCGGCTACATCGAGCATTTTACCCTGCGCGACGGCACGCTGCACATTGTGGCCGGCGAGAGTTCCACCAAGGTCGGACTCTTCCGCTGGCGCGATGGCGTGCTGACCAAGCTGGTGTACACGGACACCGTGGCTCCCACCGGGGGCACGTTCGACATCGTGCATTTCACCACCGACGAAACCGAGGGCGCCCTGAACTTCTCCGCGGAAGTCGCCTTCAATCGGCCGGGAGCCATCAACGGCTTCTTCGAGTGGCGCAATGGAGTGATCACCACCGTGTTTGACGGGGTCCGGGCGGTCGACGGCAAAGTGCTCATGGGACTGGGCTATCCCGTGCGCGTCGGCCACGACGTCGCGGGCGGCACCCTATTCACCGAAAATGGCGTCCTCAAGAACGGCATCTTCCGCTGGGACGGGTCTCACCTCCAGACCATCGTCCAATCTGATGACGATCTCCCCGGATCCCTGGGCGGGTTCACCGGCACCCCGGGACGCTTCCAAATTTCGTTCGATGGCCACGATGTGGGATTCGTCGCCAGCGCCGATCCCCAGGGCAAGGGCCCGTACGGCATGTACCGCACAAGCCCCGAAGGGCTGATCAAGCTGGTGGACGGCAATGACAAGGGCCCCGGAGGCAAAACCTTCTTCCAACGCAACCGCCCGTTCACCAACACAGACCTCGACGGCACCAATTCCTTTCTGGGCGTAACCGGACGGGTGGTCGCCACCGGAAAGGGCAACAGCTTCTATTACGCGTATCCGAACGCTCCCGGCGAAATCCTCCGGTATTCGGACGGGACCATCGACATTCCCGGTGGACGCTTCGGCGACAACAACGTCATGGAAACCGTGCTACTTTCCGTCGATCCGGTCTCCGGCGCCCAAACCACGCTCGACGATCAATTGTGGCAGGTGCAGATGATCGACGGCCATGGCGATGACATCGCGGCGCTGGCGTTCCTGCAGACCGCGACCGGCTATGACAAGCCGGCCCTCTACGCGGCGATCGGTGGCTCCACGCCGCCGCCCGCGGCCCCCGTTCTGCCTCCGCCCAACTTCGCCAACGGCAACGTGACGCTCCGCTTCCCGTCTCAGTCCGGAAAATCCTACCGGGTGGATTTCCTCCCGACGCTGGGTGGAACCACATGGTCCCCGAAAACCGAACTCACGGGAAACGGAGCTGACTTGGAATTCAGCGAGTCCGGCGGAAACGGCGGCTTCTACCGGGTGACCGTGCTGCCCTGAACAGGCGCGAACTCCGCCCGTGGGATCCACCGGGGAAAGTCAGCAATCGTCTCGTACCCTCGTCGTCTAACCGTAGCCGCGGAGGGCACGACGCGCCATCTGAACTCCCTTCGCCGAACCCGCGACCTCGGCCCGTGGGGTTCACTGGGCGAAGAAGTCAGCGTCTCGTTCCCTCGTCGTCCCCCCCCCAGCCGCGGAAGGTACGATGCACCGCGAAATCTCCCTCACCCTTCCGACGCGGGGAGGAAGGGAGAGCCGGGGTGAGCGCTCGGGGCGCCCCTGCACACCATCACTGTGCATGGACGCTGCACCGGGAGAATGTTATGGATCTGCCGAGTGTGGAGGATCGTCATCGCCTGTCTGACCGCCCGGCTCCTGTGCTGCGTCGCTGCGCTGGAGACGCCCGCTGTGGTAGACTTCGGGCGCCACGGGGCGGACCCCGGCACGGTACTCCGGGTGGTCACGATCCGGAACACGGATTCCACCCGCACGCTCCGGTTGACCTCGGTCACGCCCGTTGGACCCGATGCGGCGCAGTTCACCGTGCAGGCGTTCACCGACATCCTGCCTCCCGGCGGACAGGGAACTCTTTCGCTCCTGTTCAGCACCGGAGCCGCCGCCGGCTGCCGGTCCGCGTCGCTCCGAATGGAATCGGACGACCCCGCCACGCCGGTGACCACCCTGGGACTGATGGCCTCCGTAAACTGCACCCCGGTTCCTCCCCGTCCGCCGCACGCCGCTACCGCCCCAGGAACGTTCGGTGATCCCTTCCCGCTGACCCTCACTTCCGCCACCCCGGGTGCTGTCATCGTCGTCACCACGGACGGAAGCGTCCCATCGCCGGACCACGGCCAACTTTACACCGGCCCCCTCCGGGTCGATCGGACCACCCTCGTCCGCGCGATCTGTCTGGTGGCGGGCCAATCGGGAGACCCGGCGAGCTTCGGATACATCAAGCTGGCTCCTGCCCTGCTCCATCGGATATCGCCATTGCCCATCGTGGTGGTTGAAAATTTTGGGGCGGGCCTGATCCCGGACAAGGGCTGGACCACCGCCTTCCAGACCGGCGCGGGACTGAAACAGAAGCCCCGCCAACCGGTGTTGATCAGCCTTCACGATCGCGACGCAGATTCGGGGCGCGCCACGCTGCTCGGCCCGTCGAGCGTTTCGACACGGGCCGGAATCCGCGTGCGCGGCGCCTTCTCCACCACGTGGAACCCCAAGCCGTACTCATTCGAGACCTGGCACGAGAATGACGCGGACGCGAAGATCGCCTTGCTGGGCATGCCGGAGGAGTCCGACTGGCTCCTTTACCACCCGCACCCGTCGTACGACACGACGATGATCTTCAACACCTTCATCTGGGAACTCAGCCGGCAGACCGGCCGCTGGGCGCCGCAGTTCCGCTACGTGGAGGTCTACGTAAACGAGGATGGCGGGGATCTGGATGTGTCGGACCGGCGGGGACTCTATGTGCTGGTGGAGGAGGTGAAGCGCGACCTGCATCGGCTGAACTACTCCGCGCTTTCGGCGGACGGGTCCAGTGGGGGATGGATGCACACCTTCAACCGCATGGACCCGGAGCCGGAGAACGGGTTCCCGGCGATGAACGGCGCGATGTCCCCCCAATTCTTCCGGACCGCGGGCCCGAACCGGATCCAGG
This sequence comes from Limisphaerales bacterium, assembly GCA_044221235.1. GTDB lineage: Bacteria > Verrucomicrobiota > Verrucomicrobiia > Limisphaerales > UBA9464 > UBA9464. The sequence continues at coordinate 5,182 of JBGAPN010000156.1, forward strand.
AAACCACCCCAAACGGGGCGACGCCACGGGGCGACGACATCCCCAGGCAGTATAACTGTTTCATCAACTTCGAGGACCCAAACGGGTACCAGATCACCCCCATCCAGCGCGCCGCCATCGTGGACTGGTTCCGCAAGTTCGAGGACTCACTCTATGACAACGCCACCTGGCGCGATCCGGTGAGCGGCTACCGGCGTTATCTCGATACCCGCGACTTCATCGACTACTTTCAACTGCTGAACCTCGCGCGCCAGGGTGACGGACTCCTGCTGAGCCTGTTTCCCTGGGTGTCATCGGACGACCGGCGGCTGCGCATGGGGCCGATGTGGGACTTCAATAACAACGCCTACCACCTGTCGGGTCCGCCAGCGAACACACTCTATTTCCGACAGACGGAACTCTGGTATCCGCGGCTCTTCGCCGACCCGGGATTCCTCGACGAATACGTGGACCGCTGGTTCGAACTGCGCCGCGGTCTCTACGCCAATGCCAACCTGGTCCGCATTGTCGATGAACAGGCGCGGCTCATCACCACCGAGATGGCCAACGCCCAGGGCGTCTCCACCGCCGCCTGGAATTCCGGCCTCACCAGCATGAAGAACTTCCTCACTCAGCGGGCCGACTGGATCGACTCGCAATACGTGAGGCCGCCCGATTGCTCGCCTCCGGCTGGAGTCCAACCGGCGACGTTCACCGTCACGCTGTCGAACCCCACCTCGGAAACTGGAACCCTCTACTACACACTCGACGGCACTGATCCGCGCTCGGCCGCCGGCACCCCGCAGGGCACAGCCTACTCGGGGTCCTTCACGGCCCATCCGCCCGTGGCCCTCCGCGCCCGGATGTACTCCGCCACCTCGGGCCGCTGGTCGGGCCTGAACATGACGTACTACTCCGCCGCCACCGTCGCGGCGGCCCACAACACGGTGATCTCCGAAATCCACTACAACCCGCCGGGCTCCGCGGAGACCGGGGAATTCCTCGAACTCATGAACATCAGCACCGCGCCCGTGGACCTGGGTGGTGCCCTGTTCGATGCCGGCATCCCATTTACCTTCGCCCCGGGCACCGTTCTGCAGGCCGGGGAACGGGGCATTCTCGTCGCCCACGTCTCCGATTTCCCGGCGCCAGGTCCCCGCATCCTCGGAAGCTACGGGCCCGCCACCATCGGTAACAGTGGGGGACTTCTCCGACTCCGCGCCTGGAATAGCGCCGTCATCCAGGAGTTCATCTGGAACGACGACTTGCCTTGGCCCACGACGCCCGACGCTGGCGGCCCCAGCCTCACCCTCATCCGACCACAGTCCGATCCCGACCCCGCCCAGCCACAGAACTGGCGCGCGAGCACGGTCAACGGCGGCACACCCGCCGGGACGGATGCCACCCTCTTCACGGGTGATCCCGAAGCCGATGACAATCACGATGGCATTCCGAATCTGGTCGCGTATGCCTTGGGGAGCAGCCTGCCCTCCGTTTACTTCCAGGACGGCCGGTTCACGTGGGACATCCCGGTCCAACCGCAGGCGGAAGACGTCACCCTCATCCCGGAATGGTCGCCGAACCTCGTCGACTGGCATCCGGCAGCCTCCCTTTTCCAGCGGGAGATCCGCTTGGACACCGTGCACCGGATGGAATCCGATCTGCCTCCCACCGGCGAACGGGTCTATCTGCGGGTCCGGGTTGAACGTCCGTAGAGCACAACCAGAACGTCCCGTCAGTCGGCCTTCGCAACCGGCGCGTTTCAGATTTCGTGTGGTTGGTGTCGTTGGTGGTTGAATCCCGGAGAGGAACCACGAACGACACGAACCACACCAAAGGGCGGCAAGGGACAGGACACCCATTCGGCGGCAGTCGTGGTTTGCCTGCGTCCTGCCCTCTGTGGCATCCATGCGGAATGTTCAAATGCAGCAGATTCGCGGGTGGATCCGCTTCGGTTGCCCTGATGCTGGTCACCCTGGGACTCCACGGGGCCAACTGGCCCCAGTTTCGCGGACCCGGCGGAAACTGCATCGCGGTCGGCGAAAGCATTCCGCTGGAATTCGGTCCGGACAAACATGTCGCCTGGCGGGTCGAACTCCCGATCGGCCACTCCTCGCCATGCGTCTGGGGCGACCGCATTTTTCTGACCGGCCACGTCGGCACGACGTTGAAGATGCTGAGCCTCCGGCGATCCGACGGGAAGGTGCTTTGGGAGCGAGAGCGGATCCTTCCGAAGCAGAGCGTCTATGAGCACGTGGCGGGGGATCCGGCGAACCCCACCCCGGCGACGGACGGGAGCCGGGTGGTGTTTTACTTCGATGACTACGGGATGATTGCCACCGACTTCGAGGGTGCGGTGCAGTGGGAACGCAAGCTGCCATCCACCGGCAATTCCTACAGCTATGGCGCCTCACCAGTGATCGATGAAGGGCGGGTGTACCTGAACCGCGATGGAGGCCTGGATCCGAGCCTGATGTGTCTCAAGCTCTCCGACGGCAGCGACCTCTGGAAGGCGGCGCGGCCGAAGACCATCGAATGCTTCTGCACGCCGTACCTGGTTCCGGGCGGAACCTCCAAGCTGGTGCTGGCGGGCGGCACGGGAGCCCTCACGGCGTACAACGCCGCTTCCGGGCAGGAAACCTGGCAGGTCACCGGCCTGCCCATCTTCATCTGCCCGTCCGCCGTGGCGGAGGAGGGAATGGTCGTGTTCGGCGGATGGACCACTGCGCATGTCACCGGCAAAAGCCGGATCGAGTCGGTGTTCGAGAAGGACTCCGGTGTTTCGGAGGCCGCCATGAACAGCCCCGCCGCCTTTTTCGCCCAGTTCGACGCCAACAAGGACGGCAAACTGACTCCCGAGGAATTCCCGCCCAGCCGCGCGCGGGACGCGTTCAACTTCATCGACAAAAATAAGGACGGTTTTGTGGATATGGCCGAATGGGCGCCAGGTTACGAGGACAAGGGAGGCGCCCCCGGCCGAAACGTGATGTTGGGAATCGCGACCGGAGGTCGGGGAGACATCACGGCCACGCATGTTCGTTGGGAGCTGACCAAGGGGCTTCCCTACGTGGCCTCACCCGTGGCGTACCGGGGTCGGGTCTATCTGGTCGCCACTGGGGGATTTGTCACCTGCGTCGATACCAAGACTGGCCGGCCGTTTTTCGAGAAGGAACGCCTTGGGGTGGGCGGCGAATATTACGCCACGCCCGTGGCCATCGGAGATTCCCTGCTGATCTGCTCGCATCGCGGACCCACGTTCCTGATCAAGGCCGGTGACCGGTTCGAGATTCTTTCCAAGACCGACCTCGGCGAGCCGATCTTCGCCACCCCGGCCGTGGCAAACCGAACGCTCTACCTGCGCAGCGAGCGGCACCTGTGGGCGTTTTCGGAGCGTTGAAGGTTGAGAGACACTTCCGCCGCCAGGGTCGCCTGAGCCGACTCGATTGTCCGCTCCAGGGAATCGTAATACTTACGGGCGAAGGCCGCGTCCACATCCACGCCTTCGCGAATCCATTGTCGTTCGTCATGGACGATGTCCTCGAATCGGCGGGCGCCCGCCGCCAGATCCGGCTCGATGTCCCGCTCCAGTTGGCGGATCGCCTTCTCCCACGCGACACCATCGAAATCCGCATTCGGGCTCAGCGCCTCGCCGATCATCGCGTCATAGGCTGCGGCCGCCTCCGTCCGTTTGGATCCGCGTTTGGCCATCAGGTAAGACCGGGCGGCCATCAGGCGTGCATCCGTCTCGCCAGTCCCCGTTCGAAGCAGGACGTCCCCCAGTGCTTCGAGGACCACCGGGGATTCGTGGGAACCGAAGTGCAGAATCCCGAGTAGTCCCTTGAGTGCTGCATCCAATTCACGGTCGCGCTCCTCTCCGACATCGGGAAACCCGCCCTGTTCGAGGACAAACTTTGCAAATCCCACCTCCTCGTAGTGCATCCAGCGCGACCCGGTGCTGAGAACCCCCTTCTGGGACATCTCGCTCTGCTGAAGGTACCGCACCAGGAGCAATTGAAACCGTTCCCGGCCGAAGTGGGCGTCCGGGTTGATCCGCAGGGCCTTCGCAATCAACGCCGCTCCGTCGTCCAGTTCGCCACTGTGGATCTTCAGCGTTCCCAGGTTGGCCACCGTTTCGTAACGGTCGGGATGAGCCTGGAGTGTCGCCGTCAGCAGGGCGATTCCCTCCGCCTGACGGCCCAACTTGTCGTACGCAACGGCCAGATCGTCGACCAGGGCAGGATCCCCGGGCGCGGCGGCGAGACGCCGCTTCCGGTCCGCTATTCGCCATTCATAATGGTCGCGGCTGTGCCGAATGAAGTTCCCGGTGATCAGTTCGTTGGCCCCCGGAAACCGCCGGCGTTCCATCTGGAGTGTGTCCACGTCCCAAAGACAGGCCTGCACCGACATCCCGTAAAGAAGCAACCCGGCAACCATCCAGCGGAATAGAGGCCCGGAGTTCATGATCTGAGGAAACACACTCGGCGGTGCCGGCCTCTCGGTCAATCAGGGAGAACAATTCAGGACCCGGGGCACAACAGGCAGCCCGTTCTTGCGACATTGGGAACACCAGCGACCCGCGCCCGTTCAAGGCTTGGCGGAACCCGATGGCACTCCAGAGATTTCCACCGTGGCCACCACCGCCCGGTGATCGGAGGGATACGGCTGGACCACGATGTCCGAAAACTCCGGTGATTCCCCCACCACCTCGCAGGACTTCACGTCCACACCCGCGCCATCTACAAATACGAAGTCAATGCGGTCATGCCGGTCCTTGGGATCGTCCAACCGGGTGATCGGTGTCCAGGTCCGGCCCGGATACCGCACCTCATCGGGAAACACGGCGCGATACGCATCCCGCATTCCGGCCTCCACGACGGCCCGGGTGGACGGATATTCCACCGCCACGGGACAGATCCCGGCCGCCGCGGCCCGCGGGGTCCAATCCAGATGGGACGGTTCGTTGAAATCTCCGGTCAGGAACACGGGCGACCCGCTGGCCAACACCGGACGAAGCTCGCCCAGGAGGCGCTGCACCTGTTCACCACGGGCCTTGCGCGCCTCGCTACGGCCTCCTCGGCCGTCCGGATGAACGGGGCATTGGCATAGGGAATCGAGAGAAGTTGGTACGGCTGATGCAGGCATGCATGAGGTGGGTGTTGAACATCCACGCGGTCCGTCCGGAATCGAGACGGACGCCGGCACCCCATTTTCGCGGCGTGTTCGTCACGATGGGAAACCGGGTCAGGATTCCGGTGCGCTCCCCCTGATCCAGGTAATTCCAGCCCAGCATCTCGGCGAGTTTCCGCCCGTGATCAGGACGGACGCCATCCTTCTCGTATCCGTGCGTTTCCTGAAGTCCGACGATGTCGGCTTTGGCCGCCCGGATCACTGCGGCGGTCTGGGACAAAGTCTGTCGCCCCGCGTCGCCGCCATGCCAGAGATTGAAGGACATCACCCGGACCACCTCGTCGGCCGGGGTTACGCTGGACATTCCCAACCAGAGCACCAGCGCGAGCCAACCCCGAAGCGAACCACAGCCAACACGGGAACCGGACCCATTCATCCCAACGATAGTGTGGACGTCCGGAATCCTGCCATAGGCTCCGCTCGACCGGCATGCGTCAGTGGCGGGAATACAGGACTGGGGCAATGGACAACCTGTTCTCTTCTTTTCGTGTGTTTGGTGTCGTTCGTGGTTGATCCCGGAGAACCACGAACAACACCAACCACACCAAAAA
>JBGAPN010000157.1:0-1555 GCA_044221235.1 Limisphaerales bacterium
CCAACTGTTGTTTTCCGGAGTCGAGATCCGCCTGAAGCCGCGCCACGGGGCCGGTGGCTGGCGTCTTGCCATACTGGATGTTATCCTCCTCGAAGGGAACAAGATGAGTTGCCCCCTGAAAGTCCGTCGCCAACCCGGACAAGCGGAAGACGGACCCCAGGAGCAACAAGGCCCCGGCGAACCGGAGTCGATGGAACTGGGTGTGACGGGCCATGGGACGACGTGTTTTAAGCCTGTACGAATTCTAGCGGTAAGTGCCCTCCATTCCTTGACCAAGATCAACCCTTTGCAGTCTTTCGGGCTCTTCCGCAATCCCGACCCAGGGATTCGGGATTGCCATCGACGGTTTCAACAGGGATCGACCCACCGGAAGCATCTCGCATTCAGGCAAATTCTGTGACTCAGGCACGGGTCACGCTATCCTCGGACCCGGTTATCATTCTGGTTCTCAACATGGGTCCTCCTCCCGCACTCGAATCGCCGGAATCCCGCGCCCAATGCACCGGTGTGCGTTGGACCGCCGGGGCTGTCCTGCTCTTGGCAGTGGCGGTGGCGGGATGCGGACGGGTTTCGCCCAGGACCGATCTCCCATTTGCATCGATTTCCCCGGGGGTGGACTACGCGAATGACCGGAATCCGAAGGAACCTTGGTCCATCCATGTGGTCCGAATCGACCGCAGTCGGACTGATCTCAGTGTGGAAACGCTTCCCAGTCCCGGTCAACCCATGGGACTCGTGCCATTGACCGAGCAGATTCGAAGCTGGCCGGCGGCCAATGGGATTCCGGTCGCGGCCATCAACGGCGACTTTTATCAACGCGACGGCGAGCACGCAGGCGACCCGCGGGGACTTCAAGTCCGCGACGGACAACTTGTCAGCACTGCGTTGGATGGCGTCGCCGTTTGGACCGAATCCAATGGCAGCCTCCATTCGGGACGGGTGACTTCCCGGGTGTCCATCGTCTGGCCCAACGGACGAACAACACCTGTCGCCCTCAACGCGGATCGGACCCCGGAAAGGGCCGCTCTGTTTTCAGCGGCCGCGGGCGTCTCCACCCAGAGCCCGCGCGGGCGGGAGTGGGTGTTGGAACCCGTTCAAGCGTCCGCGCCACTCCTCCTTCCGGGAACCACAAACGAGCTCCGAATTTCGGAAGAGCGTTCGGAAGGCAAAACTTCGATTCGTCCGGGTACCCTCGTCCTGTCCGCGGATGATGCCCTCGCCGCCCACCTTCCCGCGGTTCGCCCTGGCGATACCCTCCGGATCATCGTGGAATCCGAACCCTCCCTCCGGGGTACCCGCTCGGCCATCGGTGGCGGACCGGTCCTGGTCTCAAAGGGGCGTGCCGTGAAAATCAAGGAGCCCTCGGAGGAGTCCTACGAGTTCAGTTCCATGCTGGAACGCCATCCACGTTCCGCCGTGGGCTGGAATGATCACCATCTCTTCCTGGTCACCGTGGACGGCCGGCAGGAAAAACTGTCCATGGGAATGACGCTTCAGGAACTCGCCGACTACCTGTCGAGTCTTGGGATCGAGGAGGCCATTAATTTGGACGGTG
>JBGAPN010000157.1:1573-11056 GCA_044221235.1 Limisphaerales bacterium
GGTTCCGCCACGGTGTGGTGCGAGGGCAAGGTTCGAAATAGTCCATGTGATGGAGAGGAGCGCCCGGTTGCCAATGCCTTGCTGGTGGTCCGCAAGGGCGGCGTTACCCAGGAGGCAGCCGCGCCCAAAACCCAGCCTTGAAGCACTCCATTCAGGCGAATCGTGTCACCGCATGCCGATTCACCGGACCGGCTCAACGATATAGAAGGAATCCACGTTGGCGACGTCGGCATCCACGAAGCGGCTGATAGGTTCTGTCGCCTGGATCTCCGCCACGGTATGCCATTCCGGATCGCCCAAGGTCTCCTTGCGGCGAATGCGGTAGGTCTTTCCCGGTTCGCTCTTCCAGGTCACCGACGGCACCAAGCGGGTGCGCACCAGGAACCCGGACAGCGGATCCAGCGGATCAGTACCGGTGGAAAACTCCTGAAGGTTGGTGGCTCCGTCGCCATCGGGATCCGCATCCGCCGCCACCCGGGGATCGGTCCGATATCCATCTCCAAAATACTGCTGCCTCCAGCCCGAGGGTATTCCGTCATCGAGGGCGTAAACCCGTTGGTACGAGGAGACCACGCCCTCCCCTTCGCGTTCATCTCCATTGAAAATCGCGGCGTGCAGCTGTGCCGACGCCTTCAGACGAATCGGCGCGACATATTTGGGAGAGGTCACGGTGGGAGCCGTTCCATCCAGCGTGTAACGGATTTCCCGGGGTGGCACCGCTCCCACCAACCGCACGAGAAGCTCGTTGGTGAAGAATCCGCCGGACGGGATCGGACGCAGTTCCCATGGGGCATCCAGCCGCAATTGAAGCCCGTTGATCATGCCGAAGGCGTGGTCGGCCGGTTTGGCCAGGATGGTCAGGACCGTGTCGGGTTCCACACTCACCGACTCGAAGCGGACATACTGTTTTCCTTCCTCCCATTGGGTGGATGCCCAACCCGACATCGACGTCCTCTTCTCGCCCAGGCTGGTTGTTCCGGAGAGGGCCTCGACCGTGGTCGTATGGTTGTCGGGCGGTCCACCATGCGCGTAGACCAGCAGCGTGTAATACCCCGGAGGGAGGTTGGTCAGGGTCACCCGGACATTCGGGTCATCGGAGAGTGGATACAGGAAAACCCCAAACATGGGATCATCGACCCCATTGCCCCAGGCACCCGCAGCATTTTCAACCCGGAGGCCCGCGCCGCTGGGTGCGCCGTTCGCCCAATAGACGGTCGTCAGTCCTCCGGAATGCCGGAATCCCCCCGCGCCGTCATCCCGGCTGTACCGGTTCCAGAAGTCGGATGCATCCTGTCCAATTGCCGCAGGGCCCCGTCGGGCCGGCGTGTCATTGACGCCAAAATTGATGTTCAGCAAGCCGGCGGGGAGTCCGTTGGTCGCCGACGGAGGATTCGACGGGTCCACCGGAGGATCCACGGGAGGCGGGGGCGGGGGATTGGTGGAGGGGGTTCCAACGGGCGTGTCATTCACCCGAAGCAATTGCACCCCGTTGATCAGGGCCAGCGGGATGGCATCCGGACGGGACACCAACGTCAGCGGAAGGTTGGTGTACACCGGAACCCCGGAGAACCGGAAGTAATGCACACCGGCGCTCCATGCAGTATTGGTCCAGTCAGCTCGCGTTGAAGTTCGCCCCAGTCCCCAGCTCACCCCTCCGGAAAACAATTCAAATGCGGTATTCTGAACGTTGGGAGGACCGCCGTGACCATAGGCCAGCACGTCATAGGTTCCCGGTGGAAGGTTGGTGAACGTCAGGGTCAACGGCTGGCCATCAAAGCAGTACAGGTAGGCGCCAAACATCGGATCGGGGAACCCGTTGCCCCACGCCCCGGGGGCATTCTCCAGAACCAAGCCCGATCCGCTGGCCGAGCCATCCGCCCATTTCAACTCCGCCAAGCTTCCGACCGTTTTATACGAGCCGTCCGGGAGATCCCGGCTGTACAGATTCCAGAAATCGGCCGGGTCCTCGCCCAGGGCGGCCGGGCCAGACTTCCGGATCGACCCGTCGGTCCCAAACTGCACATTGATCAGGCTCGAGGCCTGCGCGACCAGGCAACCGGCCGTCCAAACCAGGGCAGCCACCACCAGGGAAGACGCCCACTTACCAGTTTTAAGGGTTCTCACTGAGCTTGGCTGACCTCACGCATTACTTTTGTCAACGAGAATGGGTCCGAATGGTGCCAACCTGCCAACCAGCGAGATCGTAGGATTTGTCTTGGCCCAGGAACTGCATAAGGTTCTTCCAGTGTCACCTCCCCGATTCCTGTCCAGCGGCTCCCGGATCTGGCGGTGTGCCGTTTTGTTGATCGTGGCGGGCCTTGGGGAGTTCCCGATCATTTACGGGAGTTCCATCGCCAACCCAGGCACGGCCGCTCCCGCAAAGCCGGACCGCGGTTATGCCTATCTCCACCTGGAGGACAAGGAAGTCCCCTGGTCGGTCCATGTGTTCCGGATGGACCGGCGACACACGGAACTGTTCCTGGGGACAACGCTGGGGAATGGAAACCGGCTGGGCATGGCGACGCTTTCGGACCAGCTCAAAGCCCTGTCGTCTCCTCCCGGGAAACCTTTGGCCGCGATCAACGGCGATTTCTACGTCGACGAACCGGAACTTGCCGGTGATCCCCGCGACCTCCAGATCCACGAAGGGGAACTGGTAAGCGCACCGAACGGAAACAGCTGCTTCTGGGTCGACCCGTCGGGCGAATACCACCTGACCAATGTCGTATCCCGGCTGCGGGTCATCCTTCCCAATCGGACGGAACTTCCCGTGGGACTGAACCAGCTGCGTGAGGCGGATGCTGCCGTGCTCTACACCGCCCGTGTCGGACCAGCCACGCCTGCAGAAGGCGGAACCGAATGGGTGTTGGAGAGCGCCGGAGGCTCCGGGCTCCCCCTGGCTCCCGGCACACAATTCCGGACTCGCGTCCGGGAAATCCGCAAAACGGGACGCACACCACTCACCTCGTCCAACGTGGTGTTGTCCTTGGGACCCAAACTGAGCGTGTCCGTGGAACAGGGTGCCGAAATCGAAGTCGTGACCGAAACGGTCCCGAATCTGAAGGGTGTGCGGACCGCCCTCGGGGGCGGTCCCACATTGGTGCGCGACGGCAAGGCCGGGGAGTGGTCCGGATTCCTGCTGCGACACCCGCGGTCCGCCATCGGCTGGAACAAGGATTCATTCTTCCTGGTGTAAGTGGACGGCAGGCAGGCGGGGCTGTCGGTGGGCATGACGTTTCCGGAATTCGCCCATTATCTGGTCCAACTGGGTTGCGAAAACGCCATGAATCTGGACGGGGGCGGGTCCGCCACGCTGTGGGTTTACGGCCAGGTGATGAACAGTCCGTCGGAGGGAGTCGAACGGCCCGGCGCCAATGCCATCGTGGTGTACCAACGTCCTCCCGCCCCCGAACCACACCCGCGTTGACCATCGCCCAACTCATGGCGGGACATCACGCAACTCTCGCAACTCGCCGTGGGCAACGTTGGCGAATCGTCTCGGCTCTTCTGGGCGGTTGCCTTTCCCTCGTAGGAGGGATTTGCCGTTCAGCCCACGCCGAGACCAACACCCCATGGACCCGGGATCCCGTGGTGCTGAATGTCCGACTGGAATTGACGCCCGGTTCACTGGACTCACTTAGAACCCAGCCACGCCGTGACGTACCGGCCGCACTTCAAGTGAATGGTATCGCCGTCCCCCATGCCAAAGTTCACCTGAAGGGACGCTCAGGAAGTTTCCAACCCGTGGACCGCAAGCCGTCCTGGACGGTCGACGTGGATCGGACTTCCCCGGCCCAAATGCCGCAGGGGCTCCGGCGATTTCACCTGAACAATGCCGGCGAAGACCCCAGTTATCTCTGTGAATGGTTGGGCGCCGGAGTCTTCGAGGAAGCCGGTATTCCCTGCCCGGCGGTCCTTCACGCCCGGGTCTGGTTGAATGGACGAAGTCTGGGCCTGTATGTCTTGAAGGAGGGATGGACCGACGAATTCCTGCGTCGAACGGGATGGGAGGGCGCACGGTTGTACGAAGCCAACGAGGGATCTGACATCGACGGGGATCTGGTGCAAAAGACAAGAAATGCCAGCGACGCAGAGTCGGACCGGAACCTCTTTTCGATGGCGGCGGAAGCACTCCGTGCCGGGATTCCGGAAACCCAATGGGAGGCCCTCGCCGCTTCGATCGACGTGGACGAGTTCCTGACATTTCAAGCCTTGGAGATTCTGCTCGGCCACCGGGATGGCTACTGCATGGCGAAAAACAATTATCGCCTGCTGGTGGACCCAGGAAGGGGTCGGGTGAAGTTCCTGCCCCATGGGATGGATCAATTATTTCAGCCTCCCGAACTTCCGTGGGATCCGCATCGCTCGGGATCCGTCGCCCGCGCGATCAACGCGACTCCGAAAGGAAGGGAGGCACACCGAGCGCGATGCGTTGACCTGTTTCAACGCTACCTGGCATTGCCCGACTGGCCATCCCGCATCGGGCGGATGGCAGAGGTGTTGAAGCACCAGATCGATCCAGCCGAACGCCCCCCCTTTCAAGCAGCCATCGAAGACCTGGAACGGAGAGTCGCTGTCCGGATTGCCTTCCTCCAACAGGAGTTGGAAGCGGCCCCAACGGTCCAGCCGGAATTTCGGAATGGCGTGGCCTCGCTTTCTGGCTGGTTATCGGGCCCCAATCCAGATGGAGGGAGACTGGAACGGTTGAGCGGGGCCGACGGCACTCGATTTCTGCACGTTGTGGCGGCTCCGGTCACCTTGGGTTCCTGGAAGACCCGGGTTCGACTGGAACCTGGGCGATACCGCCTCGAAGGACGTGCTCGCAGTCAAGACCTCGGTCCCCTCCCCTTTGGCCACAGTCAGGGGATCTTCCTTCGCGCCTCCGGGGGACTCGGCCGGAAGGGATTGTGGCCTGGGCCATCGGGGTGGACGGACATGGCACTCGAATTCGAAGTCCAATCACCCGCAGAAGACATCGACCTGTTTGCCGACGTTCGCGCCAGCCGGGGCGAGGTCTGGTTTGACGAATCGGCCTTCCGCCTGATCCGGCGGGACTGAGTCAATCCGGGCAATCCACCGACAATGACCGCAAGGAGCCGCCAACCCGGGCGGTTGCTGCCACCGGGGACCGACCCTAATCTGCAACCGCCGTGGCCAAATCTGTGCGAAACAACCGTTCCCCGGTTCCGGTATCGGGAGGGGAGGCTGCGCTTTGGCGGGGCGCCGGTGCGCGCTGGCGGCAGCTGTTTGGAGACTTCAATCGCCTTGGGGTCAGCTTCGAATGGCATGAAATACCGGCGGAAAAGGAGGTCGATTGGGCTCCGAGCTTTCATCCCGACAGCCTCGAGTTGTGCCTGAATCTCTCGGGCACCGGGGACGTTTCCGCCCCGGCCGGCCGCCTGAAACTGGGTCCATGGACGGCCGGCTTCTATCGGCAGGGACGCACTGGACTCATCGCCCGACGCCTGAAGGGGGACGAACATCAGTTCATCACCGTCGAACTGTCACCTGACTTTCTGTCCCGGCATCTGCGAAATGCGCTGCCCGACCTGCATCCCTTGGTTCGGCAAATGGTGGAAGGAACGTTGGACGACTCTTCCGTGGGGGTGACCGAACCCATCAATTCCCGCCAACGGGAACTGGTCATGAGCCTGCGCCAGCCCCCGGTGCTCGCCAGTGCCCAGGCGGTTTGGTATCAGGCCAAAGCGGTTGAATTGATGGGCGAGTTCTTCTTCCAGCCTGTCTCGGCGCAGGAGCTGTTCTGTCACCGCCAACAGCGGGTGGCGCGCGACCGGGTGGATTCGGTCATCAGCCTGCTCAAACAAAACCTGACCTCGCCTCCCCCATTGGAGGAGATTGGCAGGCAGGTGGGCTGCAGCCCGTTTTACCTCAGCCGGACGTTTTCGAAGGAAACCGGTTCATCAGCCGGACGTTTTCGAAGGAAACCGGTTCAACCATTCCTCAATATCTACGCCAGCTGCGACTGGAGCGGGCGGCGGAATTGCTCCGTTCGGGCGACTACAATGTAACGGAGGCAGCCCTGGAAGTGGGCTACAACAGTCTCAGCCACTTCAGCCAGGCGTTCCACCAACACTTTGGGTGCTGCCCAGGATTGTTTCCCATGGCGACGCCGACGCAGCGCGCTGTCTCGCCCGAGCCCTCAGAACGCTGAGGCCAGCCAGGACAGAAACCGCCCGGTCCGGTCCACCCACCAACCCAGGGCAGTCCACAATCCGACGCGGCCGGTCAGCAAAGGCAGGGTCATGAGGAGCGTCAGGGCATTCCCCAGCCAGATCACCACACCGGAGACGATCCAGCCTTCGACATCCAGATCCGGTTGGCGCACACGAAGAATGTGTGCCGTCAGGGCGACGTGAAATGCATAGGTGAAGCCCAGTCCAAAATGAAACCAGGGAAGCAGTCGGGACCAATCCCAGAGCCACGATCCCATCAGCCACGTCAGCGTCCAGATCACCGAGTAGAAGGGGAAGAAGTAGGGCGCCAAGACAATGAGCGGATTGCTTTTGGTGACCACCACTTCCCCACCGCGGGACGTGGCGCGGAAGGATTTGACCCGCCCGCCACACAGCCAGGCCCACAGGGCATGGGTCAGCTCATGGCCCACGACATAGATCCAGATGGGCTTCGGAAGCAGGAAGAAGACGACAGTCCAGCCTGCCGCCCCTCCAAGGACTGCCACCCAAAACATCGAAGTATTTCCCGTGGAACGGATCACCCCCACCAACGCCCAAGACGCACCCACACACCACGGCAGGAGGGCCACTCCGAAGAGAGCCCTCCAAAGAATCTCAAGCGAACGGCTGGACCGGGTCATCGCAGTTCAAACAAAGGACCAGTTGAAGGTTTGGGAGGAGTCAACGGGTCCCCAGCTGCCCTCGGAGCCATCTCTCCCGGTCCTCCCACGACGGGAGCCGGCTGTTGCCCGGGGAGCGCTCGAAACGCGTTGGCCTCATTTCCCGTCGGCGATCCGCTTTAGGTAGTCCCAGGAGTAGATCCCCGTCGAATGTCCATCCATCCAGCGCGGCTGGTATCCATATCCGCCCACAAAGTCGCCCTGCTTCAACTCAAATGCCCCAGGGCCATAGGGACGGGTGGGAGGTTTGTGCAAGTTTCCCATGATGTCCCGTTCTCCCTGACAGGAAGCACAAGGACACTGACGGCGAAGCGTTTCGAGGGGGATATAGTCCTCCTGGCCGCCCGGCCACCGGAGGGCGAGTTCAGAACCGATGACAGTCATCTCAAGCGGCTGCACCACCGGATGATGCCGAGTCGAGGTCGTCTGTCCACCCTGGGGAGCCACCGTTCCCAATTGCCTCCTTCCCAAAGAGAGGGAGGAGGGACACGAATCGCACAGGTGTATCCGCACGAAGGCGGAAGGTGTTGGATGATCTAGCCTTGTCCCCACCGTGGCTATATATGATCACCCTCCCGGCCGTTGGAGCTGTTGCCGGGTGTGCGAGGATGTCGTGCCCCTCCTCCAAAGCATGTCGTCGTACGGACAATAACCAACCAACCAACCGGTATCAACTAAACGACTCCGACGACGACAAAAAATGAAAGAGAAAGTATAATTCGTATTGGGTAGTTATACGATAATAAGAACCGATCCGGGATCGCCCGGTGGCGTTTAGGTTCTGGTTTTTTGGGTGTTCCCTCGGCTCAGTTTCGAACCCGTTCTCCTTGGACCGGACCCGACATTTCTGCCCCGCTGGAACTCTTCCCTATTGTTCCAATTCGTTCAGTGTGTCCAGTAATTTCACGCAAATTTTAAAAAAAACCTTGGCCCTAAAAATCCCATCTTTTGCAAAAGGTTGCGGCCCAAGCAAAGTTTCGAGACACGTTCGCCCCCATGTCCACACAACTCCACCTGGACGCCGCAACATCCGCAGACATCCAACTGATCCGCGACTTGGCGGAGCGCATTTGGTTTGCCTGTTATCCCGGGATCATTTCCCCGGCGCAGATCCGATATATGATCGATTGGATGTATGCGCCCCAGAAGCTTGCGACAGAGATTGCCCGCGGCGTCCAGTACCGCATCGCCCGCGTCGATGGAATCCCATCGGGGTACCTCGCGTGGGAGGTGGAGGATCGTCCGGACGGAAAGACCGCCCACTTGAACAAGGTGTACCTCCTGCCGGAACGCCACGGATTCGGGCTGGGCCAACGGCTCCTCTCCCGATTCCTCGAGGAAGCCCGGAGCTCCGACGCGCAATGGGCTGAACTTCGGGTCAACCGAGCCAACTTGCCTGCCCAAAAGGCCTATTTACGGGCGGGTTTCGAAAACAAGGATTCGGTGGTCACCGATATTGGATCCGGATTCGTCATGGATGACCTGATTTTTCGGCGGCCTATTTCTTTGGTGAATCACCCAACCGATACAAATGCTCCTGTGTCCGAATAAACAGGGCACCATCGGTGACTGCCGGACTGGCGAGCGTACGTTCGCCAAGGTCGTTCCGGGCCAGGACTTCAAACGTTGGGCCCGCTTTCACGACCCACGTCTGGCCGGCTTCGTTCATGAAGTAGACCCGCCCCTCCACCCCGATCGGGGATGATGAGAAGTCTCCTTCCAATCGCTCATTCCAGTGCACCTTTCCTGTGCGTGCATCTGCACAGGTCGCTACACCCGAATCCGATACGAAATAGACTTCTTCCCCAGCCACCAGCGCCGAGGGGGTGTTGGGGGCCCCACGCTGAGTCTGCCAGGCGATGTTTGAGTCCGTCACGTCGCCGTGCTCACCCGGCCGGATCGCCAGCAGACTTGGGCGATCGTAACCCGTCCCAATAAATAGGAGCCCATTGGCAAAGACGGGGCGCGGCACCACAGAATATCCGTTCCCGTAGGCGACTCTCCAAAGTTCCCGCCCATCAGCGGGATCATAGGCACACACCGCTCCACTGCCGGGACTGATGATTTCCACTCTCGTCCCATTGGTGATCGCCAAAGCAGTGCTGAATGAAAACTTCTTGGCTGCAGCTGTTTCCCGCACGGTTTTCCAGCGAACGGCTCCCGTTCCCGCATCCAGGGCCACCACGAACGGATCCGAGGCGCCATCACAACTGAAGAACAACAGATCTCCAACCCGGATCGGGGACCCACCGTTTCCATGCACCGGTGAATAGCGGAGCGACGCCTGCTTCCACATCAGCCGACCCTCCCGGCTCAGGCAGGCGGTGCCCAGATGTCCGAAATGAACGAACACCCGGTCCCCGGAAACGAGGGGTGTCGGACTGGCGTTTGAATTCTTGCGATGGATCGCCGTGGGCGTGGTGGATTCCTCATGAAACACGTTCGTTTCCCACGCCAGACTTCCGGTATCCGCATCGAACGCCATGGCTCTCAAATCCAAACCGCCACTCGCCGACGGCACCGCAGAGGTCAGGAAGATCCGCCCACTGGACAACACGGGAGACGACCACCCTTCACCGGACACGGGTGTCTTCCACACCACAGTATTG
>JBGAPN010000158.1:0-11363 GCA_044221235.1 Limisphaerales bacterium
CGACCCCGATGGGGTTGCCGGTTCGTTCTTTGCCCCGCTTCAAACCGAGCAGTCCGAGTTTGGTCCGCTCCTGGGTCGCCATCGGTTGAAATCGCGCGTCGTGTTCTATCTCACCCGCGACCCCGTGCACGCGGGCGGAACCCAGACCCCCGCCAACTTCTGGCGAACGTTGACGGTGCACTGGCAGACGGTGGAGGACGGACGGGTTCGAACCTGGAGCGGCCCGCTGGAGACACTGGGCACGGTGGCCACCCCGGGGAATGACCGCACGATGACCGTGTCGTGGACCCGGGGCGAGGGAACGACCCTGCGGACCTTCAAACTATCCCTGGTCTTTCCCTACCCCGTGAACGTGGGGCGGGCGACGCGTCCGAACGCCAGTGATCCGGAGTACCAATTGACCTGTTCCTATGCCTCCGATCAGCCCGAGCTCGAATGGTCGGAAGCGGGGCAGCGACTGGGGTCCACCCGACAGGACAGCGTCCGCTGGATCGAAATGGCTCCGTTGGGGACGGATTGGAACGGTGTCGAACGAAAATACTCGGTGTCCAAGAATGGCGCGCGCGTCGACCTGCATTTCCTCGAAGGAATGCCTCTCTACCAAGGGGAAGTGCCGTGGATCCTGAAGACGTATCCGCTGGACCGCTGGCTGAGCCCGGCCGTGGGATTGGGAACTCTGCCGGCGTGGAGCACCGACAGCGATTTCTCCCGGTCCCTGCGCCCCGGTCACCACAATTTCTACGAGGAGGTGTTGATCGAACCTGAATTGGACCCGGCGATGTCCGCCGAAACCCGGGATGAATTCCGGCGTCGGAATATCCGGTACATCCACACCTTCAAGGATCTGGCCGGAGTCACCGCCGGGGGAGGCAGCGCTGAGGACATTCAGTACATCAGTTTCGACGGGTCGATCCGCCGGCCGTGAGTGCGGCTACGTGTAGCCGATGAGGGAACGAGACGCTGCCTTCTCGCCGGTGGACCCCACAGCGGAGCTCGCGGGTTGGGCGAGGGGAGGTCAGATGGCGCAT
Source organism: Limisphaerales bacterium (assembly GCA_044221235.1). Lineage (GTDB taxonomy): Bacteria > Verrucomicrobiota > Verrucomicrobiia > Limisphaerales > UBA9464 > UBA9464. Next base: position 1,029 of record JBGAPN010000158.1, read on the forward strand.
CCTTCCGTCCGCGGCTACCTCCGGAACGATGCGGCGAAGTCGTCCGTGCCGGTGGAGCGCACCTCCTTGGTAAAGCGGGAGTCGCGGATGAGTTGGTTCAAACGCGATTCCCAAGCCGTACCGTCCAGGGGCAGGTCGAGGGTTTGCCCGGTCAGTGACGAATAGACAATGGCGTTGGCCAGCTCGACGGAGTGCATTCCGTCGGAACCCGGGGCAATCAACGGAGCGCCGTCGAGAATCGCGGCCACGAAGTTCTGCATCAGGGTGGCGTGCTGCTGGGTGGCGTCGGTGAAGGGGATCTCGATGTTCCAGACCTCCGGCTTGCTGAAGCCCACGGTGGCGTTGCGGCTCCATTCCAGGGCATCCGATTCGTTGCGCGTGAAGATGAGGCGGTTGTTTTCGAGCACCACGCGTCCCCGGCTGCCGGCAATTTCAAATCGATTGGTCCCCGGCGCCTCTCCGGTGCTGCTGATGAAGGTGCCGGTCGCCCCATCGGCATACTCGAACCACGCGGTGACCTGGTCCTCAACCTCGATGTTGTGCCACTGGCCGAACTGGCAGAATCCGCGGAGCCGACGGGGCTGGCCGAGCAGCCACGCGAGCACATCGAGGTTGTGCAGACATTGGTTGAGCAGGACCCCGCCGCCTTCACCCTTCCAGGTCGCGCGCCACCCGCCGCTGGCATAGTACGCGTCGGTGCGGAACCAGTCGGTGTTGATCCAGGTGACACGCTGGATGCGGCCGAGTTCACCCTGGCTGAGCAGGGCCCGGAGCTTGGCGTACCGTGGTTCCACCCGGAGTTGGAACATGCCCGCGAGGATCTGCTTCGGGTGCCCGCACGCGCAGGCCAGGAGGCGCTCGGCGTCCGCTTTGTGGGCGGAGATGGGCTTCTCCACCATCACATGCAGTCCCGCCTCCAGTGCGGCGATGCCCAGGCTGGTGTGCTGGTAGTGCGGCGTGGCGATGAGCAGGGCGTCGAGTGTTCCCGACCGGATCATCGACTCGGCGTCGGTGAAGGTCTTCAGTCCCTTGGCAGCATAGGCCTCCAGTTTGGATGCTGTGGGCGCGCAGACCGCCACCAGTTCGCACCGGGGCACGCGGCCTTCCAGCAGGTAGGTGGCGTGATGCCGGCCGATATTTCCGAGCCCGATGAGACCAAGTCGAATGGGAGGCATGTGGCGGGCCCCAGTGTTGGAACTCTGATGCGGGTTGGGAATGGGAAAGTGGTCGGACCTGTGGCCCCGCAGAAGCCCGGTCCCCTCTTTCCACAACCTGGTTGAACGTTGAAGGTTGAACGTTGAAAGAAAAGGCCCGCGAATCAACTCGCCCTCAACGCTCAATGGCCCACAAACCAGCTGAGAGCTAAGAGAAAGAGGCTGGGCGCAGTGGGTAACATTCCTCAACTTCCCTCGAAGTCCCTCACCTCGGCCCTCCCTACTTCCCCGAGTCACAAGGGCGAGGGGGACCTGGCGGCGAAGCCGGAACTTTGGGGCAAGGACTGACCCCGATTGCATAGCAACCCCCTTCTCCCTTCCAGAGCGAAGCGGCGGAAGGGAGAAGGTCCTTCAACGTTCAACCTTCAACCTTCAACTTCCCCCAAGCCCTCTCCCATTCTCCGCGAGTCGGAAGGAAGAGGGGAATCGGCGTTGAATCGGAAGGGTTGGGAATCCTAGCGTTCGGTCGATGACCGTCGGCCAGGCACTCCGGGTGTTTTGGAAAGGAAGCACCGCCTTGATCAGCGTGTGGGCTACTCCTGTCGATCGGGCGGCGGAGACGGGGTTGGCGCGCATGAAGGCGCTGGTGCACGAACGGTTTCCCGGCATTCCGCACCTGAACACGGCGGAACTGGCGGCCTGGTTGTCGGATGTCCGCCGCATTCAACCAGTGCTGCTTGACCTGCGGTCCCGGGCGGAGTTCGACGTCAGCCATCTCGAAGGGGCCCGCTGGGTGGAACCGGAGACCACTGCGGCCGACCTGATCCCGACACTTCCGAACGATCGCCCGGTGGTGTTGTACTGTTCAGTGGGATACCGTTCCGCGGCCTGTGCCACGCGGCTGATCCGCGCTGGTTTCACCAATCTCTCGAACCTGGAGGGATCGCTCTTCCAGTGGGCCAACGAGGGACGTCCGTTGGCACGCGAGGGCGGGGTGGCGACGACGGTGCATCCCTACAGCCGTCGCTTCGGGCGATTGCTGAAGCCGGGTCTGAGGGACCCATTGTTGGATTCACGGGGATGACGGGCGAAGGAACCATCGAGTCTGTCGTACGCTGGCGGGGCGCTGCCAGCGTGGCATGGCTGGCCGTGCTGCTCGCGTGGGAAAGCGTGTCGCCGTGTTATGCCTGGTTCCGCAGCGCTCGCGAACGGGGATGGCATGGGGCCCTGAACGTGGTCCTCGCCGCCATCAATGCCCTCATCGTGGCCCTGCTGTTTGTCGGCCTGTGGCGCGGAGTTGCGACCTGGACGGAACTTCGCGGGTTTGGCCTGCTGTGGATGGTATTTCTGCCGGAGGGGATCCGGATTCTGCTCGCCGTGCTGCTGCTGATCTGTGGACCGCCGCCTGGCATCGCGCGAACCACCGGATTCCATTCCTGTGGCGGTTTCACCGGGTGCACCATTCCGATGCCTGCATGGATGTCACGACGGCGAACCGGTTCCACTTCGGGGAGTTGGTGCTGTCCTCGCTGCTTCGGATTCCGCTGATCGTTCTCCTGGGCATCCGATTCGGGGAACTGGTGCTCTACGAAACACTGCTGCAATTCGTGGTGCAATGGCATCACGCCAACATCGCCATTCCCGCGCCGGTGGAGCGGGTGATGGGATGGTTCGTGGTGACGCCGGGACTCCACCGGGTGCATCACTCCCGGCATCAGCCCGAGACCGACTCTAATTATGCGTCGCTGCTGCCGGTCTGGGACCGGCTGTTTCGCAGCCTCCGATTTCGGGAACGCCCGGAGGAAATCCGCCTGGGGCTGGACGGATGGGATGATTCCGGACACCAGCGACTGTTCGGGCTGCTGTGGACGCCGTTACGGAACGAAACCGCCACGCGGGAATCATCCCGAACCGCGTCCGGGAGCGAGCCGCCGACGGATCCCGGAGTGCAGGCTTAATCCGTGACTTCCTCGGTGACCACTTCGGCGTGGCGACGGCCCTTCCAACGCCCGATTTCTGGCAGCAGCATCAGGGTCGATACCACGATGAGGGCCGCACTGAAGGCTCCCAGCGCGCTCAGCGAGAAGCGTTGGATCAACTGGAACGCAATCACGGGCGCCGCCACGCCCCGGACTCCTGTGAGGAAGGTGTGGACGCTCATGTAGTCGGCCACCCGGCCCGGAGGAGCGAATTTGGTGACCCACAACCCCCAGGCCACGTCGCCTCCGGCATTCGAGATCCCGTAGATGATGGCGCCCGCGATCAGACCCGCCGGGGTGCTGCTGGTGAAAAAGGCGAGGATGCCCAGGGCAAAGCCCAAATTCAGGGCGGTCCGCAGGGCGAAGAAATTCATCCGGTCGAAGAGGTATCCCCAGACCGGGTTCATGACCAACCGGGCGAGGTTGGGAATCACACCGGTGAGCCAGGCGATGTCGGCGGCGCGCAGTGTCAGTCCGTACCGGGGGTTGCCGAGGTATTCGACCCGCATCGGCAGCATCATGAGGTTCGCAAATCCCATGAACATCCAGACGATCAGCGTGTGCCGGAACAGCCGATCCTCCCGGACAAACCGGAGCGCATGCAGCGGGTGCGTGCCGCCGGACTGACGCAGCGGCCGTGAGGGAATGCGGTGCACGAGCGCCGCTGCAATGCCAAAGCAAACACCAAAGGAAAGCAGGAGCACCCGGAAGGCCCCGGGGTAGGCGTCGAGGAACTGCCCTCCGGCCCACGATGAAACCATGACGGCGGCAATCCGGAGCATGAAGGTTCTGGCGTAGAGCCGGCCCCGATCCGATTCCGGATAGTTCTCATGGTACACCTGCGTCATCAACGGGATGACGGCCGAGCTGGTGGCCATCCCCAGAACGCAGGCGGGAACGTAAATCCAGAGGAGGGGCGCTGCAGCGGCGAGCAGGCAGGCGGCGGCCCCGACCAGCAGGATCCGGGAAGCACCCTTCGTCGCCAGCCAGCCGCGCTGTTCCACCCAGCGGACGGACAAAGGCGACATCAGGAGTCCGGCGCTGCCGCCTGCCGCCACCATCGCCTTGGCGAAGGCCCCGGCGTCCAGATTTCGGACGGCAATGAGCAGCAGGAACGTGTTGGCTGCCGATTCGAGCACGCCGGTACAAAGCATCCTTCCGCAGTCGAGGCGGAAGGTCCGTCGGGCGCGTTGAGCCGGTGTCACCGCGGCCATTGGACGTCAGGAACCTCTGGCGCCCAAGCTGGAACTCCGAAGGCCAGCGCTCGAACTCAATTGTGGGAAATCGGAAGCGGGAAGCGGGAAGTTTAGGTAAACCGCATATTCGAGGCCCAACCAAGTTTATCGCCTACCGCCTGCCGCTCGCCGCTTGCCGCCTACCGCTTGCCGCCTACCGCTTGCCGCCTACCGCTTGCCGCCTACCGCTTGCCGCCCGATCCATGGCCCCAACGCGCGTCCGAAGGTCGAGATTCCTTCCAACTCAATCCGGCTGAATCCGGCTTGGGCCAGGGAATGGCTTTCGACTTTCGGTTTTGGGCCACGGCCGGCTGCAACTTGGGCTGGCCTCATGGATCCATTGGAACGGCATCGGAGGATGGTTGAGCAACATCCGGACAACGAGTTGGCCCGGTTCAGCCTGGGGCGGGCGCTGTTTGACCGGGCAGAGTATTCCGACGCCCGGGTCCAGTTCGCAGCGGCATTGAAACGCCGTCCGGACTGGATGGCCGTGCAAATCCTCTTGGGCCGATGCGAGCTGGAGCTCGGCAATCAGGCGGCGGCGGTGGCTGCCTTGGAGCGGGCGAGGGAACTCGCCATTGCCCAACATCATGAGGGGCCGCTGGCCGAAGTGGAGGGTTTGCTTGCGGACTTGCAGGGTTAGGGAGGGTGGCTAGCCTTGAGAATCTCTATGACGCTTTCTGGACATCCAGCGTGCCGCCGCTTCCGCCGTGGCGGGTTCACGTTGATTGAGCTCCTGGTGGTGATCGCCATCATCGCCATTCTGGCCGGAATGCTCCTGCCCGCCCTGGCCACCGCCAAGACCAAGGCCACCAGCATTTCCTGCCTGAACAACACCAAGCAGCTCATGACCGCCACGCTGGTCTATGCCACGGATTTTCAGGATTATTTCGCCCCCAACGGGGAAGGCGACGCCACGGTGAGTCTCGTGAATCCACCGGCCAATTTCGTGCCCAAGCTGTGGACCGAAGGCCGCGAGGGCAGCAATCTCATGGAAGGTTCGGCGGAGGGACTGATCAATGAGCGGGTGTCCCTGATTGCGCCGTACCTCAAGGCGAAGGGCAGCTTCAAATGCCCGGGCGACAAATACGCCGTCACCGTCAATGGGCGAAAATCCCGCAACCCGCGCAGCTACGCCATGAACGCCTTCGTGGCCTGGTCCGGGGCCACCTACAACAATCAAGGGGACAGCAAGACCTGGCTGGTGCCGAAGAAGACCAGCGAGGTCGTCGGTCCCAGCGACATCTTCGTGTTCGGCGAAATCCATCCCGAAAGCATCTGCCGTCCCTTCTTTGGAGTGAACATGACCGGCAACAGCGGCGTGTACCATGTGCCCGGAAACTACCACGGCCAGGTTTCCAATTTTGCCATGGCCGACGGTCATGCGGAGGGGCGCAAGTGGAAGGATTCCCGGTTCATCCGGCCTGCGTTCAAGGGCGACTTCCATTCCCAACACGGCGGCATGCCGGGCACCACCAGCGCCGTCGACACCGACTGGCTGCGCCGGCATACCACCAGCAAGCGCTGATCCGGTCGGGGCCCGAATTCGACTCCGGCCCGGCCTCGTGGGAAGCTTGCGCATGAAGTCGCTGGACGTCTGCCGCCTGTACGCCTTTGTCGACACTGCCTACCTCGACGGGCGGGATCCGGCGTTGGTGGCGTCGTGGCTGTGTGATGGGGGTGCCGACTTGGTTCAGCTTCGGGCCAAGGGCTTGGAGTTGGATGGGGTAATGCGTCTGGCGGAGCAGATCCTGCCTGTGACCCGACGGGCCGGGGTCCGGCTGGTGATCAATGACCATCTCGACATCGCGCGCCGGTTGGGGGCTGAAGTCTGTCATCTGGGACAGGAAGATTTCTTCGATGCCGGCCATACCCACGTTGCCGCGTTGAAGGACGGCGGGAATCCCCGGGAATTCGGCCTGAGCACCCATGCCCCGGATCAGGCTCTTCGCGCGCCCGACGCCGGACCCGACTACATTGCGATCGGCCCGATTTTCCCCACCGGGACCAAGCCGGGTCGCCCGGCAGTCACCTTGGACTACGTCCGTTGGGCGGCCCGGCACGTGTCCATTCCGTGGTTTGCCATTGGCGGCATCACCTTGGACAACCTGGATTCCGTCCTGGATGCGGGAGCAACCCGGATTTGCGTGGTGTCCGCGATTCTGCGGGCGGCGAACGTCACGGCAGCGTGCCGGGCGTTCCGGCGTCGGCTGGGTGAAGTCCTGCCAAGAATTCAGGCGTTCCCTCCGCCGCCTTCCCCGGTAGGTTCCGCCCCGCACGAATGAAGCAGAAGCAGAAGGCATACGCCGCCGCGGGCGTTGATATTGATCTCGGCAACCAGGTTAAGGGAACCCTTCCGGCGCTCCTGGCGTCCACCCATCGGCGTGAAGTGATGGGCAAGGTGGGCGGTTTCGGGGGACTGTTCGCGCTCGATACCCGCAAGTACCGGCAGCCCGTTCTAGTGTCCTCAGTCGACGGTGTGGGCACCAAGCTGAAAATCGCCTTTGCGATGGATCGTCACGACACCATCGGCGAGGACCTGGTCAACCACTGCGTGAACGACATCGCGGTGCTGGGAGCAGAGCCGCTGTTCTTCCTCGATTACCTCGGGACCGGAAAATTGGAGCCGCATGTCTTCACGGACATCATCAAAGGGTTCGCCCGCGGATGTGCTGCCAACCGCTGCGCCCTGATCGGAGGCGAGACGGCCCAAATGCCCGGATTTTACCAGAAGGGCGAGTACGACGTCAGCGGGACCATCGTGGGCGTGGTGGAGAAGTCCCGCATGCTGAATGGGCAGAAAATGGTGAAGCGCGGCGACGCAGTGATCGGCATTGCGTCGAGCGGGTTGCACACCAATGGCTATTCGCTGGCGCGGAAGATTCTCTTCGAAAAGCTGCGCTGGAAGCCGTCCAAACAGGTGACCGAACTGGGAAACACCATCGGCGACGAACTGCTCAAGGTGCATGTCAGCTATGGCCTTCTGGTTCAGGACCTCCTGAAGCGGTTCAATCCGGCGTCGGGCCGGAGCGCGGCGATCAAGGCGCTGGCGCACATCACTGGCGGCGGGTTTGTGGACAACATTCCCCGGACTCTCCCGGCAAGTTGCGACGTGGTGATCCGCAAGGGCTCCTGGGACATGCTTCCCCTCTTCCAGATTCTGGCGGAGCGGGGTGGGGTCGATGACGCGGAGCTGTATCAGGTGTTCAACATGGGCATCGGCATGACCGTGACCGTGTCGCCGGAGTCGTTGGACGCCGTGATGGAGTCGATTCGTTCCGCCGGGCACCAGGCCTGGGTGATCGGTGAAGTCGTGCGCGGATCCGGCGAGTGCCGGGTGGTTTAATCCGCCGGATCGTGGTAGGGCCGCAGTGCCCTGCGGCCCCATCTCGATCTTTATCCCGCCGAAGCCCCAGCGAATGCGACCCCCAACCACGGAGGCTGGGATCGGCCAGATCCTGGAAGGGTCAATATCATCCGCCGATGACACTGAGTTCCGCTGTTGAGAGAGGGTCAGGAAAGGTGACCTGAGAAGGGGTGGTCATTCCGGCGGCCCCATTTTGAGCCAGCACCGACACTCAGGACGGCCGGTAGAACGTTCGGGGGTAAGGGCTGTCGCGCAGAGCGCCGGCCCCACCGTTCCGAGCGCAGCGATGGATGGCGGAGGTTTGGGGCGTGGCGTGGAAATAGAATGAACCCCAAAGACACCGTGAAGCGAACGGTCAAGGATGGGAACGCGATGAACCCTCCGAGCGGGTGTGAAGTTCAGAACGGACTGGCTGTCGCATGATGGCCGTGATCAACGACTGACGTATTCTTGACTCCGTTGGCGCCCAGCGGGTTTCAACCCGCCCGATGAGTCGCATGACCTGTCATGCGACTGCCCCGTCGGCTTTGTCGGAAACAGGGGCAGACGCCGATCACTGCAAGGGCCTGCTGGACAAAAAGTAGCCTTGGGTTTCGAATCGTTGCATGATTGGTCATGCGACTGGGGACCGGTCGCTCACTTAAATGTTAGGCGCACTCGCACCATGAGCTTTCTCACACCCCAGCAATTTGAAATGTTGCCTCTGCAAGCGTACATGGGCAGCAGAACAAGAGCACGTCATCTTACAGTCTGGCGCGGCTCTGACTCAGGCCTGAATTACCGATGCCACGCAGTTGGTGTCACGCGACCAGGAAGGCGCGTGCGTTTGCTCCGAGTTCCGGAGATTCCGACTCCTAGCCATCCGGTATTAGCTCAGGCTGCCGAGGCCACCAGTCTGATTTCACCATTCACGATCGGTCTTACGCTGCGATATGGCATTTTCATTCGCGACGACTACTGGGGACAGCGACGTTTGGTTGTTCACGAGCTTGCACACACGATGCAGTATGAGCGGCTTGGCAGTATCGAGGCATTCTTGCGCCAGTATTTGCACGAGTGCATCACCATCGGCTACCCCGAATCGCCGATGGAGCAGGAGGCCAAGAGGATTGAGCATGAGACGTGCGCCTAGCAGCCCGTTCAAAATCTGGAATGGCGACTTGAACAGATTGTGTGGCTGAGCGTCAGGAAAGCATGGCCCTTGGTAAGCGTGCTGTGAAACAGAGCGAAATGTTTATTCCGGTGGCTGAGTTGCCCAAGTCTCCCGCCCATCCGTTCTATTCCCGACTCAACCGGCTTCTGGCCGAAGCGGACTTCGATACCTTCGTCGAAACTCTTTGTGAGCCGTACTACCGTGAAGGTGGTCGCCCGTCGATTCCGCCGGGCGTTTACTTCCGGATGCTCTTCATCGGCTACTTCGAGGGCATCGACAGTCAGCGGGGGATTGCCTGGCGCTGCGCCGACAGTCGGTCGCTGCGCGAGTTTCTCGGTGCTGCCCCCGCCGATCCCACTCCCGCCCACAACTCCATGACCGTGATCCGCCAACGCCTGCCCGAGAGCGTGTTTGAGGCGGTGTTTAGCAAGGTCCTGAGTGTGCTGCAGCAGAAGGGCCTCTTGAAGGGCAAGACGCTGGGAGTCGACGCCACCACGCTGGAGGCCAATGCGGCTATGAAGTCCATCGTGCGCAAAGCGGATGGAACGGACTGGAAGAACTACCTGCGCACGCTGGCTCAGGCCGAAGGAATCGAGGACCCGAGCGACGACGATCTGCGCCGGATCGACCGGGGACGGAAGGACAAGAAGGTCTCCAATGAGACCTGGGAAAGCCCGGTGGACGGGGATGCCCGGATTGCCCGGATGAAGGACGGAACCACACGCCTCGCGTACAAGGCCGAACATGCGGTGGACTTGGAGACTCAGGCGATTGTGAGCGCTCAGATCCATCACGCGAACCGAGGAGACGCCCAGACCGGAGGGGAGAGTCTGATCATGGCTCAGGTGGAATTGGTACGAGCGGGCAGCGAGGTGGCGGTAGAAGAGTTGGTGGCGGACAAGGGATACCACGACAATGGACTCCTGGCCGGATGTGCCCACTTCGGGATCCGGACCTACATCCCGGAACGCAAGCAGGCCAAGCGGGTGTGGGTGAACAAGCCGGTGGAACTGCAGGAAGCCTTCCGGGCGAATCGGCGACGGGTTCGGGGAGAACGAGGACGGAGATTGAACCGGTGGAGAAGCGAGCGGGTGGAACGGACCTTTGCCCACGTCTGCGAGACGGGCGGAGGACGGAGAAGTTGGCTCCGGGGGCTGATCAACGTGCAGAAGGCGCACCTCTTGCGGTGCTGTGCCTACAATCTGGGGCTGGTCATGAGGAAATGCTACGGAATGGGCAAGCCGCGCAGCGGCGCGTCCGCCGCGATCGCCATTTTGGTCCTATTGACCACGACCACGTATCTCATCCGCGGCAGCCATCTACCGTGGGAATACCTTCCACAACTCCTACCGTATGCACTGGTGCTGCTCCTATTGGCGGTTGGGGCCCGCTATACAATTACCCCTTTACCCTTCATTCCGGAAAACAGGGGTTCTTGAACGGGCTG
>JBGAPN010000159.1:0-10868 GCA_044221235.1 Limisphaerales bacterium
ATGGCGTGGTCGTCGTCGAACAGGTACTCAGCCAGCGCCCGGGCCAGCTCGGTTTTTCCGACGCCGGTGGGTCCAAGGAACATGAAGGAACCGATCGGACGATTCGGATCCTGAAGTCCGGACCGGGCGCGGCGCACCGCGTTGGAGACGGCATGGACCGCCTCCTTCTGTCCGATGACCCGTTCCGCGAGCCGGCTCTCCATCTTCACCAGCTTTTCGCGTTCGCCCTCGAGCAGCTTGGTGACAGGAATGCCGGTCCAGGACGCCACCACGCGGGCAATGTCGTCCTCGGTGACTTCCTGGGAGAGCAATCGCTGGGTACCGGGAATGGCCTTCAAGCCGTTCTCGGCGGCAGCCAGCTTGCGTTGCAGCTCGGGCAGGCGGCCGTGCTTCAGTTCGGCGGCCTTGCTGAGATTGTTCGACCGCTCGGCCTGTTCGAGCTGGGTTTTGACGTCCTCAATCATCGCGTTGACCGCGCTCACGGCGTCCAAAGCCGCCTTTTCGTTCTGCCACTGGGCATTCAGCTGGCTCTGCTTCTCCTTGAGATTCGCGAGTTCCCCCTCGAGCCGCTTGAGGCGTTCCTTGGCGGCGGCGTCCTTCTCCTTGGCCAGGGCGGTGCGTTCGATCTCGAACTGCATGATCTGGCGGTCCAGCTGGTCGATGGCCGTGGGCTTGGAGTCGAGCTCCATGCGCAGCCGGGACGCCGATTCATCCACCAGGTCGACCGCCTTGTCGGGCAGGAAGCGGTCGGCGATGTAGCGGTGCGACAATGTCGCTGCGGCGATCAGGGCGCCGTCCTGGATACGGACCCCGTGGTGCGTCTCGTAGCGCTCCTTGAGGCCGCGCAGGATGGCGATGGTGTTTTCCACGCTGGGTTCGCCCACGTAGACCGGCTGGAACCGTCGCTCCAGGGCAGGATCCTTCTCGATGTGTTTCCGGTACTCGTCGAGCGTGGTGGCACCGATGGCGCGGAGTTCTCCGCGGGCGAGCTGCGGCTTGAGCATGTTGGCGGCGTCGGCCGCGCCCTCCGCCTTGCCGGCGCCGACGATGGTGTGCAGCTCGTCGATGAAGAGGACGATTTTTCCCTCGCTGGAAGTGACCTCCTTGAGGAAGGCCTTGAGACGCTCCTCAAATTCACCCCGGTACTTGGCCCCGGCCACCATGGCTCCGATGTCCATGGCGATGACCTTCTTGTTCTTGAGGGATTCCGGGACGTCGCCGTTCACGATGCGGCGGGCGAGTCCTTCCACCAGCGCGGTCTTGCCCACACCGGGCTCGCCGATGAGGACCGGATTGTTCTTGGTCCGGCGGGTGAGCACCTGCATCACGCGGCGAATCTCGTCATCGCGTCCGATCACCGGATCAATTTTCCCCTGGCGCGCCAATGCCGTGAGGTCGCGTCCGTACTTCTCCAGAGCCTGGAACTTTTCCTCGGGGTTCTGGTCGGTGACCCGCTGGTTGCCGCGGATGTCGACAAGGGCCTTCATCACGGCGTCCCGGGTCAGCCCATTCGCGGAAAAAAGTTTCTTCAGCGTGGAGCCGCCCTTGTCGAGGAGGCCCAGCAGGAGATGCTCGGTGGAGACGAAGTCGTCCTTGAGCTTGGTGGCTTCCTTGGTGGCGGCGGTCAGAGCGTTCTGGAGGTCCTGGCTGGGGTAAACCTGGGAGGCTCCGGAGACCTTGGCCCGGCGGCGTAATTCGGTCTGGAGCTCTGAATCGAGCCGTGGCAGGGCGACGCCGACCTTTTGGAGGAGCTGGGGGATGAGGCTCTCCTCCTGGCGAATGAGGGCGGTCGCCAAGTGTTCGCCGTCGAGCTGTTGGTGCTCGGCATCCTGGGCAATCTGCTGGGCGGCCGACACCGCTTCCTGCGCCTTGATGGTGAATTTATCGAAGGTCATCTGTTGAGGGGTGTTGCAGATTGGATGCCGGGAACCTGCGTTGGATTCACCGTGGAAAATCCCAATCCGGTCGTGGAAGGGTGCGCCAGGGAGTGCCGGTTTTCTGGGCGAGATGCGACGGTCCGGCCCGACGTGACACGGGCGGCAAGGGGAAGGGGGCTGAGTTGTGAGTTGAAGGTTGAAGGTTGAAGGAGCCTCACCCCAACCCTTTCCCTTCCTCCCGGGGTCAGTCGTTCAACTTTCAACTTTCAACCTTCAACTCCCTCTCAATACCTCGGCACGGTCGGATCCACTTCCACGCTCCAGCGGTCGATGCCGCCGGAGAGATTCCAGAGGCGCGTGAAGCCCGCCTGACGCAGCAGACCGATGGCGTGGGCGCTGCGGACGCCATGATGGCAGTACACCACCACCTCCGATGTTCGCCAGTCATCGAGCTCCTCGAAACGCTCCACAAGCTGGGACAACGGAATCAGACGCGAGCCGGGAAGGGCGCAGAAGGCGTGTTCGTCCGGTTCCCGGACATCCAGCAGGCGCAGGGCGGGTTCGGATTGGATTCGTGCGGCCAGCTCGGTTGGAGTCAACGTCACGTCGGAACGATGTATCCCGCCGGAATTTGGGGCCAGCTGGATTGCAGACGGAAGGGGGTCGGAGTGGCCGAGATCCGTGGTCGGAGGGAAGACCCTCCAAATCAGAACATCCGGCGGGGCAGTGCGCCCGTGCTGCGACCCTCGATTTGGTTGCGGACCGAACGGGCCCGCTCGGCGATGAACCATTTGAGCGGATGTGGCGGGCGGAACCGGATCATCTTCTTCCCGTCGTTCGGCGGTGCATTCAGGTTGGTGAGGGTCATGGCAGCTTGGAGCCGATCCAATTTCCGGGTGCTTTCCTCCGCGATGAGGGGAGTCAGGAACGTCGCGGCGTCATCGATCCTCCGGTACAGATGCTCGGGTGTGAACACCGTGTCCAGCAGCGTACCCAGGATCTGGTGATACTGGTCCCGAAACGACGGAATTTTCAGCAGCCGCATGAGTAGTCTGTTTTCCTCGATCCATGGATGGTCGATGCTCAGCTCCGCGCGTTCCTGCATGGATCCGATGGCCACCAGGCGACCAAAAGCGTTGTCGAGATCCCACGGCAGGAACTGGAACCGATTCGAATCCGTGGGGAGCCAAAGGTAGAAATTCACCCCGTTGCAGAGGAAGCTGTCGTGGTTTGAGAGCAGGACGGTTACTGCGAGGTAGCGGGTGAACTCGTCGAGGTCCAGGAAGTCGCCCACCCGCGCGGCGAAGGTGGCGTCATCGGCATGGCTGACCAATTTCGCGAAATCGATCACCCGCTGCTTCTGGGCATCGGTCAGCTTGCCCTTGGCGTCGTAAATCTTCTCGTAGTTCGACCATTCAGATCCGAGATCCTCAAACAGCGACAGGGTCACGGGCTTGAACAGGGCGCCCTTTCGCCCTCCCAATGTCTCTCTGGCGAAGTCCAGATCCACGTTCTCCACCATCACATACAGTCCCAGGTATTCGGCGGGATGGGAATTGGTGGTGACAAATACCCGCGCGTAGGCCGTTCGTGGGGCGGCCACCCCGGCCTCCCGGTACAGTTCATATCCGAGGGCGTCGTGGAGGAGGGAATCATCCGCCAACTGATTGGCGAGGTTCAGGCTGGCCTTACCCGCGAGCTCCTGGCCCTTCCGGTACTTGTTGAAGTCGATCTTGAAGGGGCGTTTGGGGGACTTGAGGGCGGACAGGAAGGAGGAGTTGCCCTTGTACCGGACGCCGCAGTCCGGGAAGGAACGGTCCTCGACCTCCACCTCCGCATGGGTCCAGCCGAACTCGTATCCCATGACGCCGGCGAGCCCGCTGCGGGAGGCGGCGGGATTGCGCAGAAGATATTCGCCCTTGGAGCCCCGCTGACCCTCACTGGAGGGGATCCGGCGGGGCTGTATCGCCTCCCATTGTTCGGGGGTGAACCGCAGGTGAACGGTCCAGACATTGGTCGGACCGAACAGGGCGTCGGGACCGGTCAGTCCGGTGGTGCAACGCCGATGTTGAAAGGCGGCCAGCGCCTGGGTGGGATGGGGACGAATCTCGACGGGAGCGGCAGCCTCCTGCCTGGCGAAAAGCCGGGCAATCCTGGCCTGCAGTCCGCCGCGGTGCCGAATCGCCAGGGCCATCCATAGGCACACGACCACCGTGGTGCCGATGAGAACCGGTGGGGAGCTGAGCCAGGCCCGAGGCTGGCTGCCGGGTCTAAACGCCATGCGGCGGCGAACCTACTGACGGTCGACCCGAGTTCAAGGGGGCACGTTTTGCGGCTGGCCGTGAACCGATTCCATAGCCGCGTGGACGGAAGGCCCGCCCTCCGAGCTCCCGTCGCCCAATTCGAGAGCTCCGTTGGCGGGATCTACTGTGATGAAGTCAGCGTTTCGTACCCTCGCCGACTAAGGTTCGAGGTTCCGACGCACGTCCGATTTTGGAATGGATGCCTTCAGGCAATCAGTCCCTTCACGACCTCGCCGTAGACGTCGGTGAGACGGAAGTCGCGCCCCTGGAAGCGGTAGGTGAGCTTCTCGTGGTTGAAGCCGAGTTGGTGCAACAGGGTAGCGTGGAAATCATGCACGTGGACCTTGTCCTTCACCGCGTTGAACCCGAACTCGTCGGTCTCGCCCCAGGTCAGGCCCGGCTTGAAGCCGCCGCCGGCCACCCAATAGCTGAAGCCGTTGGGATGGTGATCCCGTCCGTCATTGCCGCCCTGAACCATGGGCGTGCGACCGAATTCGCCACCCCAGACGACAATGGTGTCCTCCAGCAGTCCCCGGTCCTTGAGGTCCTTCACCAGGGCGGCGCTGGCCTGGTCGGTCACCTTGCAGTTGCGCTTGAGGTCGTGGGTCAGGTTGCCGTGCTGGTCCCAGGATTCGTGGAAGATCTGAACGAACCGGACGCCGCGTTCGATGAGGCGCCGCGCGAGCAGGCAGGCATTGGCGTAGGTGGGCTTGCCGGGCTCGGCCCCGTACAGGTCGCGGATGGTTTGCGGTTCCCGCGACAGGTCCATGACCTCGGGCGCCACGTGCTGCATCCGGTAGGCCATCTCATACGCGCTGATGCGGGCCGAGATTTCAGGATCGCCCACCACACCGAGCCGCTGGGCGTTCAGCCGGTTGAGGGTTTCGATGGTGTCTTTCTGGAGTGTGTCGTCCACCCCCTTCGGGTTGGAGAGATACAGCACCGGGTCGCCACCCGTGCGGAACAGGGTGCCGTTGTGGACGGTGGGGAGGAATCCACAGCCCCAATTGGAGGCGCCTCCGCTGGTGCCCTTGTCCCCGGTGCTGAACACCACGTAGGCGGGAAGATCCTGGGTCTCGCAGCCGAGGCCGTAGGTGGTCCAGGCGCCGAAGCTGGGACGCCCGAACTGCTGAGACCCGGTGTTCATGAAGATCTGGCCCGGCGCGTGATTGAAGGCGTCGGTCTGCATTGACTTGATGACCGTGATGTCGTCGGCCACTCCCGCGAGATGGGGCAGAATCTCGGAAAGTTCGACGCCGGACTTCCCGTGTCGGTCGAATTTGAACTTGGGACCGAGCAGGGTGCTGCTGGGGTTGATGAAGGCCGCGCGATATCCCTTGAGCAACTCGGCGGGCGGCAGGGTGCCGTTGTACTTGGCCAGCTGGGGCTTGTAGTCGAATAGTTCCAGGTGGCTCGGGGCGCCGGCCATGAAGAGGTAGATGACCCGCTTGGCCTTGCCCTTGAAATGGCCGCCGCGCGGGGCCATGGGATTTGGCGCCGTCGGCGCGGCTGCCGCGGCAGTCAGCCGGTCCCCCAACAGCGAGTGCAGGGCGATAGCCCCAAGGCCCACGCCGCAGTCCTTGAAGAACCACCGTCGGGTGAGATGACGTTGATGATCCTCGAGGGCGTGCTGGAAATGATTGAGTCGGTTCATGGCGTCACTCCTTGGTGATGGCTTCGTCGAGATTGAGCAGGGCGCGGCTGACCACCGTATAGGCAGCCAGTTGCGTGGGGGTGGTGCCGGAGGGTACCTCGGGCACCTGGTTATTGCCGGTCGCCAGTTCCTGGGCATCGATCCAGCCGTCGGCGATGCGCTGGCGCTGGCGGTCCAGCAGTCCCTTGAGTTCCTTCAGTTCCACCGGTGTGGGCTTGCGCGAAAGGACACGGCGGAAGGCGTACTCGATCCGGGCGTCGTCGGTTTTGCCCCCTTCGCGGAGTGTTTTGCCGGCCAGCCCGCGCGCCGCGTCCATGAACTGGGTCTCGTTAAGGGCGGTGAGAGCCTGAAGCGGTGTGTTGGACCGCACGCGGCGCACGCAGGAGAAATCCCCATTCGGCGCATCGAAATTCATGAGCACCGGATACGGCACGCTGCGGAACCGAAACACGTACAGACTGCGGCGATACCGTTCTGCGCCGTTCTCCTCGTTCCACACCTTGGGTCCGTAACTGGCGGGCGGTTGGAAGAGGAATTCCGGCGCCGGCGGATAGATGCTGCGTCCGCCGAGCTGCGGATTGAGGAGTCCGCTCACGGACAAGGCAATGTCCCGGACGACCTCGCCCTCGACCCGGAACCGTGGACCGCGCGAAAGGAGCCGGTTGTAGGGATCCCGTTCGAGCATGGCCGGGGTCACGTGGGAGGACTGCTTGTAGGCGTCGGAATGGACAATCAGCCGGTGCATGGCCTTCTGGCTCCAGCCCTGGTCCATGAACTCGCAGGCCAGCCAGTCGAGCAGTTCCGGATGGGATGGGGCCGGCGCCTTGGTGCCGAAGTCCTCGGGCGTCTCGAGGATGCCGGTGCCAAAATAGGTCTGCCACATTCGGTTCATGGCCACCCGGGCGGTGGTGGGGGATTTCCGGTCGACCAGCCAGCGCGCCAGGGTCAGGCGGGTGCCATCCGCATCGGCGGGCAGCGGGTGAAACACGGCCGGGGTTCCGAAAGAAACCTCCTTGCCCGGTTTGAGCCAGTCGCCGCGCTTGAAGACCTGGGTGGGGCGCAGTTCATCACCGGGACCGGCGCCGCGTCGCGCCGCGAGGGTGAGGGTCGGCGTTCCCTCCGGCCACTGCCGCCATAGGGCCTCGATCCGGTCGTTGGTCTCCTTGAATTCCGGCACGAGGGTGCGCCAATAGCTGAAGACCGCGGCCACCTGCTGGGGTGAACGCTGTTCGCGCGGGATCTTGAAAACGGCCCGGACGTTGGCCGGCACGGGATCAGCGACGGCATTGGTGTCGCCCACCACACTCAGGCGCCAGCGGCCCAGGTTGTGGTTCTGGTTGTCGTCCGAGTTGTCGCCGCCGTGTTTCTGATGGAGTTGAAAGTTGAGGATGGTGCCGGCCGGGAACTCGACGGGCTTGTCCGCCACGAACACGGCCTGGCGCGCGACGTTGCGACGTCCCGGACCGGCATCGATGCCCCAGGCCGTGTCGTCATTGCCGTCGATGGCGTGCTCCACCGGGCCGTAGGTGCGCTTGTCCCCGTCCTTCTTGTTCCGGCTTTCCGACTGAAACTCAGGTTCCAACGGCTTCTCCGCGTTGGCGAAGTCCGCCGTGGCCTTCACCAATTTCACCATGAACTTGTTGGTCGGGTTCGCCGCATCCGCGACCTCGACCTTGAATTCGCTCAACGCGGACATGCCCTTGATGGAACGTCCCGGGCCTCCGCTGGGCAGGTTGGGATCGGGCAGTTGCTCGATGCGGAAGGCGCCAATGCTTTGGAGCCGGTTCGTGCCGCGGAAATTGGCCGTCCAGTAGGTCGGGGCATAGCTGGCAGCGCGGATTGAACCGTCGGAGTAGTGGTAAAAGCGTTCCCCGTTGTCGCCGGTGTTGCGGCATTCCACGACTTCCCAGGCCGGCTGGTTGCCCTTCACGGAATCCTCCCAGGCATTCATGCGCGCCTGCCAGTCGGAGGTGGTGTGCCTCAGTCCCTCCTCCAGGTCGCGCATCTGACGGGTCAGGTTGCCCACGAGCATCTGCTGCTCCGGCATGTAGTACACCCGGCTGGACTCATGGTCGTTGTTCAGAAAGGCGAACAGCCGGTAATACTCCTCCTGCGTGATGGGGTCGTACTTGTGGTTGTGACATTGTCCGCACTGGATGGTCACGCCGAGGACCGACTTGCCCAGGGCATCTATGCGGTCGATCAGGCCGTCCGTGCGGAACTGCTCGGGGTCGACGCCGCCCTCCTCGTTCAACATGGCATTGCGCAGGAACCCGGTGGCCACGCGCTGGTCGTCGGTGGCGTTGGGCAGCAGGTCGCCGGCGATCTGCTCGATGATGAACTGGTCGTAGGGCAGGTCGCGGTTGTAGGCGCCCACCACCCAGTCGCGATACGCCCAGACGAAACGTGGCTTGTCCTTTTCGAAACCGTCGGAGTCGGCGTAACGGGCGGCATCCAGCCAATGGCGTCCCCAGCGCTCCCCGTAATGCGGCGATCTCAGAAGTTCCTCCACCTTCCGGGCGTAGGCGTCGGGCCGGGTGTCCGCCACGAAGGCGTCGGTCTCCTCAGGGGTGGGAGGCAGGCCGGTCAGGTCCAGATGCAGCCGTCGGAGCAGGGTGATCCGGTCGGCTGGCGGGGACATCTTCAGGCCGTCCCGGGCCAGACGCGCCCGGATGAACGCGTCGATGGCGTTGGTGGAGCCGCGGGGGGCGCCTGAAGGTTTGGGAACTTCGGGGCGGACCGGCGCCTTCCAGGCCCAGTGATCGGTGCGGGCGGCCGTCTTGGACGCGGTGGAGGCCGGCCAGGTGGCCCCTTGGTCGATCCAGGCCCGGACGGCCCCGATCTGTTCCGCGGTCAGCTTCTCGCCCTTCTTGGGCATCGCCTGGAGGTCACTGTGGGCCCCGGACAACACGGCGACGATCAGGGATTCGGCAGACTTCCCCGGCACCAGCAGCGGACCGTGATCTCCACCCTTGAGGGCGGCGTCCCGGTCGTCGAGACGGAGACCGGACTCCTGTTTCTTTTCCCCGTGGCATGGATAACAGCGCTCGGCCAATAGCGGTTCCACCCGTTCGCTGAACCCGACGGTGCCGGGGGCGACAGGGGGCAGCTTGGAAGCGTCAATGGCCGCCCGGGCGACTCCCGGGGTGCCGAGGGCCAACGCCAGGACCGGGACCGCGAGACAGGCGGGCCAGAAGGAGTTCATGCGCCTAAACTAGTGGCATCGACCGGTCATTTTCCAAGGCAAAGTGTGGAAGTCCCCATTTCCGGGTTTGCACGCCCAGGCGCGGTGGCCCGGGCTCAATGCCGGCCGACGCGCAGCAGAGCACTCCACGATTGGCGAAACGCGAGCGCCAGAGTTGCCAGCGGCGCTTCGTCCCCGTTCATTAGGTCCATGCCGCCCACTGCAACCTCTCCCGGCAGACGCCTGCTTCCCGGATTCGCCCGCCAACCTCCTGGTGCAGCGGACGTGTGGGTGGCCTGGGTGAGCCGATCCTGGGGGTGGCGACCGGTGATGGCGTCGCTGTTTGCCCTGGGAACGTTGGGTGCGGCCGACCCCCGCCTGCTCACGCCGGAGCCGGTGGAGACCGGCGGGCTTCGATTTCGCGTGGCGAGTTCGGACGGGACCCCACTGACGGTCGAACGAGCCGACCGGATTGTCCTTCTGCACGCCGCCCATCTGGGACAGGGACTTTCATCGTGGCTTCGTGTGGAAGGCGCGCGCCGGTTCGATCAGGGCGTGTTGCACGTGGATTGGCCGGGGCCGACCGCCTCGTCGCCTCACGCCTTTTTCCTTGCCCAGGAGACCGTCGTGTCTCCGGGGATCACCGTGAACACCGCGGCCGCCTTTCGGTCCGCCGTGGCGTCGGCCCGACCGGGCGCCCGCATCCAGTTGGCGCCGGGAACGTATCCGGGCGGGTTTTCGTTCACCGGACTTCGCGGCAGCCCGGGTCAGCCCATTGTGATCGCCGGCGCCGATCCGTCGAATCCGCCCGTCATCCAGGGAGGCGCCAACGGCATTCAATTGACGGATCCCGAATGGGTGGTGCTGGAAAACCTGGTGTTCGCCGGCGCCACAGGCAATGGACTCAACATCGATGATGGCGGCTCCTTTGAGACACCGGCGCAGCACGTCACGCTTCGCCGACTGCGGATCTCGGATGTGGGACCCCAGGGCAATCGTGACGGAATCAAACTGTCGGGCGTCGTGGAGTTCCGGGTCGAGGAGTGCACCGTGGAACGCTGGGGCAACGGGGGCTCGGCGATCGACATGGTCGGCTGCCACCGGGGTGTGATCGAACGCAATGTCTTCCGGCACACACCCGAGGCCTCGGCCACCGGGGCCAATGGCGTGCAGACCAAGGGGGGAAGCCGGGACGTGATCGTCCGCCGGAACCGTTTCGAAAACACCGGATCACGGGGCGTGAACATCGGGGGAAGCACGGGATTGGAGTTCTTCCGTCCGGCCCTGATGGCGGGTGAACCCCATTGGGAGGCCAGGGACATCACGGTGGAGGGAAATACTTTCCTGGGGAGCATCTCGCCGGTGGCTTTCGTGGGGGTCGACGGCGCGGTGGTGCGCTTCAACACCCTTTACCGCCCGGAACGCTGGGCGATCCGCATCCTGCAGGAAAACAGCTCCGCCGGATTCGTTCCCTGTCGCGCCGGGATCTTTACCGACAACCTCGTGGCCTTTCACTCGTCCCAATGGTCTGGGGGGGGAGTCAATGTGGGACCCAACACGGACCCGGCCACGTTCCAGTTCGCCCGCAATTGGTGGTACTGCCTCGATGCACCCGCACGCAGCCGTCCCACCCTGCCCGCCGCGGAATCCGCGGGCACCTATGGCCAGGATCCCCGCTTCCGCGATGCCGCCCAGGGCGATGTAAGCCTCCAGACGGACAGTCCCGCCCGCGGTGTCGGTGCGGAGGCACTTCCCTGAAGAAGCACTCGGGCTGGCAACGGAACCCGGATCCGATCGCCATCCGGCGGACGGGGCAATCAATCGAAAGGCGGCGGAACGTTCTCTTCCGC
>JBGAPN010000160.1:0-11562 GCA_044221235.1 Limisphaerales bacterium
GGCCGGCGTCGCGTTTGCCGTGCTGGAGTCGTCCACCAGCCCCTGGCCCACCAACCAGTCCAAGCAGGCCGAGGGCTTCGCGTTCAAGGGCTACTGGCTCGACGCGCAACGACGCCCGACCTTTCGCTACGAGGTTGCGGGCCTGCGGGTCGAGGATGCATTCCTCGATGTGAAGGGCGTGGACGGAAAACCGTACTTCGTCCGCACGCTGACCTTTTCCCAACGCCCGCCGCCGCCCGGCCTGCATTTCCGCGTGGCGGTGGACCCGGTGATCGAGCCACGGGGCGCCGGTGAGTTTGCCGTGGGCAAAGGACTGCGGGTGCGCCTGTCCACGCCCGGTGTCGTCCGCGGTTTGGCAGAACAGCGGGAGTTGGTGATGCCGGTGACCGGTGCGTTCACGGTCGAATATCATCTGCAAAGCAACCCATGAGACACTGGCTCGCAATCCTATGGATGACTGCCTGCGCGGGGGGTGCCCTCGCCGAGGATTTTGGTGATTCCTGGGGCACCGCGGAGCGTGAAGCGGCGTATTACCGGTTGGTCGACATCCCCATGCCCGATGGGGTCTATCTGGAGGCCGGCAGTTTCACGACGTTGCCGGATGGCCGCATCGCCATCGGTACCCGGCGTGGTGAGATTCTCCTGTTCAGCGGTGTGGACGACGACCATCCGCGTCCGCAGGTCACGCGGTTTGCTGCCGGCCTGGACGAAGTCTTCGGCCTGGCGTTCCGGGACGGTGCCTTCTACGCGACGCATGCCACCGAGGTGACCCGGATCACCGATTCGGATGGCGATGGCCGCGCGGACCGCTTCGACACGGTGAGCGACCGGTGGGGCTTTGCGCATTACCACGAGTTTGCCTTCGGCTCACAGTTCGATGCCGACGGCAATCTCTACGTCGCGCTTGGGCTCTCGGAGTCCTACCACTCCGCGGTTGGGCGCTGAAGATCACCCCGGAGGGCCGGGCCGTTCCGCTGTGCAGTGGCCTGCGCAGTCCGCTGGGCGTGGGGCCCAACGAGCACGGGGAGATGTTTTATGTCGAGAGCCAGGGGCCGTGGAATGGCTCGTG
This sequence comes from Limisphaerales bacterium, assembly GCA_044221235.1. Taxonomy (GTDB): domain Bacteria; phylum Verrucomicrobiota; class Verrucomicrobiia; order Limisphaerales; family UBA9464; genus UBA9464. Next base: position 1,070 of record JBGAPN010000160.1, read on the forward strand.
TTCGCTCAAGCACCTCAAGCCCGGGGGCTTCATGGGGCATCCCATCAGCTTCAACTGGTATCCCCTCGCGCCGGAGATGGGCCCGGCTCCGGTCCTGCCGAATTCGCCGTCGCGTCTGGAAATCGAGCGTCGGCGCGTGAAGGAGTTGGTGCCTTACGCGGTCGTGTTTCCCTACAAGAAAATGGGCCGCTCGATTTCGGCCTTCGAGGTCTGCCGTGCCGGTGGACGATTCGGGCCCTTCGACGGGCAGATCTTCCTGGGCGACTATTCACTGAGCCTGGTGATGCGTGCGACCACCGAGCAGGTGAACGGCGTGTGGCAGGGAGCGTGTTATCCGTTCCGCGAGGGGTTGGGCACCGGCATCCTCGCGGTCCATTTCACACCGCGCGGAAGGCTGATTGCCGGCGGCACCAACCGGGGGTGGCCCGTGCGCGGCATGAAGGACAATCTGCTCCAGCGCCTCGACTGGACCGGCAAAACGCCGTTCGAGATTCTCGACATCCGCGCCCAACCGGACGGCTTTCTCCTGCGCTTCACCCGGCCCGCCGATGCCATCCAGGCTGCACGTCCGGAGAGTTACGGACTCCAGACCTACACCCACATCTACCAGGAAGGCTACGGCAGCCCGGAGGTGGATCATACGCGCCCCACCATCTTCGCCGCCGAAGTCGCGTCCGATGCGATGAGCGTGCGTCTCCGCGTGCGCGGTCTCATGCAGGGCCATGTTCACGAGTTTCATCTTCCGGAGTACAAGGCCCGGGACGGCGAGGCGCTGCTGCACGACCGCGCCTATTACACGCTGAACGAGATTCCCCGCTGAGAGGGTGAATGTGGAAGGCCGGAAGGCGGGGAAAAGTGGAGCCCTTCGTTTGTCGCCGTCGCTTGCCCAGGGTGGCGGCCTATGAGCAGAGCGAGCGGGTAGGGTTGGCTCGCTGAGCCGTTCCCGCCGCTCTGGGCGCATCGAAAGACGGCGGAAGATTGGGGCGTGGCGCGGAGGAACCAAGGACCCCACCGGCGCCCGGGCACGGAACGGAATACAATTCGGAACGCCCGAAGGCGGGAGCGGGGAGGAGGTCGAAATCGTGGCCACTCGTGGAGGTTCGGGGGGGATTGACAGGACTGTCGTCCGACTCCCCTCTTCTCCCGTAGCTCCCGCTTTCGTACCCGGGGAAGTACTAAACGTCCTTCGCAGTGAAGACCGGGGGAGCGGACTGGCATCCCGAAAACCTGGAACTTCAAATCAATGCTCCCGAGCGAGAATACGCCCGCATGAGTACTCACCGATTCCGCTCCTGGATTCTGGTGGCCGGCCTCTGCGCCGCCATCGCCATTTCGAAAGCCCTTGGTGAGCCGGCCCCGCCCGACCTGCTGGCGAAAGCCGAAACCCGGTTCAACGCCATTTACGAGCGCGGCGAGTTCCGTCCCCGGAAGTTTGAGGGGGAGTGGCTCGCCGACAGTTCCGGCTACACGGTTTGGGAACCGGCGCCGGATGGGAAGGAGAAGGTAAGGGCGCGCTATGACGTGGCCCGCGGTACCCGCACGGTGCTGGATCCCGTCCCCGTGGGGAAACCCGGCAGCACCGGCCTGGTCTCCCCCGATGGACGTCGCGAGATCCTGATGGAACAGGGGAACCTCCTGGTCCGGAATTTGGACACTGGCCGGATGGTGGCCCTGACCCGAAGTGCTCCCGATGGGCCGGTGTCGAACGACGAGCCCGTCTGGAGCCCCGACGGAAAGTGGGTGGCTTTCGTGGAGTCAGACCAGTCCGAGGTGAAGCTGCGGTCGGAGTTGGTTCCGGGCGATCCGACCTTCCCAGAGGTCCGGCAGGTCCGGTTTGCCCGGGTGGGTGAGGCGATTCCGAAGCTGCGGGTGGGTGTGGTGGACGCCGAGGGCCGGGAGACCCGATGGCTTTCCATTCCGGTTCCGGCCGAGGGCCAATATTTCGGGAGGGTGGATTGGGCGGGGAATTCCCATGAGCTCATGGTCGAACGGTTGAGCCGCTTCCGAAACGAACGGGAGTTCTTGCTCGCGGACGTTCGCACGGGCTCCCTCCGGCGCGTCTTTCACGAAGCCGACCGGGCCTGGGTGGTGGCCAGCTACGGGGTTAACCTCGGCTGGACCTGGGTGCGCGACGGCCAGGCGTTCGTAGTCCTGTCCGAAAAGGACGGCTGGCGTCATGCCTACCTTTATTCGCGCGACGGCCAGGAACTGGCCCAGCTGACACCCGGTCAGTACGACATCATCGAGCGTGCTGTCGTGGATGAGAAAGGGGGTTGGTTCTACTTCTATGCGTCACCGGACAACGCCACCCAGAAATACCTGCACCGTGTCCGGTTGGACGGGAGCGGTCCGCTGGAACAGGTCACGCCCGCAAGCCAGCCGGGCACGCATGACTACCAATTCTCCCCAGATGCCCAGTGGGCGTTTCATACTTGGTCGGCTTTCGACCGTCCACCCGTCACCGAGTTGGTGAAGGTCTCCAGCCACGAGGGGGCGCGTGTGCTCGAGGCCAACGACGGGCTGCGCGAGAAGGTGAAGCCGCTCGTGGCCCAGCCCACCGAGTTCCTGAAGCTCGACATCGGTGGCGGCGTGACCGTGGACGCCTGGATGATCAAGCCGCCGGGGTTTGATCCGGCGAAGAAGTATCCGGTCCTGGTCTACGTGTATGGGGAGCCGCATGCGCAGACCGTGCTGGACGCCTGGGGAGCCGCCCAGGCGGACTACCATCGCATGATTGCCGAGCTCGGGTATCTGGTGGTCTCCATTGACAACCGGGGCACGCCCGCGCCGAAGGGTGCCGCCTGGCGACGGGCCATTTTCGGCAGCCTGGGTCCGCTCTCCACCGAGGAGCAGGCGGCGGCGTTGAAGGAACTGGCCCGCACCCGGTCCTATGTGGACACCTCGCGGGTGGCGATCTGGGGCTGGAGCGGTGGTGGGTCCAACACCTTGAACGCGATGTTTCGCAAACCGGACGTCTACCAGGTTGGAATCGCCGTGGCGCCCAAGCCGCAGCCGCAACTCTACAACGCCTGGTTCCAGGAGATTTACATGCAGACGCCGGAGACCAACGCCGAGGGGTACCGCCGCGCGGCGCCGATTCACTTTGCCGAGGGGTTGAAGGGCGACCTTCTGATCATCCACGGCACCGGGGAGAGCAACACCCACATCCAGATCACCGAAGGGTTGGTGGACCGGTTGATTGAGCTCGGCAAGCGGTTCGATTACATGGCCTATCCCAACCGCGATCACGGACTGCGGGAAGGGCGGGGTACCATGGTTCATTTGCGCACGATGATGGCGCGCTATCTCCTGGAGCACCTGCCTCCCGGGCCGCGGTGACGGCGCGGGGAGGGGCAGTGTCCAGGATGTTCTGCGCCTCGCGTCGCGGATGGGGGCGTCGGGTGGAACGGGGGCGCTGAAGAATGAGAGCGAATGAGATCGTGGTAAGGGGACGCACTGGGTCCTTCCCGGACCATGGATGTCCCTTGTTCCTCCAACGAAACCTCAGGACACGGTTGGGAAACGTCGCGTGGTGGAGGGAGTGAATTGGGGAGGCGGAAAGGCAGGGAGGGAACGCAGTGAAGCAACTCCAACGCCGTCTGGGACTGGCCTCCGTGGGTACGCCAGTGGGCGACTGGCGGCCAGAGCCGCGGACGAAATGACGTTCGGGCAGAATTTCGCGGGAGGAGAATAAATTAGCAGCGACGGATTCGCTCGGATGCAGGACGATTATGGCGAATGAATGATGCCCTCCCGCTTCCCGGTTTGCGGCTTTTCCAGCTTTCCGGCCGCACGGCGCTGGTCACCGGCGGCAGCAAGGGCCTGGGCTACGCGATGGCGGCGGGCCTGGCCTCGGCAGGCGCGGACGTGATGCTCGTGAGCCGGCACGGCGATGAGGCGCAGGCGGCCGCAGCGCGGATCGCACGCGACTTCGGCCGCAAGGCCGTCGGCCATGCTGCAGATGTGACCGTGCCGGAGCAGGTGGATGCCCTGTTCGCCGCCGCCGGTCGGGCGTTGGGAAAGGTGGACATTTTGATCAACAGCGCCGGCATCAACATTCGCGGGCCCATCGCGGAACTGGCGCCGGAGCAGTTTGACGAAGTGATGCGCGTGAACGTGCGGGGCACCTGGCTGTGCTGCCGCGCCGCGCTCGGCGGAATGCGCGCCCGGAAGTGGGGACGCATCGTCAATTTGGCCAGTGCACTCGGACTCGTCGGCCTCGCGGGACGCACGCCCTACACCGCGAGCAAGGGTGCGGTGGTGCAGATGACGCGCACCCTCGCGCTGGAAACGGCTGCCGACGGCATTACGGTGAACGCGATCTGTCCTGGCCCGTTTCTGACCGAGATGAATCGTCCCATCGCCGACACGGAGGATGGAAAGAACTTCGTCGTCGGTGCGACGGCGCTGAAGCGTTGGGCGCGGCTTGAGGAAATCCAGGGGGCGGCCCTTTTCCTCGCCAGCGATGCCTCGAGCTACGTCACGGGCGCCACGCTCGCCGTAGATGGCGGCTGGACGGCGCACTGACGGTTTCCCGAAGCCTGCTCGACAGGCGAACCACGCCGTTGCGGGATCTGCGCGCGGGCCATTCGGAGTCGCATCATCGGTGTGAGGTGATTGGCGGTTCGGGGGGCATCCGCGACGCGGGCTTGCTGGAGTCGGCGCTGGTGGGCGGGTTCCACGATCTATCCGAAAGTGGAAGCCGTCGGTCGTCGCCGCCGCTTGCCATGGGTGGCGGTGCGTTCGAAGTGTTCGGGATGAACGAGAGATTCACGGCCCTTGGGTTACATCTGGATGGCGGACGACGACGGGGATGGCTGCGTCGAAGCGGACTCCGATTCATTTTGCTCTCGCTGCTGGCGATGGCGGGCCCGTTGAGTCTGGGATGCGTTTCGACCGCGCGCATGTCGGTACCGCCGGGCTTGGCGAGCGCTCCGACCTGGCCGGTGTCCGGACGCCAGGGTTGGAAACTTAATGAGACGGTGGCATTCGGACCGTTCCGGGCCCAGGCCGTGCGGCGGTCGTGGACGCGGGGCTCCGATTGGAAGGTGGCCGCCTATGAGCAGAGTCAGCGGCGGCAGACGTTCAGCTTCACGCTCGTCGGCCAGGGACGGGACCTTCTGAAGGGCGAATTCCAGACCACCCTGCGACGGCGGGGACTGGACGTCGGTGTCGACATTGATCTCCAGAACCGGTCGGCCTTGGAGGGCAAGCTCCGGGGTGTGGGTGATGGGACGCCGGCCGTGTGGACATTGCAGCTGCAGGAGGACGGCGAAAGGCCCTGGGCGGGCACGGTCACGGGGGGATCTGTGGTCTTGCGGGTGACCGGGACCACCCGGCTGGAGGGCAGTCCGCTGCCGCTGGACCGGCCTTCGGGGTACGTGATTTCGCTGGCCGACCGTGAACTGGCGGCGGTGGACGTGGTGGACGATGGCCGGGTGCGGTTCGCCGCCGGGATGGATCCGGCCTTGGAGCCGGTGGTGGCGGGAACGGCGGCGGCGTTGCTGCTTGCGGAAGAATTGCGGTCCACGCTGCCAGACTAGCCCGGGGAGGGAAGGCGGGAGAGTGGGTAGGGGAGGTAGGGCTGGCCCGCCGGGCCGGACCCGCCGCTCCGAGCGCAGCGGAGGACGGCGGAAGTTTGGGGCGTAGCGTGGAGGAACGATGCACCACAGAGACACCGAAGCGGGGAGAGAAGGCAATTTGGAAGGCCGGAAAGCAGGAAGGGGAAGGTGGGTGGGAAAGTGTGAGAGTGTGTGGGTGGGTGAAGGAGCGGGACGGGGACCGGTAGGGCTGGCCCGCCGGGCCGGCCCCGCCGCTCCGAGCGCAGCGGAGGACGGCGGAAAGGCGCAGGGGACAGGACACATGTCCGGCACTGCTGCGACGGACAGGCGAAGCCGTGCCGTTGGGAATTTACATGCGATGACCCCCTGCGTACGAATGATCGTCCAACAGTGATTCTGTCGGTGAGTCTGCTGTTCGGGAATACCCCAATGCACACGTTCGATTCCAATAGCGACCTCGTGAACCGTGCGGCGGCGATCGCCAAAGCGGCACACCAAGGTCAGTTTCGACGCGATAACACCACCCCATACATCCAGCACCCCGCGGCAGTGGCCAAGCGGGTTGCCGAGGATCCGGTTGCCGAAGCCATCGCCTGGTTGCACGACGTCCTCGAGGACACCGCGATGACGGCCGACGAACTTCGAAGCCAGGGCATTCCCGACGAAGTCGTCACGCGGGTGACGATGCTGACCAAGGACGACGGCACCAACTACGAGGACTACCTGGCGGTGATTCGGAAGGATCCGATTGCTCGCAAGGTCAAGATTGCCGACATGCTCGCAAACCTCAGCGACAATCCCTCCGAGAAGCAGATTCTGAGATACGCGAAGGGTCTCATCGTTCTCCTCAGCTGAAAAACGCAGGGGACACATGTCCGGACTGCTGCAACGGACGGGCGAAGCCTTGCCGAGCCATTCCCGCTATCGACGACCTTCAACTCTTCCTTACCCCTAGCATCGCGGAATTCCGAGGCGTGCCAGGGAACGGTCGTGCACCCGGCTGAGCAAAAGCAGTCCCGCGATGGCGCCGCAGAGGCAGAGGAACATGTCCCATTGGGTGTCCCACGGGTCGCCCTGAGTGCCGAGAAAATCGGTCGCACCGCCCGCGAGGAGAGCGGTCCACCACTCGATCAATTCGTAAAACGCGCTGAAGGCGAGACAGACGCTGACACTGAGAAACGGAAGCCAACGGGAACGTCCAAGGTCGCTGGTGCGCAGGAGCAGTTCCCGTACGAAGATCACCGGGCAGAATCCCTGCGCGAGGTGGCCCAGCCGGTCATAGGGGTTCCGGGACAGGTGGAAGAGGTCGCGTACCCAATCTCCGGCCGGAACCTTCGCGTAAGTCCAGTGGCCTCCGACGGACAGGATGACGGAATGTGCCGCCAGCAATACGAGGCAAAGCCGTGACAGAGGGAAGCGTCGATGGGTGAAGGCGAGGACCACGAGGCCGATCCACACGGGGAAATTCTCGAGGGACCAGGTCATCCGGTCGGCCTTCGGCGCCCATCCCAGAACAAGCTCCACCAGCAGCACGACCCCGAGTACGGACCATGTGAACATGATGGAAGGGTAGGCGGAAGAGGGGCAAGGGATCCAGATTCCAAGATCACCGCTGGAGCAGCTCAGTTGGAATGGGGGCCCAATCTTCAACTCTCAACCCTTTCCCTTTCCTGTCTTTGGCGCGGTTGCCCGAGCAAAGCGGTATCGGCGCTTCGCTCTGCCACCGCACTCCAAGATCAGCGGACGGCAGGATGGGCGTGGGTGTCTTCGACCTTGACCTTGGCGCCGATGGCGAGACTCAGCGCGCCGAAGCCCACGGCAATCCAGCCGAGAGTCGAGTAATGCTGGAGCGTGCCGTCCGGCGCGAGATGGACAATGGCGCCCCCGAGGCTCGAGACCAGTCCCGAGGCGAAATCGCGGGTACAGGCGCTCAGGCTGAGAAAGGCACCTCGCTGCGACGGGGCGACGGCCAGGGACAGGATCGCCTGCCCGGGAACAAATCGTCCGCTGGCAAAGGTGAAAAACAGACCTCCGAGAACGAGGATCACCCACAAGGGCAGCCGGGGTGCGTTGGTGAGGAACAGGGTCACCAGGGCTGCGACGCCCACCAGGATGGCAAACACCCGCCAGCGCCCATGGCGATCGGCCAGGCGCCCGACATACGGAAGGCTGAAGACGGTCAGGACGCCGCCCACGAGATAAAAGAGGTAAAGGTCCTTTTCCGGCAGGCCCACGTTTTGGACCAAAAAGGCACCAAGCAGCGGGATGACGGTGAAGTGGCTGAACACCAGCACCGCCATGAATAGGAGGGCCCAGCCGGCGTTGGGATTGCGCAAGAGCCGGAGGAACGTGCTGAACCCACGGATATCCTCCCGGCTCAGATGATGGCGTACCGGCGGGAGGTGTCGGTACAAGGCGGCCCAGGTCACCGAGGAAAGTCCGGCCAGCAGCCAGAAGGGCGCCTCCCAGTTGAATCGCTGCGACAGGAAGAGCCCAAACGGGACCCCGAGGGCGGCGGCGATGGAAAAGACGGTCATGATGATTCCCACTCTGCTGTTCCCGGCGGGCCAGGGCACGATGTCGCTCACAATGGCCAGCACGAGCGCGCCGGAGACACCGCCAAAGGCGCCGCAGACGGCCCGGGACAGCATCAGAGCCTGCGCGGAATGCGACAGGGCGCAGGCCAACGTGCCGAGGATGAACCCGGCATAGGTGCACAGCAGCAGCGGACGCCAGGTCAGCAGTCCAGACGGCGCGGCGTAGAGTTGACCGTCCCGGCCGCCAGGGTGTAGGCTGAGACGAACGCTGAATCCGGCCGGTTGGACCGCCAGTTCCCGCATCAACTGCGGCCCCAGCGGCATCAGGATCATGAAATCCGTGATGTGCGTGAATTGCACCGCTGCCAGCAGGATGAGCAGCCAGCGTTCGGAAAGGGGTTTCTTCATTGCGGCGGGACGGAGTCCCTGCGGGGAAGGCGCGGCGTTCACGGCTTGGGTGTCACCCAGGTTGCCGCTTCGCCCAGCGAGCCATTGCGTCCCACGGGAACGAGCTGCACCTCGTCTGGTACCGCCTGATTGCGACGCCGATTCCATTGCTCACGTTCGCGGACAGCAGGTGTCCAGGAGATCTGGTCCTGCCACTGCCGACGAAGCGGGCGCGCAGCACGAATTGGCGGAGGACCGCATTGGTGTCAATACCTGCCAGTGCAGGGTCAGTAGATTCCTGTTTTGGCGAGGCTTCCCTCCAATTCGGGTGCCGGTGGAGCATTGGTTCCGAGCCAGGGGGTTGGCGGAACCAGAACCGGTTGGGCGAAGAGTTCCCGGTTCAATCCTGCGGACAGTCCGCCGCGGTTGTCCCGAAGGCTAGAGGCGCTGTAGAAGATGACCCCGTTGGCGCGGTCCCGGCGAGCGACGCGGATCTGGTTGATAATGTCCGTTGCGGGTCGGTCGTCGCCGATTTTCGCGCTGTTGAGTCCTGGAATGATCAGGCGCTTCATGGAGTTTTCGGAAATCCACCAGCGGAGCAGGGCGTCAAAGCTCTGTTCGGGCTTGGATAGCGGCCAGTAGAGCTGCGGCGCCATGTAGTCGCACCAGCCGGAGTTCAGCCACAGACGCGGATCGGCGTTGAGGATCGCAAACTGGTCGAGTCCCCGGATTCCAGGCGGATTGTCCGGACGCCAGATTCCAAACGGGCTGATTCCGACCTTCACCCAGGGTTTGAGCTGGTGCGCCTTGCTGTAGAGCGCCTCTACAAACTGATTCACGTTGTCGCGCCGCCAGTCGGGCCGGTCCAGCCGACCGCCGGACTGACGGTAGCGGTTGTAACTCACGTTGTCCGGGAACGGGAGGAAGTAACCGTCGGCGGTGCGGAAGGGGTAGGGATAGAAGTAGTCGTCGAAGTGGATCCCATCGATGTCGTAGCGGCGGACGATGTCGAGAGCCACGTTCAGGACATGTTGCCGGGCCTGTGGGATTCCCGGGTCGAGCCATTGGAGCAGCCCGTAACCGACCACCCAGTCGGGGTGTTGTCGCATCACGTGGTTGGGCGAGATGGGAGAGACCACCTGGGAATTGCGCGCCCGGAAGGGATTGAACCAGGCATGCAGTTCCAGTCCGCGTAGATGGGCCTCGTCGCAGGCGAACTTGAGCGGGTCCCAGGCCGGCGCGGGTGCCTGTCCCATGCGCCCGGTCAGGTATTCGCTCCAGGGTTCCAGGGTGGAAGGGTACAGCGCATCGCAGCTGGGACGCACCTGCAGGAGGACGACGTTCAGGTTGTGTCGGACGGCAACGTCGAGCAGTCCGCGCAGTTCGGCCTGCTGCTGGGCGACCGTCAGGGTGGGCCGGGATGGCCAGTCAATATTGCCGAGCGTGGCGATCCATAAGCCCCTAAATTCGCGCGCCAACTCGGGCGGAGGCGGGGGCGGGGGAGTGCGGGCGGGTGTCGCGGACTGAGCCGAAGACACCAGCAGGGCGAACACCCCGAGCAGGACGAAGCGCATGTGGGGCAGCGTGGTGGCTGGGAACGGGGAGGGCAAGGGAGCCGAAAGTTGAATCTTGCCCGTCGACACCTTGTGGCGGAGGCCGAGTTGCGGGATCAACCTTCCGGGCTCCGGAATCGGTGCGCATCTTGAAACTGCCCAGAGGGCGGATGAGGGCCCGCAGGAGCGCAGCGACCTGTCACGGCTTACCTCCTGCCCCTTTCCTCTTCCCTCTTCCCTCTTCGCGGCTTCTTGGCTTCTTGGCTTCGTGTGCGATCTCCACGCCGTAAGCCTCACACGAAGACACGAAGACACGAAGACACGAAGGCTTACCTCCTGCCCCTTTCCTCTTACCGCCCGAAGGCCCTCACCCCGGCCCTCTCCCTTCTTCCCTGAGTCAGAAGGGCGAGGGGGACCTAACGGCAGGACTGGATTCTTGCGGTAGGACTGAGCCC
>JBGAPN010000161.1:0-10816 GCA_044221235.1 Limisphaerales bacterium
CGCCAACCGCAGTGACACCCCCACCCACGAGTACCCCCACAGTCTGGAACCCTCTACCCACGGCGCCTTCCGTCGAAGCTCTCACCGAGGAAGATCTCGAGTCTGCCCCCATGCCGGAGACACCGCTCGCCACTTTGGCACCCGCCACGGAGGCCTACGCCATCGGCGCAACCTTGCAGGATCGGATTCAAAAAACTCTGGACCGGGTCGACAGGAAGGTCAGCACTGCGGCTCCCGCTTCAGTCTCGCATTCGGTCCCAGTCGCCCGCGTCCCCGTCCAGCCGTTCGTTGCCAAACTTCGAAAGCCTGCCTCCGCACGCGAGGCAATCCTGGCGTCGATGGTATTTGGTCCTCCCAAAGCCCTCGAAGGCTGAACTCGGCAGACGCTCGGATGGGGAGGCGTCTATTTCGACCAATCGCTGAGATTTAGCCCGGTCAATTCGCCAAGTTCCTGGTTGGAGCGCGCAAACTGTTCCAGCAATCGAACCCGTGTCGCCGCCGACATGGGAGCCGGCCGGACCGGACCCTTGGCCAGCGACGTGTTTCGCAGCATCCCAAACACCTTCTTCCGGAATCCAGCCGGCGCCAGCTGCCGGAGCAGCCCGAAGGCGGGAACTTTTTGGAACCGTCCCGCCAGCGCCCGCCGTGCTTCATGCTCCTTCGCTTCGTTGGTGAACACTTCCAACTGGAGGATGGAAGCATCGCGGGAAAGCCCCAGGAAGTCCTGTACCCGATTCAGGAAACCAGGGAGGTCACCGGCCATCTCGTCCAACCGGGCCACGAAGAATTGTTCCCGGGCAAAATGGCGCAGATAGGTCTTGAGAATGGCCGCATATTGGCTGACCTGGATGTACCGGGGGTCGATCTTCAAGGTTTCATCAATGTCCACCGGCACCGGCGCATTTCGCGTATTGAAACGAATCTGGGAATAAACGCGGTCCACCGGATGTCGCAGTAGGTAGATAATCCGGGCATTTGGCGTGATACCCGCCATGCGCCGGGCCGTTTCGTCAATCTCCCGCATCATGGTCTCGGGCGCCGCTGCGCTGTCCATGGGCGGGACCACGCGAGACTCCGTCGGATCGGACGGCCAGTTCGCCCAACCGGAATACGCCGTGGACCCTTCCCCCCGGATCTGTCCCGGTTTCTCCTCCGAAAACAGCCTCTCGTAGGACCGTCGGATCTTTTCCGGGCTCGAATCGTTTCGAAGAACCTCCGGTTCCTTCGACCTCGAAAAGCAGACCCCGGGGTGCCGGGCCAAGTACTCTGCGAGCGTGGTGGTGCCACATTTGGCGGCACCAATGATATAAAAGTCCGGATACGGCTTTGGCGACCAAGACGGGACCGTTGAAACCATCGCAACGACGCTGTCCCAGCCGCCTGAACCGGGCAAGCGGGGATTGATTCAGCGTCGGCGGCAATTCTGCCTCCGTCCACCCGCGCCCACCCGGCATCCCGGAGGGGTCACCACCGCGATTCAGGGAGTGGCGAAAGGACGGAGAAGGACATCAAATCCCGAGCCGAACCAGTTCCTGTTCGAGCGCGACCTGGAAATCCTGCATATCCGTCTGGCTGGGCCGATACCCCTTGGTTTCCGGCATCAATCCCGGGCGTCCGTAATTATCCACCAGCCAGGTCGCCTTCTGGCCGTCGCTGAAGGTGACCTTTCCGCTGACCATGGCTCCGGGCCGGGTCACCGTGTCGACCGAGACCTTGACACCTCCGATCCCCGGCGCCGGCCCTGCCGCCGGCTCGGAGGGAAGCTCGGAGGGAACTGCAGGCACCGGTGGCGCCTTGGGCACCTCGGGGTCCTTGGGCATGACCTGCAGTTCGGCCACCAGCATGCGGACGTCCATGTAGGTCAGCCGGATTTGAAATTCACTCTCCAGACGTTTCTGCACCTCCGACAATTTCATGCCGTCCGCCAGCCATTGGCGAACCTGAACCTGCTGCTCCGTGGTCAACTGCATGTGCCGGAGACTAGGAATGGCACGGCTCGCGGGCAAGACACCGTGGAGATTCCGTGATCTGTTCGGATGAGGGTTTGCCCGGGGGCAGCCCCAAAACTAAGGTCGATCGAAATGAAACGGGTCGGAATGTTTTGGACCGGAGCCATGCTCGGCAGTGTGCTTTGGGCAGCGGATCCCCTTTACCTTCAGGACTTCAGCAAGACGGAACCGGGCACCATGCCGGACGAGATCCTGGTCCTCGATGGCCAGTTTGCCGTCCGGGAGGACGCTGGAGACCGGTTTGTGGAACTCCCGGGTGCACCATTGGAGTCCTATGGTTTTCTCTTTGGACCGAGCCAGCCTTCCGGCGTGGAAGCGAGCGGGCGGATTCTCGCAACCAAGTCCGGGCGCAAGTTTCCCACCTTTGGGATCGGATTGAACGGAGCGAGCGGATACAGGCTTCAAGTGGCTCCGGCCAAGGGAACCGTTGAGATTCTTCGAGGAGACAACGTGGTGGCCAGTGCACCGTTCGTTTGGAAGTCCGGGGAATGGACCGAACTGCGGATCCGGGTTCGGCGTCTGGGCGAAATGGAATTTCGCATTGAAGGCCTGGCCTGGACCCATGGCGGAACGATTCCCGCGGAACCATTGGTGACCTTCGCCGAGTCCAAGCTTCAGCCGGCCGGCCGCGCCTCGGTATGGGGGATGCCGTTCTCCGGGACTCCGATCCGGTTCGACGATCTCAAGGTCGCCACCGTCGGGGGAATGTGAGCCGCGAATCACCGTTATCCGGCGCGGGGATCCAAGGCATCCCTCAGCCCGTCGCCGAGAAAGTTCAAGGCGAGGAGGGTTAAGGCCAGCACACCGCCCGGACCTGCAATCAGCCACCAGAAGACCCGGACGGGATTGATCTGGTTGGCTCCCTCGGCAATCAGGGTTCCCAGGCTCGCCGCTGGCGGCTGAACCCCCAGTCCGAGGTAGCTGAGGAAGCTTTCGTACAGAATGATCGCCGGCACGGTGAGCGTGAGATAGACAATCACGATCCCAATGACGTTGGGCAGGATGTGTTTCCAGAGAATCCTCCGTTGACTGGCTCCAAGCGACTGGCTCGCCATGACAAAGGGCCGGGTCCGCAACGACAAAACCTGACCACGGACGATCCGGGCCATGGTGAGCCAGGACACCGCTCCCAAGCCGACAAACAGAAACACCAGGCGGGCTGCTGGGGCGAGCGCCGGGGCAAGAGTGGCAACCCAGTCCTTCACAAAGCCCTCCAGAGTCGTGATCAGCACGATAACAAACACGATGCTGGGGAGCGCATAGAGGATGTCGACCACCCGCATCATCGCGTTGTCGAGACGGCCCCCGACAAATCCGGCCACCATGCCCCAACACACACCGATCACCAGGCTCACGCCGGCCCCCACCGCTCCCACCAGGAGCGAGATGCGCGCGCCGTCGAAGGTACGGGTGAACACGTCCCGGCCGTGAACATCGGTGCCGAACCAGTGGGAGACGCCGGGTGCCGCAAACTGGGAATCCGTTCCGTGCTCCACACTGTGGGGACTCAGCATCGGGACGATCACCGCAAGCGCGAAGATCACGGCCAGGAAGGCAGCAGACAGGACCGCCGGCCGATTGGCACGGAGCCGGCGCCACGCCCGTCGGTTCGGGGAAAGGTGTGGCGTGGCGTCAGTCATAGCGGACACGCGGGTCGAGAAAACTGTAGGCGAGATCCACCGCAAGGTTGAGCACCAGCAGCATCACCGCGTATAGCATCACGAGTCCGACGACCATCGTATAGTCCCGACTCAGGGATGAATTCACCATGAACACCCCGATTCCGGGAACCTGGAAGATGTTCTCGACCACAAACGAACCCGTCAGCAGGTCTGCCAGCATCGGGCCACTGTAAGAAACGACCGGCATCACCGCCGTGGGGAAGGCATGCTGGATCAGGACACGAATCTCGCCGGCCCCCTTGGCCCTCGCTGTCCGGATGTATTCGCTCTGCAGCGCCTGGGTCATCCCCTCCCGCATCAACCTCGCCACGCGCCCACCGAAGAACAATCCGAGCGCCACCATCGGAAGGACGGCATGGAGCGGACTTCCCCAAAGCCCCACGGGAAACCATTTCGCCTTGAGGCCGAAAAACAGGATGAGCAGCGGACCCACCACAAATCCAGGAACGCAGATCACCAAAAGCGCCGCCAGACTCCCCGCCCAATCGGCGAAATGTCCCCTCCGAACGGCCGTGAGAAATCCAATGGGAATGCCGAATCCCATGGCAAAGCCAAAGGCGAGAAGACCCAGCGTGAGCGACACCGGCAATCCCTGACGAATGATGTCCGCGACCGTGTGGTTTCTATATTTCAATGAAAGTCCAAGATCGCCGACGATCAGACCACCCGGCGCCCTGCCGTAGCTTCCGTCCGGCTTCCGTTCCCACTTCAATCCCAGGAAACGCAGATACTGGGACGCCAGGGATTCATCCAGGTGGTACTTCTCCGCAAGGGCCCGCTCCACCGCTGGAGAGGCGGGCTTGCGTTCGCGGTCAAAGGGACCGCCCGGCGCCACCCGCACCAGGAAGAATGCCAGGGTCACGATGACCCAGGTCAGGGGCAGAACCAGGAGCAGACGGCGGAGGAAATAGCGCATGGTCCAATGCGTCAGCGTTTCCGGTACATCGCCCAGAGGGGATGCTCATCGGTCAGGTTGGCGTGGATGCCGCCCACACGGTCCGGGTCGAAGGCGTATAGCCCGGTGTAGTAATAGAGCGGAAGGATCGGAACGTCGTCCCGCACCAGGAGAAGCTCGGCCTTCTGCAACAGCTCCATGCGCCGGGCGGGGTCCGCCGTTGAGGCCGCCTGGTCCAGCAGCTGGTCGTAGTCCCGATTCTTCCAGCCTGTACGGTTGTTGCCACTGTCGGCAAGGAAGGTGTCCAAAAAGGTGGTCGGATCCTGATAGTCCCCGATCCACGACCCGCGAATCATGTCATAGTTCAGCAACGACATCTCGGACAGGTAGGTCTTCCATTCGACCGGCCGCAGCTCCATCTGAATCCCGAGATGGTCCCGCAGCATGGTCTGCAGTTCCACGCCAATTTGCTCGTGAGTCCGCGAGCCTCCCCCGCCCCCGGCATTGTACATGTAGGAGAAGGACGGGAAGCCCTTTCCGTCGGGGTATCCCGCTTCGGCCAGCAACCGCTTCGCCGTGGCGATGTTCCCGGCACGGGCCGCTGCGTATTCGGCTTCGCCCGACGCGGAACTCGCATTGTCCCCGAGACCGGCCGGTGGCGTGTATCCCGGTGTGCCTGGCGGCGTCAGCGTGCTCGCCGGCTTCTCACCCATGCGGGTGATGCGTTCGACAATCCGGCGCTTGTCCGCCACCAGGCTGATCGCCTTGCGCACGCGGACATCATTGAATGGGAGACGCGTGGTATTGAAGCGGGCGAAATACGTCCCCAGATAGTCATAGGTGTGAAAGTCCGGTCGTTTCCGGAGTACGTCGATCAGTTCCAGCGGGATGAGATTGCGCTCGATCACGACGTCGACTGCTCCCGTCAGAAACAGGTTGAGCCCGGTCGAAGGCGACTCCCCCGAAAGATAATCCACCACGTCGAGCCGGACATTCTGCACATCCCAATAACGGGGATTGCGCCGCACCCGGATGCGGTCGTTGGGACGCCAGGCCTGCAGCTCAAAGGCGCCACTGCACGGAAGCGGTTCGGCACGGACCCACTGGTCGCCGAACTGCTGGATCGTCCACCGCGGCACCACCGCCATGATCCGCATCGCGCACAGATCGGGAAAGAACGGTGTTGGATTGACCAGTTCGACCTGGGCGGTGTGGCGTCCTGTGGCCTGGATTCCCAACGTCTCCAGATTCGTCGACGCACCCGTCACCAATTCCTTTCCTCCCCGGACGTAAAAGAAAAACCCGCTGTAGTCGGCACCCGTGGCGGGATTCACAGCATGGCGCCACGACCACACGAAATCATCGGCAGTGATCGGCTCGCCGGTCGAAAAGGCCGCATTCGTCCTCAGCCAGAACGTGTAGGTGCGCCCATCGGAAGAGATGTCCCAGCGCTCCGCCAGGCCCGGCTCCGCCCTGCCCGTGACCGGGTTGAAACGGGTGAATCCCTCAAACAGGGCACCGCTGACCCGACCATCCGCCTGCCCGGTCAACACCTGGGGATCCAGCGTCTCAATCTCCGGCCCGTTCAGGATGACCAGATCGGCCCGGCGCTCCGGCCTGCACGAAACGAGAATGGCCATCGCCAGGCACCACAGAAGAGCCGGGATGCCGCGTCGCACGATCACAACGAACGGTGACGGGACGACCTGGGAAGATCAAGACGACCTGCGGGCGGGATCGACGGTCCGGCAAATGGGCCGGACGTGAGACCCGGGAAACCGAAATCGAAACCGGGTTACTTCGCAGCGGCCGGGGCCGCATTGGTTGCGGGAGCCGGAACCAGCGCATTCGTCGGGAGTGCCGACACCGCCGGGGCCACGGCAGCCGGGGTTGTCTTTTGCGCCGCGTTCAGTTCCCGGATGACGCCCTCATTGCGGTTCCGGGCGACGTAGGAACTCATCCAGGCGAGCAGCACACAGAGGACGATGAACACCCCGGCGCAATACTTGGTAAGCTTGGTCAGCGTGTTGCCGGATCCGGCACCAAACAGCGCTTCGGTCGCCGCTCCCCCGAATGCCTGACCCAGTCCGGCCTCCTTTTTGGGAAGCTGGATCAGGATGAGCAGTCCCAGAAACAGGCAGCAGACCACCAAGACGAACGTGAGCAGCGTGAGAAGAAGTTGCATGCGACGGAAATGGTCGGAGTCAGATCGAATTCTTAATGATGTCGGCGAAGCTCCGGACTTCGAGACTGGCGCCACCCACCAACGCGCCGTCGACATCCGGCTGGCTCATGAGTTCCCGGGCATTGTTGGGTTTTACACTGCCGCCGTACTGAATGCGGACCCGGCGTGCCACGGAATCGCCATGCAGCCCGGAAACCACCTTGCGGATGAAAGCATGAACCTCCTGGGCCTGGGCGGTGGTCGCCGTCTTTCCCGTGCCGATGGCCCAGACGGGCTCATACGCGACGACCGTACGTTCCACCTGCTCCGCCGACAGACCGGCGAGGGAGCCCTTCACCTGGGTTTCGACGACTTGATTGGTGATCCCGCCTTCGCGTTCCGCCAAAGTCTCTCCCACACAAACGATGGGGATCAAGTTGGCGGCGTGGGCCGCCGCTGCCTTCTTGGCCACCAGCGCGTCGGATTCTTTTTGATACTGACGACGTTCGCTGTGCCCCAGGATGACGTAGCCCACGGAGAATTCCTTGAGCATCCCCGCGGCGGTTTCCCCGGTGAACGCGCCAAATCCGTGGTCGCCCATGTTCTGGGCTCCCAGGCGGATGTTGGAATCCAGAATCGCCTTCGACACGGCATCCAAGGCCGTAAAGGGCGGGCAACAGACGATGTCCACTTCCTTCACCGCGACCAGCTCGCGGCGGAGGTCGTTGACCAGGCTCAGTGCCTCGGCAACGGTTTTGTTGCACTTCCAGTTGCCGGCAATGATCAGTTTGCGCTCTTTGTCCATGCGGGTCGGCCGTTGAGAAACGGAGCGCGGACGTTACCGGCCCCCGGCAGTGCGTCAAAGGGGTTTTTGGGGGCAAACGCCCCCGTTCCGACCACCACCTCCCGTGATTTCAGCCTATTTGTCGTCCAGGCAGGTCACTCCCGGCAGTGGGGTTCCCTCGAGGAATTCAAGGCTGGCGCCACCTCCGGTGCTCATGAAGGTCACTTTGTCGCCGAGTTTCGCCTTGTTGATCGCCTTCACCGAGTCGCCTCCACCAATGATGGACTTCGCGCCACTGGCGGTTGCGGCCGCCACTGCCTTCGCCACGGCCAGGGTGCCTTCTCCGAACCGGGGGTCTTCGAACATTCCCATGGGGCCATTCCAGAGAATCGTCCGGGAAGACTGGATGATGGAAGCGAACCGGGCCGAGGTGGCCGGGCCGATGTCGAATCCCTCGCAATCGGCCGGAATGTCGGTGCCGGTATTGATCCGGGGATCCACGGGTTCCAGCACCGGTTTGCCCTTCTTGTTGAGTTTTCCAGTGTCCTTGAGACCGGCGATGACATTGTCGTTCGGCAATTCAAAGCGGACTCCGCGCTCCTTCGCCTTCGCTTCCGCATCCAGGGCGGTCTGGATGTGTTCGGGCTCCACCAGGGATTTTCCGGTCTTCTGGCCGTGCGCGAGTTTGAAGGTATAGGCCATGGCACCGCCGATGAGAATGGTGTCGGCCTTTTCCAGAAGGCGGTCGATCACCTTGATCTTATCCGAAACCTTGGCGCCCCCGAGGATGACCACGAAGGGACGGGCGGGATTCTCAAGCTCCTCACCCAGGAACTTGAGCTCTCGCTCCATGAGCAACCCCGCGGCGCAACGCCCGCCCCAGGCCGAAATGATCCGGGCCACCCCGCAGGTGGACGCATGGGCGCGATGGGCGGCTCCAAAGGCGTCGTTGACATAGGCATCGGCCAGGAGCGACAGGCGCGCGGCAAAAACCGGGTCGTTCTCCTCCTCTTCGGCGTGGAACCGGACGTTCTCGAGCAGGAGAATCTCACCTTCCTTCAGTGCCTTGGCGGCGGCCTCCGCCTTTTCGCCCACACACTGGTCAACAAACTGGACGGGACGGCCCATCAATTCGGCCAGTTTCTCGGCAACGGGTTTCAGGCTGAGGGAGGGTTCCCGCTTTCCGTCGGGACGCCCGAGATGGGCCGCCAGGACAATCCGGGCTCCCTTTTCGATGAGGAGCCGGAGGGTCGGAAGAGTCTCGCGAATACGGGTCACGTCGTTGATGACCATTTTTCCGTCCTTTTCTTCCATCGGGACGTTGTAATCGACGCGGACAAGCACACGCTGTCCGGAAACGTTGAGATCGTGGACCGTGAGTTTAGCCATGGCTGGTTTCCCTGCGACGAGGGGCCGCGAGAGTAGGCGGAGGTCTCCGGTGGGTGAAGGCGTTTTTCCCGACGGCGAAGACGGGCAGGCTACGAAAGGAAAAAGCGGGCACCTCGCGGTGCCCGCCTAACCCAAACAACCAAACTAACCTCCTTTACCAGGATCGTGGACCCCGGCAGGAACCAGAACTGCAGCCGTGGGCTGCCGTCACTGATTCCAGGAACCAACGCGCTATTTACTTCATGAGCCGAAGATTCCAAGCAATTGAAAACTGCATGAATGTGGCGAAATGCCTCGCTTTTCCGAGGTCGTTTTCAACGGTTCCCAACCAGTCCCAGGCCACCAAACCCCATAACCTTCATTACTCCAGACCCTTCCAGCCGCACTCGTTTATCCCACACGATCGACTGGGTTTAGCCGGCATCCAATGGGGTGAACCGGCCAACGGTCGGATCCTCCATCGGACCCAAATCTCAAAACCGCTCGGCCACGAGCTGCGCGGCTTCCTCTTCCCCCAGGTCAGACGGAAGACTCAAGTACACAGCCACATAGGCCGCCGACGCGGTCTTGTGGGCGCTCAAGGCAAAGATGTTGGCTCGGAGGTGCCGGAATACCTTGTAGGTGAGTGCATAGATTAGACCGGAGGAATCCTGGGTGCTTTCGAACTGGAGACAGAACTGTCCCGGGCGCCAACCGCGGAGGGAAACAACGCCCCGCGCCGGCGGCAGCAACGCCTCGTCCGCGTCGCTGATGTACTGGCGCTGACGGATCGCCTCGGACACCCAGCGGGGAAGTTCCGCCGAGAGGGTCCGGTCCATGGGCTGAAGATGGAAGAAATCCAGCGCCAGACTGTGATTGATGGCCGAGAATAGGTGGGCCTGCCGGACGTCCACCCGCTGGTGCCAAAGGGCACCACTGATCGTTGCGGCGAGTCCCCGGTAGTCCCGCGCCGCCACACCCAGGATGACCGCCGCGCCGTCCCGGAGCAGAATCGCCCGCGGGGAAACCTCCTCTTCGTCGCCCGCCATGCGCACCAACTGGCTTCCAAATCGGTTGGCATAATGGCGGTAACGCCCGCCGAAGAAGGCGGATCCGAAGTCCTTCAGAATCGTCAGTTCCTGCCGGGAGAATCCCGCTGCAGTGAGCGCCCGGGTGGGGTCGTTCGCCGGCCGGAATTGTGAAAGCACCATGTCGAACAGCTCGCGGGTGTTGGACCAGCGTGCCGGATTCGACGCCTCGGAATCCCATTCCGCACGATCGGCGCAGGTGAACACGTACAACGCCCGCAAATGCTGCTCATCGCCGCACAGCGCCGCGAACTCCCGCACCACCACTTCGTCATTGATTGCCGCCGCCGTGAACCGTTTGAACGCCCGCCGGTTGGCCACCAGGAATTCCGCCAGACGGACCATGTCCCGGGACAGCCCGCACCGGGACGGGTATGATCGGTAGTATTCGGAAAGCGGTATCCCCGAAAACCCCGTTGAAAACCGGTCGTGCAGGGGACGCTGGGTGTCGTTCTGCACCTCGAGGTCCTCCGGAGTCAGCGGCAATCTCTTGGTCTTGAGTGCCAGCTTGACGGCCGCGAGGTGTTCCGGATCCAGAAGGGCGGCTTCCACGGCGGAACTGGCAAAGGCGGTTGACTCGGCAGACGGTTCGGCGTGAACCGCCCGCGCCATCAGGGCCCGGCCTTCCTGAACATACTTTTCCAGTGCACGCACCTTCTGCCGCTCGAGGGCGCCGCGAAGGGAGAATCGCTCGGAAAGCACCCGTTGGTCGAAGGACACTTCAAAACGGGCATACCCCGGAAAGAGTCGTTCCTCGGCCCTGTCGAGCTGGGAAAGGAACTCAAAGGAGTCTGCAAGACTTCCCCTCGGCTCCAGGAACAGCAAC
>JBGAPN010000162.1:0-10498 GCA_044221235.1 Limisphaerales bacterium
GGACGCCAACCCCGGCTCTGGGCCTCCAAACGGGCCCCATCGAGAGTCAGCAGCTGGCCCAGCGGCCCGAATCGGGTTCCAGCCGGCGCCTGCCCGGAATTCTCAAATCCCGCATACACTTCCGGGGACAAGCCTGCCGCCTGGGCCGCTGTTTCCGCGGACGTCTGCGTGGAAATTCGCGCCTTGCGGAGGATGTCACCAAGACTGTCTTCGAGATTCATGGGGAAAGCTTAATGAGATCCCCTTCGCGCAGGCAATGGCGGCCCGGGGAAAGTAGTGAAGGGTCAGGTCATGCCGGAGTCAGGGCCGCCACGGTGGAGTCAAGACTTCCCACATCGCCGACATTCAGAACCTGAACCGATTTGTCGATCCGCTTCATGAAGCCGCTCAACGCCGTGCCGGGCCCGAGTTCAATGAAGCGGGTGAATCCTTCGGACAGCAGATGCCGCATGGAGTCCTCCCAGCGGACGGACTGGGTCACCTGGTCGACGAGCGACTGCACCAGGGAGGTCGGGTCTCCATGCGGCCGGGCCGTCACGTTGGCAATCACCGGAACCCGGGGCGGCGAGAGTCGAACCTGGGCCAGTTCGGCCGCCAGCTTGGGCTGCGCGCTTTGCATGAGTGGCGAATGGTAGGCCCCCGCGACCGTCAGGGGGATCGCCTTCCGGGCCCCCTTGGCCTTGGCGGCCTCGATTGCCGCCGGAATGCGGGATTCCTCACCGGAAATCACGATTTGGCCGGGACAATTCAAATTGGCAACCGTCACTCCGGTGGCTTCGCAGGCCTGCCGGGTCAGTTCCTCGGACAACCCGATGACGGCAGCCATTCCGCCCCGGGTGGCCTCGCAGGCTTCGTGCATGAACCGACCCCGTGCGCGCACCACCCGCAGTCCCTCCTCGAACGTGAATGCTCCCGCGGCGGCGAGAGCGGTGAATTCGCCCAGCGACAACCCCGCCGTCGCCTGGAACTCCAAATCCGGCACCCGCTCACGCAACAGCGTCATGGCCACCCAGCTGACCAGATAGATCGCAGGTTGGGCGTTCTCGGTCCGCGTCAGCTCCTCCTCGGGACCGGAAAAAGCGATGGTGCTGAGATCATAACCCAGGAGGGTGTTGGCCTGCTGAAACAAGGCCGCGGCCGAGGGTGAGGCTTGCGAAAAGTCCCGGCCCATTCCGACACACTGGGCCCCCTGGCCCGCAAACAGCAAAGCAGTCTTCATTGCGTCCAACGACAGTACCAACCCCTGGGCCGCCGGGAAGACTGGAGAACGGGTGGAAAGACACGTCGAGGTCCTGGCCTCAGAAGCTTCCCGCGATGCGCGCAGGGGTGGTCCGGATCGACGACAGATGGATTGGGGCCGCAGGGCACTGCGGCCCGACCGGGCCTGGTCAGACCGTGAGGATTTCCTTCTCCTTGTGGGCCAGGTGCTGG
This sequence comes from Limisphaerales bacterium, assembly GCA_044221235.1. GTDB lineage: Bacteria > Verrucomicrobiota > Verrucomicrobiia > Limisphaerales > UBA9464 > UBA9464. Next base: position 1,432 of record JBGAPN010000162.1, read on the forward strand.
TCCAGCTTGGCGATGTACTGGTCGGTCAGCTTTTGCACCTCGGCTTCAGCGGTCTCCACCTCGTCCTCCGACACCCCCTCGTTCTTGGCTTTCTTGAGCGCTTCCATGGCCTGCCGGCGCTCATTGCGGATGGCGACCCGGCCCTCCTCGGTGATCCGCTTGCACAGCTTCACGAATTCCGCCCGGCGTTCGGTGCTGAGATCCGGAAGGACGATCCGGATGAACTTGCCCTGGGTGGCGGGATTCAGGCCGAGATTGGCATTTTGGATCGCCTTCTCGATGGCCTTGGTGTTGCCCGCATCGAACGGTTGAACCATGAGCATTCGCGCTTCGGGCGCCGAAATGGTGGCGAGCTCCCGCAACCGCATCGTGGAGCCGTAGGCTTCCACATGGACGTTCTCAATCAGCGCCGGGGAGGCCTTTCCGGTGCGGACACCGGCGAACTGTCCAACCAGATGCTCTTCGGTCTTGAGCATCTTCTCTTCGGTCTCGAGCAGAATGTCGTCGATCATGGGAATTCAGGAATGGGCGGAGTGGACTGCAGTCAGTTGGTGACCAGGGTTCCAACCTTTTCGCCGGTCACCACCCGCAGCAGGTTGTGGGGCCGGAAGAAGTCAAAGACGATGATGGGCATGCGATTGTCCTGACAGAGCGCAAACGCAGCGGCATCCATGACCTTGAGTCGCTTCTCCAGGGCCTCCGCGAAGGAAATCTGGTCGTAACGCTTCGCATCGCGGAATTTCTTGGGATCCTTGTCGTAAATCCCGTCGACCTTGGTGGCCTTGAGCACGGCCTCCACCCCCATCTCGTTGGCGCGAAGGGCCGCAGCGGTATCGGTCGAGAAGAAGGGATTTCCCGTTCCGGCGGCGAAGATCACGACCCGACCTTTCTCGAGATGGCGGATGGCGCGCCGGCGGATGAACGGCTCCGCGATCGCGGTCATGGTAATGGCGCTCAGGACCCGGGTGTTCACCCCTTTCTTTTCCAGGGCATCCTGGAGGGCCAGGGCATTGATCACCGTGGCCAGCATGCCCATGTAGTCGCCCGTCGCCCGTTCAATGCCCTTCTCGCTGCCCTGGATGCCGCGGAAGATGTTGCCACCGCCCACGACAATCACGACCTCGACTCCCAACTGGCGGACTTCGGCCACCTGTAGGGCCATGTCGTGCACGGCCTCCGGAGATATTCCCGATCCCGCTTCTCCCCCAAGAGCCTCGCCACTGAGTTTAAGCAGGATGCGGCGGTACTTGGACGCGGATTTCGCGGGGGACTTCTTCATCGGCGGCCGCGGTTGTAACAGGGGGGTTACACCCGGTCAAACGGGCAGCCGCCCGGAGCTGGAGCCCGACACCACACCCACCGATCAGTACCGTCAGCCACCCACATCACTGCAGGGGTCCGGTACCACGGACGACGACCGCCACCACGACTCCCTTCGAATTGCGGACGTAAAGGCGGCCATTCGACAGAACGGGTTCAGTCCACACCTTTCCGCCGGTGACCTGGCTCCGGACGATCTCCTGGTAGCCGGTCGGACTGGCCTTCACGACCACCAGTTCCCCGCCGCCGGTCAGCCAGATCAATTTTCCGTCAGCGGCGATCAGATTGCCCATGGGCGCCTCCGGAGAACTCCATTTCACCTCGCCCGTCCGGGCATCCAGACACCGGAGGTTGCCGGGCCGGTCCCCGTTGCCACTGATGCCGTAGAGGTAGCCGTCGAGGTAGACCGGGGTGGACAGCTGGCTGGCGAGCTCCTTGGAAAACCAGAGGCGTTCCCCCTTGCCGGGATTTGGACGCACCAGAGCCGCCGAAGCGCCGGTGCCCGGACCCTCCAGAAACTTGTACCCCGAGGTCACCAGGAGGTTTTTCCCCACGACCACCGGATCCGGGGCGTTCACGTCGTACATGGTTTCCCACGGGAAACGGGACAACTCCTGCCCGGACTTGGCATCCACAATCACCAGCGACTTGGCGGCGAAGATGGCGAGCGCCGGCTTGCCGTTGAACGGAAACGGCACCGGGGAGCCGTACCCCGAGGCATCCTTGCCGGACGCCCAGATCTTGTCTCCTTTGCCGGTTTCCAAGGCGATCCCATGGGAGCCGGCATTGAAAAACACCACGTTGCCCTGCACCAGCGGTGAACCGGCAAACCCCCATTCGGGCTCTTCCACCCCGTACTCCTTCCGAAGGTTTCGCAGCCAGAGTTCCTTGCCGGTCGCGGCATCGAGACACCGTGCTTCACCCTGCTTGCTGATGAAGTACACCCTGCCCTCCGCAACCGTGGGCGTCGCGCTCGGCCCGCCCTCGTAATACTTCGGGTCCAGCTTTTGGGGATACGAGAACTTCCACACCTCCGCACCGGTCTGGGCGTCGAAGCAATAGAGGGTGTCGGTGTCCTTGGCATTTCCCACCGTGTAGAGTTTTCCGCCGGCCACGCTCATCGAGGAGTAGCCGGTGCCGACGTTTTTTTTCCAAAGCTGTTTGGGTTGTCCGCCCGGCCAGGCCCCCAGCCAGTTCTTCTCGGGCGAAACGCCATTGTATTCAGGACCCCGAAATCGCGGCCAGTCCGCGGCACCGGCATCCAGGGCAACCAACGAGGCAAGAAGAGTCAGGGTGGAAACCTTCATGTCGGGCCAACGTGAATCAGGTGCGCCAAGGCGTCAACGGAGGGAAGCAGTGCAGGTTGACCCTTACCTCCCGTTGCATCGGGGCCCCGAATGTGCGAACCCATTTCCCAATGAATCCGCCACCCCGTCCCCCCACGGTGACCATCCCGGAGGTCCTGCCGCGGGAGGATCCGGGACATGGCCCGGATCCCCAGCCTTCGCCGCCGCCCGGACGGACCGCGTTTCACCCCGCCTCGGCCCTGGCACTGGTCGCGGTGGACAACCTCTGGATGCTCCCCGATTTCGCCGGTCCGGAACTGTGGCTCCTGACCATTCCGCTGAGTTTTCTCACCGTGTTTCTGGCGGTGTACTTCATCCAGCGTCACCGAAATGGAGACCGACGGCGCTCGGCGCTGTGGAAGGGGATCCTATTGGGAGCGGTGGCCGCGGTGCCGACCTCCATCACGGGAACCCCGGTAGGATTGGCCCTTCTCGCCTGGGCTGGACTCCGCCATCCATGGAAAAAATAGCCGGCCCACGTTCACGCGGCTTCCCGCCGCCATTCCTGATTTTGGATTGGCTGGCCGACATGGATTCGAACCATGACTAAGGGCTCCAAAGACCCCTGTGCTACCTTTACACCATCGGCCAACGGAGGGCGGAAGCTATTCAGATCAACGCAGCGGGCAATCCGAAAGTCTCAGATCATCGGCCAGCCCGCCTCGTTCATGGCCCGAAATCCACCGGCCAGGGACCAGACTTGGGTGTAGCCCATCTTTTGCGCCGAGTCGGCCGAAAGGGCGCTTCGGAACCCGCCTCCGCAATACAGGATCAGTTCCACGTTTTTGTCCGGATACTTGGCCTCCAAATCCCGCTCCAGGATGCCACGCCCCAGATGCACGGCCTCCCGGGCGTGGCCGGCGGCCCATTCGGCGTCTTCCCGGACATCCACCAGCACGGCGGCCGGATTCTCCCGCAGCCGCGCCCGGGCCTGGTCCACATTGATTTCACGGACGCGGGACCTGGCATCATCCACCAGCTTGAGGAATCCCGGAGAATGTTTCATGGCGGACACCTTCGCTTGCCGGCAGTCGCATGCCAAGACAGCTTCGCAGGCGATGGACGTCGTCAACCTCGACCAGGCTCCGGCCTTTGTGACCAAGGACGGTTCGGAGATCCGGGAATTGTTGGCCCACCGCAACTCCGGGATCCGCAATCAGAGCCTGGCCGAGGCCCGTCTAGGCCCGGGCCAGTCCACCACCGAGCACTACCATGTGCGGACGGAGGAAATTTATTTCATCACCGAGGGCATCGGGCGGATGCATATCGAGGGCGTCATCCGGGAGGTCCGGGCCGGGGACGCGGTGGCCATCCCGCCGGGCCGGCGTCACAAACTCTGGAACACCGGATCCGGCAGCCTGCGGTTGTTATGCTGCTGCGCCCCGGCTTACGAGCACAGCGACACCATCATGACGGAATGAACCGCCGTACGCGCCGGGTCGTGACGATTCCCGCCGGCGTGATACCCTGACGGCGTTGTTACGTGATCCGTCGCTGTTCGCCTTGCATTCCTGATCGACCATTCCGATGCGTCCTGAATCCATCCGTCTGTTCATCAAGCCCGGCTGTCCCTGGTGTGACGAAGCCATCGAGTGGCTCGACCAAAGAGGCATCCGGTACGACGTGCTGGACGTCATCCGCAACATCGAAGCCCGCCGCGAAATGCACGCGCTTACCGACCAGACCCGGGCTCCCTCCATGGACGCCGATGGTCGGATCCTCGCGGATTTCGGGGCGGACGAACTGGAAGTCTGGTGGCGGGAACAGGGCTGGGATTGATCCGCATTGAAACGCGGAGGACTCCTGCGCGAGCCTCCGCCCATGTCTTCCGTCCTGGTCACCGGATCTTCCGGGAGAATCGGCCGCGCCGTGGTCACGGAGTTGATGCAACGCGGGCATCGTGTCCGTGGTTTTGACCGCGTGCCGGTTTCGGAAGGCGGGCCCAAGGAGTTCGTTCAGGGCGACCTGCTCGATCGCGCCGCCCTGGAGCGCGCCATGGTCGGAATGGACTGCCTCGTGCACCTGGCGGCGACGCCCGATGATGCCGATTTTATTGCCGAGATTCTCCCGAATAACCTGCTCGGGGTGTATCACGTCCTTGAAAGCGCCCGACTGGCCGGCGTTCGCCGCCTGGTACTCGCCAGTTCTGGGCAGGTCAATTGGTGGCAGCAGCGCGAGGGACGAATCCCGGTGACGACGTCGGATCTGCCCAGTCCCCGATACTGGTATGCGGCAGCCAAGATGTTCCTGGAGTCGATCGGACAGGGATTTGCCATGACCCACGGTCTGGACGTGGTTGCCGTCCGGCTGGGATGGTGTCCCCGCACCGTGGAACAGCAGCGCGAGATCGCCGCGGAATCCTGGGCTCAGGATGTCTACCTGAGTCCGGGCGACGCCGGGCGTTTCTTTGCCTGCGCCGTCGAAACTCCCGGTCCCCTGGGTTATGCAATGGTGTTTGCCGCCAGCCGTCCCCGGGCCCAGGACCGCTTTGATCCCGGGCCTGCCCGGCGATTGCTGGGATACGCGCCCCAGGACACCTGGCCGGAGGGATTGTGACGGCCTAAACGTTCCAAATTCCAAAATCCAGATTCCGATTCAGATTCCGGGTCCCAGGGACGGGTATCCGGGATTAAGGCTATGGGCCTCCCATGCGCCCGCCCCCGGGCTCTTTTACAATGTTCGAACCCGATCCACAGGATGCCTCCCGATTCCATGTCCCAGGTGGGACATCGAATCGGGGATCAAAAAATGTGTGTCCGGTTTCGGGATCGGCGGCTAACGGGGAGGGGTGAACAACGAGTCCGACCAGGGCCTGCTTCGGGAGTACGCGGAATGCCAGTCACAAATGGCCTTCGCGGAGTTGGTCCGGCGCCACATTGACCTGGTCTTCTCCGCGGCACGCCGGCTGGTGGTGGACTCGCATCTGTCGGAGGACGTCACCCAGGGCGTGTTCGTGGCTCTCGCCCGGGACGCCCGGACTGTCGCCTCCAAATTGGAATCCGGAGTCCCACTCTCGGGTTGGCTGCACACCACCACGCGCCATCTCGCCGTTTCCACCATCCGCACCGAGCAGCGACGTCGCGACCGCGAACAGAAGGCCGCCACCATGGAGGAACCCCCTGCCGCAGAGGTCGACGTTGTTTGGGACCACGTGGCGCCTCATTTGGATCATGTCCTCGCCGAACTGACTGAAGCCGATCGCCACGCGATTCTCCTGCGGTTCTTTGAACGGAAATCGGCCCGGGAAATCGGGGAACGGCTGGGATGGACCGAGGAAGCGGCCCAGAAGCGGGTCCACCGCGCCCTTGAACGCCTCCGGGAAGTCTTCGTCGCCCGGGGGCTCGCCGTTCCCTCCGCCACCTTGGCCGGCGCGCTCACTGCGAACGCGGTTCAGATGGCCCCCATGGGCCTGGGAACGTCGATCCTCTCCGGAGTGGGAGCCCTGGTCCTGCCTTCGGCCGCCATCTCCTCTGCCGGACTCCTCTCTCTTATGGCCACCGCCAAAATCAAACTCACCGTCGCCGCCCTCAGCGTCGCCGCCGTGACCGGAACGTTGCTCCTCCAACAGCGGGAAAACCACCGGTTGCAAGCCGAGGTCACCCGCCTCAGGACCCCTCAGCCGGCCATTCCCATGTCCACCGGCACGGATGCGGTCGCCGCGGTCGAGCCGGGTCCCTCCGGAGAACTCCTTCGGCTGCGCGGAGAAGTGGCCGCGTTGAGACGCCTCGCGGCCGAAATGGAGGGACTCCGACGTGAAAACGCCCGTCTCAAGGCCCGGACCGCCAATGCGGGACCTGCCGGGGACAACGAGCGGGAGGCCATGGAAGAGCACAAGCGCATGGGATTGGCGCGTCTGAACTACGCAAAAGCCTGGGGTACAGCCTTCTTCAAATATGCCTCGGAACACAACGACCAGTACCCGTCGAGCCTTGAGGACGCCGCGAAATTCTTCGAGACCGACGAGGATGTCGCCGGGCTCACCCCCGACCAATTTGAACTGATCTACCGGGGCTCCATGGCAACGCTGGGGGATCCCGCCCGGACGATCGTCCTGCGCGAGAAGCAGGCCTTTGCGAGCGGCAATCCCGACCGGCCGGGCTGGATGCGGACCTATCTGTTCGCCGATGGCCACAGCGAAATCCACTTCAGTGCCAATGGCGACTATCAGGACTTCGAACGCGACCGCCTCCCGTCCACCTCGGACGCCGCCCAGGCCCCTACCCTGACCCTCGGCGGGAAGCAAAACTGAGGGTACCCGCAAGGCGGGGCACGACGGCGTCAGGTCCCCTTCCCTCCGCAAACGCGCGTGGAGGACAGGGCGCGGATCGGGGGATGGAGGTGGTGCGAGAGGGGAATCGCTTAGGCCCGTGGGGCATGCTGGAGCGAAGAGGGATCCAGATGGGGCCGCAGGCGCTGTATCCCTACCTTCGGAATTCCGCGCCGGCGCCACCAATCCGCTTCCCATCGACGCCGGCACTGACCAACGTGGACGAGTGAACACTCGCCCCTTTCGGTGGCTTCGCGCTGGCAGGTTCCTCCTGCGCGCCGTTCCCGGGATCACGGCCCTTCTCCTGGTTCTTCCCGGAAGGTCCATCCTCGCGGCCGAGACGTCCGGCCCTCTCCTGCCGGTGGGCGTCTCGCGGGTGGACATCAGCCCCACCGCCGGTGTTCCCCTGATGGGCTACGCCTCCCGGGCCCAGTTGCCCGCAGCCACCAACGTCCTGCAGCGAATCCATGCCAGGGCCCTTGCCATCGGGTCGGACCCGGACGCCGCCGTCCTTCTGACCGTTGATAACTGCATCCTGCCTGGAGCGATCACCGAAGACATCCGAAACCGGCTTTCGAAGCGCCTGCGGATCGGGCCGGAGCGGGTTGCAATCCTGGTTACCCATACCCACAGCGCCCCCTGCCTGACGGGCGCGGCTCCCAACATTTTTGGACGCGACATTCCGCCGGAGGACCAGGCCCTGATTGACGCGTACACCCGATTCTTCACCGACCGGCTCGAAGCGGCCGCCGTGGACGCCCTGCGGGACCGCCGGCCATCGCACCTCGCCTGGGGACGCGGTGCGGTCCGGTTCGCAAAAAACCGGCGCACGGCTGGCGGTCCGGTCGACCATGACCTCCCATTGCTCCGCGTCACCGATGCCGATGGCCGGTTGCGCGCCATGTTCGTCAGCTACGCCTGCCACTGCACCACGCTCAGCGGCGACGTGAACGCCGTGCACGGCGACTGGGCCGGGGTGGCCGCGCTGTCACTGGAACGCGACAACCCCGGCGTCATTGCCCTGGTGGGCATCGGATGCGGTGCCGATTCAAATCCGGATCCCCGCGGAACACTGGACCTGGTCAACCAGCACGGGGAGTCCCTCGCGCTGGAGGCCGGCCGCCTGCTCACGCTGCCCCTCACGGAACTCTCCAACTCCCCCGCCTGCCGGCTCAAGACCCTCGAACTTCCCTTCCAACCTCACTTCACCCGGGCCGAGTGGGAACGCCGGGCGACCAATGGGGGAATCGTGGGACATCATGCGCGACGCTGGCTGGCCCGGATGGACCGTGGTGAAACGCTGCCACCGGCCCTCCCCTATCCGGTTCAAACCTGGACCTTCGGCAACCAGCTCGCGATGGTGTTCCTGGGTGGCGAAGTGGTGGTGGACTATTCCCTCCGGTTGAAACGCGAACTCAAGTCCGACCGGATCTGGGTAAACGCCTACGCCAATGATGTGCCGTGTTACATTCCGTCCCGCCGCATTCTCAGCGAGGGCGGCTACGAGGCCGAGACCTCACTGTGGTACTATGACCGGCCCCAGCGGCTGTCGCCGGAGATCGAGGACCAGATCATCCAGGCGGTGAGGGACCTGATTCCCAAGTCCTACGAGTTCGATCCGCGGGAAGCGAATTTCCCGCCGCCCCGTTCGCCGGCCGAAGCGTTGCTCGCCTTCCGAACGGCCGCCGGAATGCGGGTGGAACGGGTGGCTTCGGAACCGCTGATTGAGTCGCCCGTCGCCGTGGATTTCGGGGCCGATGGACGACTCTGGGTCTGCGAGATGCGGGATTATCCGAGCGGTCTCGACGGCCAGGGAAGGCCCGGCGGCCGGATCAAGGTCCTGTCCGATCGCGACGAAGATGGGCAGTATGACACCGCGGAGGTGGTGACCTCCGACCTGCCGTTTCCCACCGGGTTGATGGCCTGGAGGAACGGTGTCCTGGTTTGTGCCGCCCCGGACGTCTGGCTGTTCGAACCCATCCGGGGAAGTTCAGGCGGTTGGTCGGGACGCCGCCTTCTTTCCGGCTTTGCCACCCACAATTTCCAGGCGCGGGTCAACGGACTCCGCTGGGGGCTGGACGGATGGGTGTACGGATCGGGCGGATTGTTCGGGGGCGAGATCACCGTGACGGCG
>JBGAPN010000163.1:0-10692 GCA_044221235.1 Limisphaerales bacterium
CGCGGTCCTGCACCTCGAACACGGCGTCGGCCTCCTGGCGATGGACCCGGAGGGTCACCTGGGATCCGGGCTCGGAGTATTTGACGGCGTTGACCAGCAGGTTGATGAGGATGTGACGGAGCAATCGGTCGTCTCCCGTGGCGTCCTCCAGCCCCGTGGACACCTGGAGATCCACCGGACAACAGCGTCCCGTGGCCGACACCACTTCCGCCACCGCCCGGCGGCAGAATTCGCGAAGGTCGAGCGACTGGGCCTGGAACTCGGTGCGCCCGGCGTCGAACCGGCTCAACAACAGCACCTCTTCCATCAGGTTGCCCATCCGACGGGTGTGCTTGCAGATGGTGTTGAGGTGTTCGATGCGTTCGTCGGCGGTGAGTTGGTCAAAATAGTCGCGGAGGATCTCGGCGCTGGATCCGATGACACCCAGGGGCGTCCGGAATTCGTGCGATACGAGCGAGGTGAAATTGCTCTTCATCCGTCCGAGCTCCTGCTCCCGTTCGAGCGCCCGGCGAAGTTCCAGTTCCGCCCGGCGGCGTTCCGTGACGTCAAAGCCCAGTCCGAGGATGCCAACGACCTCGCCTGCGTCATTCTTTAGAGGCACCTTGATGGTTTCCACCCAGAAGGTCCGTCCATCGTTGGTCATGGGCTGTTCTCCAACGTGGAGGGTTTCCCCGCAGTGCATCAGGCGTTCGTCCTCCCCGCGCTGCTGCTCGGCGTCGGCCGCTGGGAGCAGGTCGCGGTCGGTCCGGCCGGCGATGGTCTCCGGGGAGTGGCCCAGGGTGGCAGCGAAGTTCTCGTTCGCGAGGACATACCGGCCGACGGCGTCCTTGAAGAAGGCGTATCCCGGAAGGTGGTTCAGCAGGGTGACCAGTTCGCCGTGACGTTGACGGAAGGCGTCGTCCGCGCGTTTCCGCTCGATGGCGAGCGCGGTCTGCTCCGCGACGAACATCATGAGGCGCGCCTCCTCCTCGCCGTAGGCCTCGACGTCGTGGTAGTCCTGCACGGCCATGGTGCCAAACGTGACCCCGCGGACGGTGAGCGGCACGCCCAGCCAGAGGGCGGCGGGAGAACCGATGGCCTCGACCTGATCCTGCACCCGGATCTCCGCCATGCGGACGGGATTGGCCAAAAGCGGCTCGCCGGTCCGCATGACGTGTTCGGTGAACCCGTTGCCCAGCCGCCGGGGTGGCGGCTGGGAATCGCGTTCGTCGACGTAGTAGGGAAAGGACAGGAGTTCGGTCGCCGAATCGTAGATGGCGATGTAAAAGTTTCGGGCCGGCATCAGCAGCGACACCACGCCGTGGAGCAGTGGGTAGAGCTGTTCCAGCGACTCCGCCTCATGGATGGCCTCTGAAATCCGGTAAAGCGCCTGGGCCACCTGGAGCTGACGGCGGCGCTCCGTGATGTCGTTGATCACGGCCTGGACCATCCGGCGACCGCCCTGATCGATGACCGTCAGCGTGACTTCCATGGGCAGCTCGGAACCGTCCGCGCGGCGTCCAATCCAATCGAACCGGACGCTGCCCGTTTCGAGGGCCTGCCGGAGGTAATGCGCGGCCAGTTCCTCCGCAGGTCGGCCGCCGGCTTGTACGGGGGCCGAGAACTCGGCGGGCGTGTGGCCGATCATGTCACTGGCGCAATAGCCGAGCATGCGCGCCGCGGCGGGGTTGGCGGCGGTGATGGTGTCGCCGTCCTGCAGGAAAACGCCCTGGCTGGTGCCCTCAAACAGCGCTCTGTGCCTGGCCTCGGATTCCCGCAAGGCCTGCTCGGCACGCTTGCGCGAGATCGCTACCGCCGTCTGTTCTCCGATGAATGCCAGGAGACGTTGCTCGGCTTCACTGTAGGCCTTTTCGTCTTCGTAGTCCTGCACCACCATGACCCCAATGGTCCGGCCGTTGGCGATCAGGGGCACCCCAAGCCAAACCGCGGAAGGGGTTCCGTTCTCCACGGCCCAGTCCTGTCCCAGGCGGCTTCCGGCCGGTCGGAGCATGGAATCGCGGTCGGCCAGCAGTGCGCGGCCCGTTCTGAAGACATGGGCCGTCATGCCCGTTCGAAGCTGGCGGGGCCTGGGCTTCGGATCGCGCTGGTCAACGTGGTAGACAAAATGATGGACGTCGGTCTCCGGATGATGGAGGGCGATGAAGAAGTTCCGCGCCGGCATCAGTTCCTGCACGGTGGCGTGGATCAGCGGGTATAGGTTTTCCAGGGACTCGGCGAGGTGGATGGCTTCGGAAATCCGGAACAGCGCGTGCTCCACCTTTTCGCGGCGCTGGCGTTCCAGGACTTCCTCGCGAAGCAGTTCGTTGGAGAGTTGGAGGGCAACCGTCCGCTCGCTGACCCGTTCCTCCAGACGGTGGTTCAGTTGGCGCAGCTCCAGTTCAGCCGTCCGACGGTCCGAAATGTCGACGATGGAACCGACATGAAACAGGACCTCGCCGGACTCGGAATCGCGGATGGCCCGGGCGCTGAACAAGCCCCAGAAATGGATGTCATCCCTGCGCACAAATTCGACCTCAGCCGCCTGGATTCGCCCCGTTTCAACCAGCAGTCCCTGGAGCCGCCGGTGGTCCTCGAGGTGGGCGAACAGGCGGACCGCGGGAGTCTGTCTAAGTTCCTCGATGGAGCCGTATCCGAACAGCCGGAGGTAGGCGCGGTTGACGTAGATAAGATCGTGATCGGGTCCGCTCCGGTACACTCCCTCCCGCAGATTGTCGGCGATGGAGGACAGCACCCGCTGGCTTTCCTGCAGGGCCTCCTCGGCCTCGTGTTGGGAGGTCACATCCCGTGTGGTGACCACCAGTCTCGGCTGGACGCCGGCGTTGAGTTCCACGCACGACACCTCGACACGCACCTGGGAGCCGTCGAGCCGGAGCAGGGACCAATCGAGCCGCGATCGGGGCGGACGCGTCGGCAGTGCGAGCCACTCCTGGAGGGTTCGAGCGGAGTCACGGCTGTCGGGCTGAAAGGCGGGCGAAAGCTGGGTGAGGGACTTGCCCCGCAGGATGGTGGGTTGGCCGGCGCGGAGCAGGGCGGCTGCGGCCGGGTTGCAGTCTTCGACCGTTCCGCTTCCGGGCTCCACCAGCCACATGGGGTCCGGACTCAACTCGAAGAACTGGGCGAACATGGGCTCAATCATCCCGCAAATAGGCCTGCCGGCATTACCCCTTTGGTTGAATTGAGAATCACTGTGTCCGGACCTAGTCATGGCGGCGCCGAATCCGAGCCGGATTACCGATGGACCATCCAAGGCAATCCGGGCTGGAGGCTCATTTCATAGCAAACATGAACACGAACGTCATCCTCAACCGTGGTTTCACACTTCCGTTCCCCCGGCGGGCCCGGAGCGGTCAGGGAACGTCCGCCCTCAACGAACGCGCCTACCGCAAGGCCCTGCGAGCCGCCGAGCTGGCGGTGTGGAATGCCGCCGACCGCACGTCGCCTGTGATCGCCCGGCGACCCCGGAACTCCGAGGATCGGTCGGAATCGATGATTTACCTGGTGGTTGCTGCGGCCGTGGTCGTGGCCCTTGTCCTGGCGGCGCTGGCCACTTCTGACTGGCCCAGTTCCTCCGAGGGGCTCCGGGGCCTGCTGGTGTCATTGGGTGCCTGAACTTCCAGAATGGCCCTGAGCGTTCGACGCCGGAATCCAGGAAGATCAGAACGCGCGGGCCGTCAGGCACCCGCCTGTTCCCTCGCCACATCCTTCGCGAAATAGGTGAGCACCACGTCGGCGCCGGCGCGACGGATGGCCAGCAGCGATTCGTTCCGTGCGGACTTGAGATCGAGCCATCCCCGCTGGGCTGCAGCATGAATCTGGGCAAACTCGCCGCTCACCTGGTACGCCGCGAGCGGCAGGCGCGTGACGGCACGCAGGTCGCAGATCACGTCGAGATACGGACCGGCGGGCTTCACCATGAGCACATCCGCCCCTTCCGCCTCGTCCAGCAGCGCGTCGGCGATGGCCTCGCGCCGGTTGGCGGGATTGAGCTGGTAGGTGCGCTTGTCGAGGGCGCGGGTTCCGGCGGCGGCGGCGCTGCCCACGGCGTCCCGGAAGGGGCCATAGAAGGCGGAGGCGAACTTGGCCGCATAGGCCAGAATGCCCGTCCGCGTTTGGCCTGCGCCATCCAACGCCGCACGGATCGCCCCCACCCGGCCATCCATCATGTCGCTGGGTGCGACGAAATCGGAACCGGCTGCGGCATGCAGCACCGCCATCCTGGCGAGGATGGCCACGGTGGCATCATTGTCCACATCCTGGCCGTCCGGGGTCAGCACGCCGTCATGTCCATGGGTGGTGTACGGGTCGAGGGCGACGTCCGTGAAAATCAGCAGGCCTGGCGTGGCTTCCCGGACCGCCCGAATCGCCCGCAGCACCAGCGCGTCCGGGTTCAAGGCTTCCGTTCCCAGCGCGTCCTTTCGCGCCGGATCGGTCACCGGAAACAAGGCGACACCCGGGATACCCCATCCGGCCAGCTCTCGACATTCCTTCGCCAAGTCTTCGAGGGAATACCGGCAAACGCCGGGCATCGATTCCACCGCAACGGGGGCTCCGCCGCCTTCGCGGACGAACAGGGGCGCGATCAAGTCGCTGACATCCACCCGGCATTCCTCAAAGAGGGCGCGTACGACAGGGGAACTGCGGAGGCGGCGCGGTCGGCGTCCGGTGATTCGATGCGATTCCATCTTGGTCAGGTGAGCGTACGCCGCTTCCCCGTCGATTCGCTACTGGGAAGCAAGGGCCTTCCCAGGAGAAGGAGCGACTGATGGACGCACTCGTTCCATCTCACACCGTCGGAGCCGGGCAGCGAGGGTTCGGGTACCCCAAAAAAAAGATGAGATGGTTTGAAACCGTAAACGGTCTGGCCGGTCAGACCCCTATCGGATGAAATCCCGGACAACCAGAAGGACTAGCGTCGCTGCATGGAGGCGCTGGATCACTCGGATTCCGCCCGTGCGGGTCTCGTTGTTGGGGATGGCTTTGGTGAGCCTGTTACTGGAGGTCCATGCCGCGGAGCTATCGGCGGTGGCACCTGGGACCCGGGCCATGGTCGAGCAGATCGAAAAGGCCATCCAACAAACGGACCCGCGACGTAGTGATTTTCGTTCGCGGGAGAAGGCGGAATTGCTTCGGCAGTCCCTGGTCGGGCGTCCCAAGACTCCGGAGTTGATCCCTCTTCAGTTCGCGCTGGGCTCCCTGTTGATCCAATCGGGGCAGAACCAGGCAGCGCTGGCGGCCCTCCAGCAGGTCGAGGATCTGTCCCGGGAGCTCAAACAACCCCTGTCGGTCACCAACGAGATTAACCTTCGCCTGAATCAGGCCCTGGCCTGGTTGCGAGAGGGGGAGCTGCGGAACTGCCTGTCCAATCACTCCAGCCAGTCCTGTCTGCTTCCTATCGAGGGGGGCGGCCGACACCGCTGGCAAGAGGGATCCCAAACGGCGATGAAGATCCTGGAATCCCTGCTGACCGAACATCCGGACAACCTGCCGGCCCGCTGGATCCTCAATATCGCGGCCATGACCGTGGGGGAGTATCCGGCGGGCGTCCCCGAACGTTGGCGGATTTCACCGAAGGTCTTTGAGTCCGAGTATGACATCGGCCGTTTCGCCCAGGTGGCGGAGCCTGCGGGAGTGGCGGATGAGGCCATTTCAGGCGGTGCCGCGGTCGATGACTTCGATGGCGATGGATTCCTGGACATTGTCACCACCTCGTCGGGAATTCGCGATCCGATGCGCTTCTTCCACAATAATGGCGACGGCACGTTTTCGGATCGCTCACGGGAGGCCGGACTGACGGGATTGACGGGCGGATTGAACATCGTCACCACGGATTTCAACAACGACGGTTATACCGACGTCATGGTGCTCCGGGGCGGCTGGCAACGGGAGGAAGGCCGGTTTCCCAATTCGCTCCTCAGGAACAATGGGAACGGGACGTTTGAAGATGTCACCATCGCGGCAGGGATGCTTTCCTTTCATCCCGGACAGACGGCAGCGTGGTTTGACTTTGACGGCGACGGCTGGCTGGACGTGTTCGTGGGCAACGAGACGGCGGCCGGTGAACCGCGGCATTCCTGTGAACTGTACCGGAACAACCACGACGGCACGTTCACCAACATCGCGTCGGCGGCCGGACTCCGGATCAATGCCTACGTCAAGGGGGTGACGGCCGGGGATTTCAACAATGACGGCCGTCCCGACCTGTACCTCTCCATTTTGGGGAGGCCCAACCAGCTGTTCCGAAACGACGGACCGGCAACGGGACCCGAGGCCGGGCGCATCTGGAAGTTCACCGAGGTGGGGGCGGCGGCCGGGGTCCAGGAACCCCTGTTCAGTTTTCCCACCTGGTTCTTTGATTATGACAACGACGGAAACGAGGACCTTTTCGTGTCGGGGTATCGGATCCAGGATGTGGGGGATGTGGCGGCGGACGTGTTGGGTCTCCCGAGTCCCGGCGAGCATCTCCGATTATTCCGCAACCGCGGCGATGGAACGTTCGCAGACGTCACCCGCGAGGCCCACCTGCACCGGGTGGTGCACTCGATGGGAAGCAATTTTGGCGACCTCGACAATGACGGCTGGCCGGATTTTTACCTGGGAACGGGTAATCCCGACCTGCTGACCCTGATTCCCAACCGCATGTTCCGGAATGCGGATGGAACGTTTTTCCAGGATGTCACCACCAGTGGCGGATTCGGGCATCTGCAGAAGGGGCACGCGATCTGTTTCGCCGACCTCGACAATGACGGAGACCAGGATGTCTATGCGGATATGGGGGGCGCCTATCCCGGGGACCGGGCCCCAAACATCCTGTTTGCGAATCCCGGACATGGGAATCATTGGCTCAAGCTGCAATTGGTCGGGGTGAAGGCAAACCGGCCCGGCTTGGGGGCCCGTCTCACCTTGAAGTGGAGCGGTCCTTCCGGAGAACGGGTTTTGCACCGGACCGTCTCCACGGGCGGCAGTTTCGGTGCCAATCCGCTGCGCCAGGAAATCGGCCTGGCCGACGCGCGGGCCATTCACTCCCTCGAGATCCACTGGCCGGGGAGTGGCACCGTCCAGGTGATTCGGGACCTGGAGCCGGACCGATTCTACCGGGTGACGGAAGGACGGGAGCGGGCGGAAGTGGTGCCATTGAAATCCTGTGTGCTGCCGCTGCCGAAGGACCATGCGGCTCATGAAGCCGGTCGCTCGCCGGAATGACCCGGTCACGGGCTTGTCCGTCGGACAGCCCTGCAGTTCCGCTGGAAAATGGGTCACCCACCGCCCTTCATCGACTCCTCTTGCCCTCTGTCCGTGGTCGGGGAACCTTTGGACATGTCGCAAGGGTGGCGGAAGTCGTTGTTGTCTTTGGGATTGTTGCTCGCGGGTCTCGTCGAGGCGGAAACCACGAACCGTTTTGGATTCGGGGGGCCGGAAGTGTTCCCTCTCGATTACGGGATCGCGTTCCTACAGGTCCGTGACCTCGACGGCGACGGGCTCAACGACTTGATCGTGGTCAATAACGCGCGATCGAAAATCAATCTGCTCTACAACCGGACCGGCAAGACCAACGCGCCCGCCACGGCGGCGAAGGTCGGGCGACGCGACATCAACGAGCTTCCTTCGGATGCGCGGTTTCGCATCGAGTCCATCGCCTCGGAGAAGCGCATCACTTCCTTCACATCGGCCGACTTCAACGGGGACGGGCTTGGAGATCTCGCCTACTTTGGCGAACCGAAGGAACTGGTGGTCCAGTTCAACCAGGGCACCAACGGCTGGTCCCAGCCCAAGCGGTGGCCGCTGGACGACGGGACCCTCGACTTCAACGCGGTGACGTCCGGCGACCTCAATGGCGACGGCCGCACCGATTTGCTGCTCCTGGCCGAGAAGCACCTGTACCTGCTCCGCCAACAGAAGGACGGGACCCTGGGCGAACCGGAGCGGCTGCCGTATTCGGGCGTCGTAAAGGCGGTCCAGGTCCTGGACCTCAACGGGGATGGCCGCCAGGACCTGCTGTTCGTGAACTGGGACAACCCGAATCCCTTCCGGTTCCGACTCCAGCAGGCCGATGGTCAGTTTGGCCCCGAGGTCCATCTCCCGTTGAGTCCGATCCGGAGCTACTGGGCGGACGACCTGGACGGCGACGGGAAGACGGAACTGGTGACCATTGCGGCGAAGTCCGGCCGGGCCGCGGTTTCCAATTTTGCCCTCAAGCCGGCCGAACCCCTGGTCAGTGGACTGGTCGATGGCCAGTTCTCGGTGCTGCCCCTGCCTCGGACGGACAAATCACGCCGGGGAACGCTCTGGACCGACCTGGATGGCGATGGTTTGTCGGACCTGGTGGTGGCTGATCCGGGCAGCGGTCAGATCATGGTGTGGAAGCAGCGGCCGGACGGAACGCTGATGGAACCCCGCTCGTTTCCGAGCCTGACCGGGGTGGCGGATTTGGCGGCGGCGGACTGGAATGGGGACGGGCGTCGCGAGCTGTTCCTACTCAGCTCGGACGAAAAGCAGATCGGGATCGCCTCGCTGGATGCCAGCGGCCGACTTCCGTTTCCCCAGCTGGTTCCGCTGACCGGACGTCCGCTGGCGATGGCGGTGGGAACATTGGAGAAGGGGGGAAAGCCCATGCTGGCCCTGATTCAGGAGCGGGACGACAAACGTCCGGGAAAGGACGGAAAAGACGAGACGGTAACGGTCCGGGAACTGGTGTTGAGGGCGGCGGACGGCGCGACGACCACCCAGAAACTGGCGGAGGAGTTCAAGGGCACACCGGCGCGTCTCGCGTTTCACGATGCGAATCAGGACGGAAGGACCGACCTGGTCGTCCTGACGCCCTATGAAAAAGTGAAGATTCTGGTCCAGCGAGCCGAGCCGAAGGACGATCGTCGATTTGACGAGGCCGATGTCACGCCGCCGGGCGGCAGCCTGGAGTCGCCGTGGATGCTGACCGCCGACGTGGACCAGGACGGGAAGGACGAATTGTTGCTTCCGCAGAAGAATTTTCTGCGGGCCGTGGTGCTGGCATCGGAATCCGGGGACAAGCCGAGCTGGAGCTTCACTGTGCGGGAGCAGATCAACGGGGCCACCAGCAGTTCCCGGATCATCGGGGCTGCGGCGCTTCCCCAGGGAGCGGGACAGGCACCGCTGTTGTTCCTGCTTGATGCCGACCGCAAGGCACTCTCGGTGGCGCAACGGGACTCCCACGGCGTCTGGCAGACGGTTCGCAACACCCAGCTGCCGGTAATGGATTTCACCAGCCTGGTGCCGCTGGCCCTGGGGGCGGGCGAGCCCAACACCATCGGTTTTGTGGGCAACAACGCCGTCGCCTGGAAACGGTTCACGGGCGATGTGTGGGATCTCACTGAGTTGGATGGCTATGAAACTCCGATCCGCGACGGCTGGCTCCACGATGTCACCAGCGGTGACCTGAACAACGACGGGCGAAAGGACCTGGTGTTTCTCGAGACGGCGCGCAATTACGTCGACCTCGTCCAATTCGACCCGCCGCATGAACTGGTGTCGGGGAACCGCTGGCCGGTGTTTGAGGAGCGGACCTTCCGGCAACGGCGCAACGAGGTTCCTGAACCCCGGGAGGCCGCGGTCTTCGATGTCACCGGGGATGGAAAGAACGACCTGCTGCTGATCGTCCACGACCGCATTCTGCTCTATCCGCAGGAATAACGGACGGAGGAAGCCAACTGAAGGGGATCAGCGGTTGCGGATGGCAATGAGCCGTTCCGAGGTGCGGACATACAGGGTGCCGTCGACCGCCGCCGGAGTGGCAAGGCAGGGGACTCCGAAGGCATTGACGGACTTGACCGAGAAGGTGGGCGACGCCTCGACGACGAAGGCCTCACCGTTCTCGCTGATGAAGTAGAGGTGACGGCCGGCCGCGATGCCGGAGGCGGTGAACGCCTGTCCTCCTTTTCCGAGCCGTTCGCTGTAGTGGATTTTGCCTGTCTGCCGGTCGACACAAGTGAGGACACCCTGCCAGTCGCAGCTCCAGAGAAGGTCGCCCAGGGAAATGGGGGTCTGCATATAGCTGCCCAGGCGCGGATGGCACCAGGGAACCGCGGCATTGGTGGCACCGACTTCCGGCGGCGAGACGTCGCCCGAGGCCAGGTCAAGGCGCACCGCACGCAGCGGCCGGAATTTTCCATGGGCCGTGGTGAAGTAGGCCATGTCACCCACCACCAGGGGGGCGGGCACGGGAATGTCCCCTCCGCCGGACATCATCCAGATTCGTTGGCCGGACTCGAAGTCGTACCCTCCGATTTCCTTCCAACCATTGAGGACGATCTGTGTTCGATGGTGTACCCGGGCCAGGGCCGGAGTACACCAATTGCCGACTTCCGTGCGGCGGGTCCGCCAGAGTTCGCGGCCGTCGTGGGCATCGAACACGGCGACGAACTGCTCGCTGAGAACGTCGCATTGGACCACGACCTTGCCGTCGTGCAGCAGAGGGGACGATGCAAAGCTCCATTGGAGGTCGGGTGAATCCCAGGGGCCGGCGTCCATTTTGCCGAGGTCCTTTTGCCACAGGGGGGAGCCGTCCATGCGGAAGCAAAAGAGTCCTTCCGAGCCAAAGATGGTGACGATCCGCTTTCCATCGGTGGCCGGGGTGGAGTTGCAGTGGCTGGCCTTGGTGTGGCGCTCCTGGCGCGGAATAGCTTCGTGACCGAGAACGTCCCAATGGGTGCGACCGCTGGT
>JBGAPN010000164.1:0-11660 GCA_044221235.1 Limisphaerales bacterium
CTGGGGCTTTTCCCCCTCGAGGTGTATCGGAGCGAGTATTTCCAATCCGGGATCGTGCTTTGGGCGATCAATCTCAGTGCGGTGGGATTCAGCCTGGTTTCCGCGTGGTGGCTGGGAGGACCCCGGTTGTTCCTGCTGCTGCTGTTCCCCTTCACCTTCTACCTCACGGCCGTTCCGTGGCCGGCGTTGGTTGCGGTGCCACTCCAGCAGAAGCTGATGCAGGGGGTGGCCCATGTGGTGGCGGAAGTGCTGCTGTGGCTGGGCACGCCCGTGACCATCGAAGGCGCCCAACTTCATCTGAGCAAGGGGACCGTGGGAATTGTCGAGGCGTGCAGCGGCATCCGTTCCCTTCAGTCGGGCCTGATGGTCAGCCTGGCGGTGGGGGAACTGTTGCTGCTGACGCGGAAACGCCGGCTTGGACTCCTGGGAATCGCCCTGTTCCTCGCCATTGCCAGCAATCTGGTCCGAACGTTCACCCTATGCTGGATCATGGAGCATCAGGGGGACGAGGCGATGCACAAAGCCCACGACCTGGTTGGCAACATTGCCATGTATTCCCTCTATGCCCTGATCTATCTGGCGGGGAAAAAGCTGGAAGATGAAGCGCTGACGCCGCCGGTGCCTCAGGGCCTTCCGACCTGGAAGGAGAGGTTTTCCTTTCTGGGTTGGCCGGCGTTGCCGGATTTCCGTGTGCTGTTGGGCGTGGCGGTCGCTTCCTACCTCGCCGTTCATGGCTGGTATTACATCCTGCGGGTGACGGTGAAGCCCCAGACGTTTCCCCAGTTTGTGGCCAACATTGGGACCAACTCCGCCGTGGCGAGCCGCGAGTTCGAGGAGAACGTCTGGAAAAAGCTGGGAGCCAATGCCGGTGAGCAGTTTGACGTCCAGACCGAAGATGCCCCGCTGGGACGTCTGGGCATCTATCACCTGTTCTGGAAGCCCGGGGCCAAGAGCCGCATGGCCCTCGGACATCGGCCGGACATCTGCATGCCGGGTTCCGGTTGGAAGTCCGTGGGTGACGTCGAGCCGGTGAAGATCTCTTTTGATGGTGTGCCGCTCGAATTCCACGTGTTCCGGTTCCGGCGCGACGACAGTGACGTCAAGGCCCTCCAGATCTGGGGGGTATGGCGAAATGGAAAGCCTGTGGAAATGGATTACTCCAAGAAACTGTCCGCGACGCCGGAGGTGTTTAGTTTGGCCCCCACCAGCCGCCACCTGCTGGGCGTGGAGCTGGTCTCCTGCTTCGTGCCGTACCGGGGCGACGAGGAGCCCTCCTTGGAGCTGGTCCGGCGTCATCTGCCCCGGTACTTTGAGTTCACCCCGTTCACGCCTAAGACGGAACCTTGAACGCTGGCGCCGGATTCACTCCCTATGGAAAGCGGACCCACACCTCCTTCCGATTCCCGGCCCCCGTCGTCCTCGGCCGGTCCGTCACCGGAGTCGTCGTCTGTCCGTCGACGCGAGGCGCGCCGGCGGAAACGCCTGTGGATCTACGGCGTCGTCGGTCTGCTGATCATCCTGGGTGCCGGCTGGATCTTCGTCCTGCCAGCGGTGCGAAGCATGCGGGCCCGACAGTACGCTGATGAGGCGATGGGCCTCATGCGTCGTCAGAACTATGAACAGGCGCTCGCCAAGGTCATTGCCGCTCTCCAGTTTGCTCCCAGGGATCCCAACGTCATCCGGACGGCCGCGACGCTGTGCGCCGAAACGGGGAGTCCGAATGGTCTGCGCTATTTCGAGTCGCTGGTGTCCATGGGCGCTGCGTCCACCGAGGATCGCAAGAATTACGCGCGACTCGCCCTGTCCCTGAAACGGATCGATATCGCGCGAAGGGAGCTGACGTTGCTCCTCAAGGCGAATCCAACCAATCTCGAATGCCTGCATTTGCTCGCCCAGCAGCAGCAGGAGGCGCGCGATCTCGGCGGGGCAACACGGACTGCGAGTTATGCGCTCTCCCTGCAGCCGAATGACCCGAAAACCCAGCTGCTGTACGGTTCGTTGCTCATGCGCAATCAGACCAATACGGTCCGGGCCATCGGGCGCCGGACCCTGTGGGGACTCGCGCTGGGTGACGGTTCCTACGCGGACGCTGCGACGGAACTGCTCATGACGAGCCGGGAGCTGACCGACAGTGAAACGCGGCTGTTGATCCGCGATTTTCGCACGAGGAAGGATGCCCGGCCGATTGACTATCTGCGAGCCCAGGAACTTCAACTGCGCCTGGAGCCGGGTCGGACCAATGAACTGGTCCGGGAGATGTTCGATCAGCTCTCGTCCACTAATTCCGGTGTCGATCTGCTGTCGCTGCTGGGACGATGGGCCTTGGAGAAGAACCAGCCGGAGTTGGTGCTCGATCGGATTTCACCGGAAGTGGCCCGGACCAATGGGTCGTTGTCGGCGCTTCGGGGCTTTGCCCTCGTGCAGGCGAAGCGCTGGAACGAATTGACGCCGCTTCTTGACGACCGCGATTCGACGATGGACCCCGTCATTCGAAACCTTTTGAGGGGTGAAATGGCCCTGGCGTTGGGAAAGCGGAGCGAGGCGGAGGTGGCATTCCGGGCCGCTTCGGAACAACCCAAGAGTTCCGTCGAGCGGATTATGCTGGTGGCGCGGACGGCCGAGGCTGCCGGGTTTCCGCTGATTGCCGTCAACTCCTACCAACGCCTGTTTGGATTTCCGGGTCAGTCTGTTTCCGCGGCTTTGGAGGCGCTTCGGGTGCTGGGGCCGGTCGACGACATGGCCCTGGTCCGCGACACCCTGAAAAAGTTGAACGAACTGCTCCCCGGTGAAGACACGGTGGCTGCGGAGCGCGCTTGGGCTGAACTGTTGATGAATTCCCGGCTCAAGGAATCCCGGGCGGTTGCGGAGAGGCTGCACCAATCGCAGCCGGGCGAGGTGCAGTGGCGGTTTTTGCTGGGCTTGGCGCGGCTTCGTGAAAACCGGGCGCCGGAGGCCATGGCCTTGCTGGAACCGGAGATTCCCAATTGGGACCGGTTGAAACCGCGCTGGCAGGTGGTGCTGATTGCGGCCCTGGGTGCCAATCAACAGCGGGAGGCCGCGCGATCCTTTGCGAGTCGGTTGGATCTAAAAACAATGCGGTCGGTCGAAAGGGAATTGGTCAAATCCTACCTGCCGGACTGAGCGGGTGTTCCGCCGGATGTCATGGGGAGAACGTTCGTTCGGTAGGGTCCGGAGACGGTATTGGTAGGGACGGAAACGCCAGGACGTCCCGCGGCGCGGAGAGCTCCGTCCGCCGGCGGAGTCCGGCCGGAATTGTTCTGCGAACAGGGACTGGAAATCGTTTCACCAGGTCCGGATGGTGCGCCTACGTTGCGTCTCGCCGGAGTCGTCTTCCAGGTTATAGATCTCCAACGGTTTCCCCGGACCGGTCTGGATGCCCTTCCACGGCCCCCCCGCCCTGCCTGAACCGAATTCGTGCCGTGGGATTCCCAGTAGAAGACGCCTTCTGCCACTTCCTTTCCGGTCCATGCGCCCGCCACAGATCGCCCGGTGGCCGTGGCCGGGATCGGTGCCTCCGACAGGACCGCGAGTGTGGGAAGCAGGTCCCAAGCGGCCACGGGAATGTTGGTGGAGCCCGGTTGAATGTGACCCGGCCATCGGAGGATGAGCGGCATCCGCAGATCTCCTTCCTGAAGTCCGGTTTCTCCCGTTCGCCACGGATTCAGGGCGGATTTGCCGCGCAGCGGGAGCGAACCGGCCGCCTCAAAACCGGGAACGCTGGTGAAAACCACCACCGTATCGTCGGTCAGACTGCGTCGATCGAGGTCGGCGATCAGCAGGCCGACTTCCTTGTCCAGACGCGCAATCCGGGCGGCCCGAATCCGATCCTGGGCGGACCAGGTGAGGTTGGTGTAGCGGTCGTTGAGGGCATCCCCGGCGAGCGGTTGGACGGGGGAGGCCCCGGGCAGGTGCGGCGCGTAGACAATCAGGAAGGCGTTATCCTCACGAATCCGCATGAAATTGCTCGCACCTCGCATGTACCAGGTGAGCGGGGCATCGGCACGCCGGGACTGGCTGGCATTGCTGAACGGGAAGGCAACCTGGTTTCGCCAGAGGAATCCCGAACGGTCTTCGGCACCGTGAAACAGGTCGAGGGACCCGAGGAATTCATCGAAGCCCTGGGAGGTCGGAATGCCGGTCGTGCCCTCCCATCCGAGGCCCCATTGTCCAATCATGGCACTGCGGTATCCCACTGACCGGAGAACTTCCGCCAGGGTGATGTCGGCCGGGGCGAGAGGTTCCTGGATGCCGCTGCGCACCCTCGAGCGTCCGGTGTGCTGTCCGGTCATCAGCGCGGCTCGTGCTGCGGCGGCCACCGGTGCGCCGGCGTAGGCGTCCGTGAATCGGAGTCCTTCAGCCGCCAGTTGGTCGAGGTTCGGCGTTTCGGCTCGGTGTGGGTTCTTGGGATCGAGGTCCCCGGGCCGGAGATCGTCGGCAACGACCAGGACAAAATTGGGCAGCGTGGTCCGCCGGGAAGGGCGGGAAGCCGCCTGGACGGAAATGGTGACGGCCGCGAGGACCAGGGCGGGAAGGAGCCCGCGGAATACGGAAGGCATGAGGTCTAAAATCAGCAGGGAATTCAGGGGGCCGGTGAAGCCGGAGGGGCGGCGTTTGGGGCGGCTTTCGATGTTGTGGGCTTGATGAACGCGGCCAGTACCAGTCCCGCCACGAGCATGGCGGCGGAGTTGTAGGCCGCGTTCAAGATGAGCCAGGGCCACGGCTGGAACCAATAAATGCCGTCGCCAAGGGTCATGTAATTGGCGCAGGCCACTCCGGCCAGGGTGACCACGGTCCAGCGCTGGCCGAAACGGGGCAGGGCAGCAATCCGGAGCAGCACGGCCAGCAGGGCCGTCGTGATCCAGCCGTGGAAGAATCCGGTGGTCAAAACCGCGGGAGACATCGGTTCAACGCCTTCCCGACGGTAGTGGATGGTGGCAACCGGTCCCTTGCGGTATTGTTCCTGGGATTTGGCCGGGTCGGTGTCCATGCCCGGCACCAGATACAGCCCGTCATTGGGGAGGTGTTCCCGAAGCGCGCTCGCCAGGGCAGCGCCGCTGGTGGTCGGCTTTTCCACGTAAGCGTACGGGATCGGACAGGTCCAGAACGCTCCCCCGAACGCGAACAGGACAATGGCGGCAACCAGGCTTCCTAAAAGGATTCGCTTCATGGCGGTGGCGTGGGCGGTGACGGTGGCGAGTTGGCCGGCTGGAACCGGTCCAGCCGTCAGGAAAGTCCAGGCGGGCCGGGAAGTCACGGGCGCTTTTCCGAGCGCACACGTTCCTTCTTGTCCTCCAGTTCGAGTTCAAGACGGCGCTTCTGTTCGAGATACAGCGCCCGTCGTTCCTCCCCCTTGGAAGGATCTGAACCGGGATCGAGGCGCGACAGATCCTCCCGGCAGGCGAGGTCTTCCTGGGCGATCTTGGCCTTGTAGACCGACTCCAGCTCCGCGATGCGGGACTTTTGCTCGGCCGTGAGCTTCACCGGAGGCGAGGCGGCGCCAAGGCGTTCCATGGCCAATTCGTAGGCAGACTTCATGGAGGGACAATACCCGGCTCCACTTTCGGTTGCACGGCGAATTGGGGAGGTGGGATGGCCTCGCTGCAACGGTTCTGGGCGTGATCCCCGGCGCTGGGTTTGATTTGCTGAACGGGTTGACCGACCGAACCGCCAGTTCCTCACCGCCACCGTGGGTGAATGTCCTGCCAGCCCGGTGCCATCCCCCGGTGTTTGCCCTGTTCCTGCTCTGGGCGACAGCCGACACGGTCCGTGCGTGGCTGGGATTGCCGTGGCCCGCGGGATGGCAGGGACTGGGCGCGGGAGTCTGGTTTGCCGCGGCTTTGACGCTGGCCGTGGGCTTGGCGCGGCGTCTTCCGATGCAGAATGTGGTGGCGGTGGTGTGCCTGGCCGCCGTCATGGGATCGGCCGTTGAGGCGCTGAACGCGGCCACCAATCTGCCCTTCGGACACCGGGCGATGACCGACCAGGCCGGGATTCAAACCGTCGGAGTCGGCGGATATCAGCCGTTCCTGTGGGTGGCGCTTGCCATCAGTGGACGCGGGGTTGCCCGGTTGATCCTGCGGCCCTGGCGAAAGCTCGGCTATTACGGATTCTGGGTCATGGGAGCCGCCACCCTCCTCACCCTGGTCCTGGTGCTGATGTACGAGCCCTTTGGAACCGGGGCCGGGTGGTGGTGGCGGGAGAATCGCGCGGGTGCCTGGAACTGGTATGGGGCGCCCGTGGCCTCGGTCTTTGGCTGGGTTCTGACCACCCTCCTGATCTACGGGTTCACGACCCCGTGGTTCCTCAACAAACAACCGGTCAAGCAACCGACCGACTGGCATCCGCTTCTGGTATGGGAGGGACTTCTCGTCTGGATGGTCCTGGGAAACGCCGTCCAGGGGGCCTGGACTGCCGTCGTCGTTGGAGCCGCGGTCGGAACGACGGCAGCAGTGATGGCGGTGCGGGGCGGCACCTGGTAGTCAGGGCCTCACTCCGTGGGACTGACGGGACGGGCAGGTCCGTTGCCGGATTCCTCGCTCCGTTCCCGCGGGAGCCAGAAGGCCAGGGCGGCGGCGGGAAAGAAAAGGAAAGAGGAATACAGGAGGGCCTGACGCGTATCATCGAGGCTGCTCCCCACTTTGTTCATCAAGCCGAACGCGACCACGCCCACCGCGGAAATGATGCGTCCAAAGTTGTAGCAGAATCCGGCCCCTGTGGTTCGCAGGAGGACGGGAAACAGCGGGGGCAGGCACATGGTGAACAGGGCGAACACCCCCTGCCAGATGCCAATCAGCAGGATGGCCCAACGCAGCGAGGCCCAGGCCACCGGGCCATGATAGGTCAGGATCATGGTCACCCCGTAGGAAACGAGCAGGAGTGCGATGGCCCGGGCATAGCCCAGGCGGCTGGCCAGCCAGCCGGCAAAAAAATTTCCGATGATCGACCCGACCATCACGATGAACAGGGCGGTGGTGGTGTAATGGTTCCGCTCCGCGGGGGTGAGCGACGCCACCTCGGGCAATTGGCGGACGTTGGCCTGTTGCCAGTACATGAACGTCCAATGGGCCGTGAGGGCGAGACCGCAAAGGGCCAGCACGGGCCAGGTCACCCGGGCCACTTCGCCGCGGAACAGCTCCGTGATTCCGAGAGTCGTGACCCCGTTCTTTCGCGCCGCATGCCATTCCTCCGGCTCGGGCACTGCCCTGCGGACCCACAGCACCAGCAGGGCCGGAAGAACTCCCACCAAAAAGATCCAACGGGGCGCCGAATTGGCGAACAGGACGCCCGCGAGGCAGGCCAGCAGGACCCCGCAATTCACGCCCGTCTGAAGAACAGCCGCCAGCCAGGGGCGCCAGGCTTTGGGCCAGGTCTCGGATAACAGGGACGCCCCGACCGCCCATTCCCCGCCAATGCCCAGGGCGGCAAGAAACCGGAACAACATCAGGTGCCACCATTCCGTGGCCGCTGCCGAAAGTCCGGTGAACGCGGCGTAGGTCAGGATGGTGAGGCTCAGGGCGCGGCTACGCCCCAGAAGGTCCCCGATGCGTCCGAAGAAGGCCCCTCCCAGGGCCCAGCCGGTGAGAAATGCCGCCTGGATGAGGGCGCCATGTTTTCCCACCTCCGGGCGGGACACTTCCATGCGCAGCAATTCCGCCACGAACGGGAGCGCCACCAGCGTGTACAGGTGCATGTCCAGTCCGTCGAACATCCAACCCAGCCACGCAGCCCAGCCGGACCGCCACTGGGCTGGGGTGATGTCCCGCAGCCGGGGTGCGGGCTCGGAGGAGGAAACGGTTCGGGAACTCATGCCGGGGAACGTCCCGGAAGTGAACCAGACGCCGCTTCTCCAGACCAACCGGATTCTCGTCGCTGCCGGAACCGCGGAAGATTCAATCCCAATTGACGCAGGCGACGAGCTCAGTGAAACCGCGTCCTGAGGGATGCATCGGTCCGATGGGTGGTGTGAGGTTGGGCGCCATGGCGGGTCCATACGCCACGGGGGAGTGCCGATCGGAGAGCAGTGTCGACTCCCGCAATTCGGGACTCTTCACCGCACTCTTCCATAGGACGACCGCGACCCAAGGTCGCTTCGGGGTGGCAGCGGACTCGCTTGAAAGGTCTGACTAACGCTCAACTGCAGTTGTCCTGAAGCGAATCAGTCGGCGGTCCGTCTGCCCCCTCACGTTTCCGTCTTGCCGTCGATGGGAACCCCCGTCAGGTTCTCCCAACGTGCACGCTTCCGACCCTGTCACTGTCATGAAAGCCATTCCATTGTTGGATTGTTCCCGGCATCCATGGCGGTTCCCGGTACTCCGGGGAATGTTCCGCCAGGCGGTGGCCCTTGGCGGCGTGGTTCTGCTGCTGCTCGGACCGGCCACCGCGGACGAAGGACGAAAGCCTGGCTTTGCCCTCCGAAAACAACGGGACAGGTCAGATACGGAGACTGACCGACTCCCGTCGTAGGATGCCTCCGCCGGGGAGTCCGCCAAGAACGGCGCCCCCGGAGCCCGTGTACTGCGGATCAATACGGCAGCGGGAAGCGGGCGGTCAGAGCTCGGACCCGATCCCGGACCTGGTGTGCGGTGGCGGGATTCTGGATGTCGAGCAGCACCTCGCTGATCATGTCGGCAATGGCGGCCATCTCAGGTTCCTTCATGCCGCGGGTGGTAACGGCGGGGGTGCCCAGGCGCACACCGGAGCCCTCAAAAGGCGAACGGGTCTCGAAGGGAATGGTGTTCTTGTTGGTGGTGATTCCCGCCTCGTCGAGGGCCAGCTGACACTGCTTGCCGGTCAGGCCGCGGGCGCCCACGTCCACCAGCATCACGTGATTGTCGGTGCCACCGGAAACGATGCGGAATCCATTCCGCTTCATGCCCTCGGCCAGGGCCACGGCGTTTCGCACAATCTGTTGTTGATAGTCCCGGAATCCCGGCTGGAGCGCTTCGTGGAAACAGACCGCCTTGGCGGCGATCACGTGCATGAGCGGGCCACCCTGGATTCCCGGGAAGACCTGCGAATCGATCGCCTTCGCATATTGGGACTTGCACAGCACCAGTCCGCCGCGGGGACCCCGCAGGGTCTTGTGTGTGGTGGTGGTCACGAAGTCCGCGTAAGGCACGGGGCTCGGATGAATTCCGGCGGCCACCAGGCCGGCAATGTGGGCGATGTCGGCCAGGAGGAGCGCGCCGACCTCCCGGGCGATCTCGCCCATGCGGGCGAAGTCGATCACCCGCGAATACGCCGAGGCTCCCACCGTGATCATCTTCGGACGGTGTTCGCGCGCCATGGAGGCGAGCTGGTCGTAGTCGAGTTGCTCGTTCTCGCGTCGGACGCCGTAATGGACGATCTCGAAGAATTTCCCGGAAAAGTTGGCCTTGTTGCCATGGGTCAGATGGCCACCGTGCGACAGGTCCATGGTCAGGAGCTTGTCGCCCGGCTTCAGGGTGGAAAAGTAGACCGCCATGTTGGCGCCGGATCCTGAATGCGGCTGGACGTTGGCGTGTTCGGCACCAAAGAGCTGCTTGGCACGGTCAATGGCCAACTGCTCCGCGTCGTCCACGATTTCGCAGCCGCCATACCACCGCTTCTTGGGATACCCTTCGGCATATTTGTTCGTCAGGACGCTTCCTTGGGCAGCCATGACGGCCGGGCTGGTGAAGTTTTCCGACGCGATCAGCTCGATGTTCTCCTGCTGTCGACGGCGTTCGTTCTGGACGATTTGGGCGATGGCCGGGTCAACGGCCTCAAGGGAGAGTTCAGGATGCACTGCGGTTTCGATTTTATGGACGCGGCGCTCATGGCGGCCGCCTTCAAATTCGGATTTCAGGAAAGTGTCGAGGATCCGGATCGCCTGCTGCGGCGTGCTGGTCTTGGCGCCGAGGCAGAGGATGTTGGCATCGTTGTGCTGGCGGGTGAGGGCTGCGGTTTCCTCGCTGACCACGAGGGCGGCCCGAACTCCGGAGACCTTGTTGGCGGCCATGCTCATCCCAATGCCGGTGGAACAGCAGAGCACTCCGAAATCCGCTTCGCCCGTGGCCACCGCCCGTGCCACCGGTTGGGCGTAATCCGGATAATCGGTGGAATCCGGAGTGTGCGTGCCGTAGTCGTGCACCGGGATTCCGCGGCGGGTCAATTCCGCCACCAGGGCCTGTTTCAGCGAAATCCCGCGTGATCGGACCCGATGGCGATGGCCACGGTGCGGCGGGGGGTACGGTCTTCCCGTTCGAGGTGCTGCAACATGGTGGTGACGCCCTGTTCGATCTGGTCGCGACAGACAAGGTAGCTCTCCAGCGGTCCGCCGATCGGGTCGCTGATGTCCTTGTCGAAAGAGCCGAGCGGGGCGTCAAAATCCCGCAGAACGAAGGTTTTTTCCGCGGCGTCGGGGAACAGGTAGGCCAGTCCCTCCACGTGGCCGTGGGTCAGACCCAGGATGATGTCCGCCTCGCGAACCAGACGGTTGGTCACCATTTGGGACCGGTGCGTGGAAATGTCGACCCCCAGGGCGCGCATCGCCTTGACGGCGTGGGGGCTGGGTGGCTGCCCATTGACGGCGCCGAGACCCGCCGAAATCACGCGCCAACCGGCCTTGTTCGCCAGGGCCCGCCGCGCCAAGGCCTCGGCCATGGGGCTTCGACAGGTGTTTCCGGTGCAGACGAACAACAGGGTCTTCATCAAGGACGCGACCGCCGAAGGTGAAAGTCTGGCGCCCAAGCGTCAATTCCGGTGGTGAATCGGGGAAGTTTATTTGGAATTCAGGAATTCAGGAACGGAAAACACCCCAGGGTCCGCCAGACCGCTCCCGTCGACTCGAACTTGGGATTTCCGCTTCCCGCTTTCCGCCTTCCGTTTCTATCGTCGGCCATGGACGTCCTCCACGCCCCTTGGCGCATCGATTACGTGCTGGGTCCCAAGCGGGTACCTGCGCCTGGTGGGGACTCCCTGTTCACCGAGATTGGACGCAGCACGGAGGACGAGGCGAACTATGTCATCGCCCGGGGACGGCAGTGTTTTGTGGTGTTGAATGCCTATCCCTACAATGCCGGGCACTTAATGGTGGTGCCCTACCGACAGGTGCCTTCGGTGGAGGAGTTGACCGATGAGGAGTCGTTGGAGCTGATGCAATGGACTCAACGTTGTGTCCGGGCCCTCCAGGCGACCCTGCATCCCAGCGGCTTTAACGTGGGATTGAACCTCGGGAAATGTGCCGGGGCGGGGATTGTTGAACATCTCCACCTCCACATCGTTCCCCGGTGGGAAGGCGATACCAATTTCATGCCGGTGCTGGGTTCCACCAGCGTTGTTCCGGAGGCGCTCCGTGAAACGGCTGCGAAATTGCGCTCCGAGCTGTCGCGCGTATTCTCTGCCGCCTCCGCAACGCCGTGACTACCGAAACGCTTCACTTTGACTCCGCCCGGGCTGCCCAGGCCCTGTATTCCAATGACGAGAGAAACCTCCGCTCCCTCGAGGCCGATCTCGGAGTGAAGGCCACGTCCCGCGACGGCTGGATCAAGCTGGAAGGGGAGGCGGCGGATGTGGACCGCGCCCGACGCCTGCTCCTGGCCCTTCAGAAATGCCATCAGGAGGCGGGTGCGGCCCGTCCCCGGGAATTCAACTACGCCCTCTCCCTGGTGAAGAACGAG
>JBGAPN010000165.1:0-10800 GCA_044221235.1 Limisphaerales bacterium
GGCGGAAAAACCGGCGGAAACTAGCCACCGTCTGGCTCATGGCGGTTTCCGGATCCGGAAGCGGGAACACCTCTGCCGACACGAACCCCTCGTAGCCAATCTCCCGCAGCGCCGCCGCAATCGGCGCGGCGTCGGTGTGTCCCAGTCCGATCGCCCGGCGGTTGCTATCGGCAAAATGAACATGCCCAACATGGGCGCCGGCCCGTCGAATCGCCGACCCAATGTCCGCCTCCTCGATGTTCGCGTGGAACAGGTCCACCAGCAGCTTCACGTTGCGGGTGCGCAGCGTTCCCAGGAACGCAACCGCGTCCTCGAGCGTATTGAACAGATTGGTCTCGTACCGGTTCAGGGGTTCGTACAGCAGTGGTGCCTCCAGCGCGTGGGCCCGCGGACCGAGTTGATCCAACTCTTCCCGCAACCATGCCAATGCCACTTCGCGCTCCACCCCGTCCGGCACCCGGCCCTGCATGGAGCCCACAATGGCCGGCGCGCCAAATCCACCGGCAAAGTCCACCACGGCTCCGATGAAATCCCGGGCACACATCCGAACATGAGGATCGGGATCGGTGAGGGACAGCTTCCGGCGCAACCACCCGGCCCCGGTCCCGACAGCCGCCAGCGACAGCCGATGTTCCCGCAGCAGTTTCCGGAGTTCCCGGCCGTCCACGTCATCCGCATGCGTGGGGAAAATCTCCACCGCATCGAATCCCGCCGCCGCCGCCCTGGCGCATCCGGCGGCCAGTCCCTCATGCAGCACAAACGGGCCTTTCCTGGCCTCGGGAACCAGGCAAACGGTGACGGCGGAGCGAATCATGGAGCGAATCGTGTTGGCTTCACCGATACCGCGGATCTCCCGGATGGAAAAGGGATTCCGTGAAGTCTCCGAAGACCGACGACGGGAAGGCCGGGAGGGGGATGGTGCGAGGTGCAGGTTTCGAACCTGCGACCCCTTGCGTGTGAAGCAAGTGCTCTACCACTGAGCTAACCTCGCGCGAGGCCCGGAGTACATAGTCAAGCGGCGCCCCTCTGCCAACGAAAAGTTTTGGGGAATGCTCTCGCTCCCGACTCCCCTTCCCCTTCCTGTTTTCCGGCCTTCCAAATCAATCCGCCTGTGATCACCGCTTCACGGTTGGCGGGTCACCTCGTAGTAAAGGATCTCCGGCAGCAACTCCAACACAGCACCCGACCGGGATTCACCTGTCGGATACCCATTGAAATCCAAGGGTTGAAATTGAACTGCGCCCGGGGTCTTGAACGCAACGGTCCCCTGGATCGCCTTCACCTGCCACGGGTCCCGCCCGATCTCGGTGATTTTCTGAAAACCGTCCGCCGCCGGCTCCGTCGCAAAACCCGTTGCGTGCTCCTCGGACATCACCTGCAGCAGCATCCAACGCGAGCGCGAGAGGGGCAGGCCATCGAGCGAAACCACCACCACATGCCCGTTGTCCATGATGGACCGAATCATCAGGTCCGCGAGTTCGATGTCGCCTCCCGATCGGAGATCACCACTCGCCCCCTGAGCCTGCGGCGCATTGAACGTCAACAATCCACGGCCATAGTCGAGATTCAGTTCGCCCGTGGAGCTCCGCACCGTCGACGCCGCACGGTCAATCCACGGTTTCAAATCCTTCAGGACCACCCGGCCCGGCCCGTCGCTGAAATTCACCGCCGCACGGCCGGCGAAATGGATCAGCGGGTCGATGCGTTGTCCCGGTCGGACCTCCGTGCCAGAGGGGACATCCTTGAGACGTAGTTCGTCGAAGTTCGCATCCTGGGGCAGCGGAGATCCGCGAAGCTGAATCAAGTCGTTGGTGTTCAGATCGACCGTCGCCAGCACGTCGCCCATGCGGATCAACCCTTTCCGATAAATCAGGGCCGCGGCCGGGAATTGGCCCATTTGCGACGGCGCCATGAGCGTCCACGGCTGCATGAAGTAACCGGGCTTCACCGACCACTGAGCCCCATCCAGCGCGAAGTGGACGATGGCATCGGTGTCCTGCAGGGCGCCGTACACGGCGAAGTACAGCGGCGCTTCGCTACGGTAGCGGTTCGGGCGGTTCCAGGTGGTCTCGGAAATCATCTGCGGCTTTCCCGCATAGGTGATGTCCATCGCGGGATGCACGAACTGCCGCGGCTTCCCGGGAACGAGGGGGTCAAAGCGCAACGCACTGCGGTCGGCGTAGGTGTGGCCGTTTCGAATGGACCACTCGGCGTTGTCTCCCCGGTGCGTCACCCCGAAATAGCCATGCCGGTCGATGAAGTCGCCCGTCGTGTAACTCCAGCGCTCCAGCGGGCCAAAGACCTCCGGACTGGCCGTGGCCCAGTTCGATGCCGTGACGAGTCCTTGAAACCCAAGCCCCCGGAGAAACGCGACCGTCTCGGCATAAAACGCCCGCTGGGTCTCGAACAGAAACCGGGCCGTGTCCTGGTCCCGAGCCGTTTTCTCGTTGAAGATGTTCCACAGCGGCCGGAAGCCGACCCGCCCGACGTCAAAGGCATCGCGCTTGGCGGTGGTGTTTCCCCACTTCGCCCGCGCCGCCTCCAGGGAGCCGTAGCGCGCCTTGAGCCAATCGCCGAAACGGGCCTCCAGCAACTCCATCTGCACAGGCGGAATCTGGTCGGGATTGAAGGTCCAGAAGAAGAACGAGTCCTCATTTTGGATCTCCACTCCAAACAGCGCCGGCTCATCCACCAACCGACGCCCCTGAGCATCGGGGGTGAGCAGCAGGGCCTTCCACCAACTGCGATAGCGTTCCTGAAACTCCGGATTGAACATGAGCGCCGCAAACGGGTGCGTCTTGCCGTCATAGCCCTTGAGCCACGAATTCCCGGACTCCGGCGTCATCCATAGCGGAAAGTAAATGGAGAGATGCGAGTAGATGCCTTCGGCCTTCAAGGCCGCCACGGCCTCCTGGGTGTGCGCGACGTGCTTCAAGTCCGCTGTGCCTGTCTTGTCGAACACGGCCCCGTGCATCCGCACCAGGTTCACTCCGTATTTCGCCAGGCGCCGCGCACACTGACGCAGCGCGTCGCCGCTCAGTCCGTTCGGCGGTCCATTCACTGCCCAGAACCGGACCGATTCCTGATTCGATGTGTGAACGAAGGTGTGGCCACGGACGGCGATCCGACCCCGTTCACCGGCCACGCGCTCATTCAGATAACGGAGATCCATGGGACTTTCCCGAAAGGGATCCAATGGCGGCTCGAAGGCGAACCATCCCACATCGGAAGCCGTCGCCGGGTGGAGCCCAATCCACCCGTGGATCAGAATCCATCCTCCGAAAAACACAGCACATACCGCACGCCAGGAACTCCGCCGCGACGGCATCCCGCACTTGCAGGCACACCGATTCGCGCCCACGTCACCGTTTTGATCCGTTTTCATCGTGAGACAACGAGACACCCAAAGAGTCATCCCGCCTTCCTCTGCGGTCACGAACGAACGCGCCCAACCTAACCCCGGTAGGCCTGGACTGCGCCCGTCCCCATCTCCATCCGCCGAGGCCTCGTGGCGCGGCGAAATCTCCCCGGGACTTGGGCACACCCCCACACTTCCCAACGTTGCCCTTACAGCGATTCCTACGGCCTTTCCGATTCAATGTCCCTTCCGGCTTTCCGGCTTTCCAAATCCATCCCCCCGGTCCGACTGACGCCGCGTTCTAGACCCGCCTGGCCCGTTCGAAGATCCGTATCAACGTGGCGGCAGCCTCTGCACCCTGCTCTCCGCTTCGGACCGCGTCACTTCGGCGGCGCGGGTCGCCGTCCAGCGTTCGCTCAGCAACCGGGTCAATTCCCGTTCCAGGGACCGTTCCGTGACGCCACACCGGGGCAACTTGCGCCCACAACCCAGACGCCAGATACGATCGGCATTGTCATACTGATCGTGGGAAAAGGGGACCACCAATTGGGGAACCCCGGTCCGCAGCTCGCCGTGGTCCCCACACCGCCCTGATGAATCACTGCCGAGGCCCGGAGAAACAGTGCGGAAAACGGGGCCCACTCGACCGCGAGTTGGTCGTCGGACGGTCCCGGTTCAGATCAGCAGCAGACGCCCCTGCCACGAACGGTGCGACACTTCAGACGTCGGGTCACTCGAGCTGCGATTTGAAAGAAGTCTCCACCGGCATGGACCGCCGAACTTCCGAGAGCAATCACCAGAGGCGGTTCCCCTTCGGCAAGAAGCGACTCTAGCCGTTCGTCAAGGAGACCGCCGGGCGGATCCAAAAAGGGAAAGCCGGTGACGTCCAAGTTGGCGGGCCAGTCCGGTTGGGGCGGTCCAACCTGGGAGGAAAACATGGCGAGGACACCATGCGGCGAATGCTGGCCTTCCCAGACCGCATCCCGTCCGAGAGGCAGGCCCAGTTCCCGCCGAAGTTCTGCGACCGGCCGACTCCAGGAGCGGGAGACCCATTTCATCATCCGCAGGAGACTCCGATTCACTGCCGGCCCCAGAGGGCGCAATTCGGCGAGAAACGGGGCCGCAGACATCACCGGCATCTCATGCACGGAAAAGAACACCATCGGCGAGAGCACGGTGGATGCCCACGGTTTGCGAAGCTTCTCGGCCAACACCGGGACTGCATAGGTCAACACGTGGGAGACGATCAGGTCGGAAGTCGCGGGGGGCTCCAGCAGATCCGAATACGAATCGCGAACCGCAGGCATCATGACTTCCCGGACAATCGCTTCCGGACCGTGCCGGGCATCCATGAACCGGGCCATCTGCGCCGGGTCCGTGATCCGGGTGTTAGGTCGGACGGGCACGAAGTTCAATCCGTGGGACTCGACCAACTCCCGGTAGCCGACCGACGTGGCGAAAGTCACCTCAACTCCCCGGTGGCGGAGCGCGAGTCCCACGGTGAGATACGGGTGGATGTCCCCATGGGATCCGAAACTGCACAGGAGGACTCGCACAAGTCCCAATCCTGTCGCCACCCGCGTCGAGTTTCCATTCGATTGCGTGCTGGGGAACAGATGGGGAGCCGGCTGAGGAGCCCAGTCCAAACGCACGTCCGATTGTTGCAGGATTTCCCCTTCATGAGACTGCGGCCGCCAGGAACCAACCCGGAATCCAAGAGGATTCTGCGATCGCGCCAACAATTCCGTTGTCCCCGCCCCCTTCCTGCTCAACATCCGCCGAGGTTCCGGCAAAACGTCCGAACTCTTGGAGTCCTTCATGACCGCGTTCCCGTTCCCATCCCGCGCGCTCCTGGTCCACCTGGTGGCCGCCTTCCTCCTCGGGGCGCCGCTCGCCGCCCAGCCCCCCTTCAGTGGCACCATCTTCATCGATCCCGACATCATCCGCGCCACCGATCCCACCACCTTTGTCCAACTGAAGGATGCCGGCAGGGGAATGCGCCAGATGTATGACCGTCGGTCCGGCTGGGTAAATCTGAATGCCTTCCTATTCAAGGCGGACTACGACGACAACCTGTCCATCGAAGTACAGGTCAATCCGGAATTCGGCTCGGTCGAGCAGGCACGTGCCGCCGCCCTCCGCTTCGCGCCCGTGATCGGACAGCTTCCCCACTCCCTTCGGACCGACGTTCAAACCGTCTGGATCCACCAGGGCGTCTTCCCCTTCGGCGGCGGAAACAACAACCTGCTGATCCACGTTGGACAGGCTGACGACTACGTCAGTTCCGGAATCCTGGAGGAAACCCTGGTGCACGAGGCCTCGCATACCTCCCTGGATGCCCGTCACGCCGCCTCCCCCGGCTGGCTGGCCGCCCAGGCCGCCGACCCGGAATTCATTTCCACCTACGCCCGGGACAATTCGACCCGTGAGGACATCGCGGAGAGTTTTCTTCCGTACCTTGCCGTCCGGTATCGTCAGGACCGGATCTCCACCAGCCTCGCTGACAAGATCACCCAGGCCGTCCCCAACCGTATTGCCTATTTCGACGCCCAGACTCTCGACCTGTATCCGCTCGTTATTCCGCAGCTGACCGTGGAGCCCGGGTCGTCCGGGAACCTGGCCATCCGGTGGCCGAAGGCGTCGGCCGGCTGGACCCTCCAGCAGACGCGCTCGATGGAATCCGTATCCTGGGAATCCCCACCTGAATTGGTGAGCGACGACGGGGTGACCCGTACTCTGACCGTCACCGCGGAATCGGGACCGCGCTACTTCCGGCTCTC
This sequence comes from Limisphaerales bacterium, assembly GCA_044221235.1. GTDB lineage: Bacteria > Verrucomicrobiota > Verrucomicrobiia > Limisphaerales > UBA9464 > UBA9464. Next base: position 6,139 of record JBGAPN010000165.1, read on the forward strand.
CCGTTAGCGTTCGCGGGCGGCGGCACACGTCTGGGCGGCAGTTGCGGCCTGGAGGCGGGGTCACTTTGCCGGGAACATCCCGCCACACTTGAAGTCGTGGGCAAAGGCTGGAGTTCCCAGCTCCATCACATCCGGCCAATCCTATCGCCACTCCGCAAGGATGCCACCCTTTCGGCGGAATTCATGGCCATCCCTCTGACCTCGGTCACCACGGCACTTGTCTGGCTGCGGAGGTCGTCCTCGGCAACTAATACGAGTCCAATCAGGAACCATACCTGTGCTCTCGATTAATGTCACTCCGGGCCCACAAGAACCCCTCGGTCGAGAGACCGACCTATCCTTGCCGCCCCGTCCAATTCCTGTGTATCGATCGCCAATCCAGGGATGGTCATGGATCCCTTGAAAACGCTAGCGTTCGGTAGTTGCCAGTCAGTTGGGCTGACCATCAGGACAGATGGACAACAAAATCAATTGTCGACGGCTGGGCACCGCGGTCCTCGTCTATGCGTTTTTTACCGCCGGGGCACTTCTGTCCCTTGTTTCCGGAACACCAGACGCCGTCAACGGTGTCATTTGGTTTTTATATGTCGTTGGCGGTATCGGCCTCCTCCGTAAAAAGCAATGGGGCCGAGTCCTGACGATCATCGCCACCGGTGGATCCGTGATCGCCATGCTGTTTTTTCCGATCCATTTGGTGTTCATGGCCACGGTTTGGCCGTTTTGGGGAATCCCTGCGCTCCTTCTGCTTTTCTGGTCCTGGCGCCTCAAGTTACCAAAGGAATCCCCGGAACCGGAGACTCCACCGTCTGCGGAACACCAAACCAAAGATCGTCGGCGCAACCTCCACAACATTGCCTACAAATGCTACCTGTTCCTGGGCTTGATCGCCTTCTGGGTTTCTCTTTGGGCATTCATCGACCCCGAACCCGGGGTGATCGGATTCCTGGTCATGATCCCGTTCGGGATACCGCTGTTTGTGGCATTGATACTTGGCTTCGCCACCACGCTGTACCAGCACCAGGATTTTCGCCTCTTGATATTGTTGGTGCTGACATTCGGAGCCGTGAGTGCGCTCCCGGCCACAAATATCAAAAGCTGGCCAGCATTCCTCATCCCTTATGGTGCGATTACCATCGTGTTCGCCACCCTCTGGTTTAGGAAGTATAGAGACGAATGGTACGCCCCAGTCCTGGGACGGTAATCTCGCTTACCGGCGCCCATGGGCCCTCGGATAACTTCGCCACACGGGCAACAAAGTCCTCGGGGCTGACCTTGCAGGTTTCACCGGCATTGTATTGCTGCCTCTTGAAATGCCAGTAGGGCATCAACAGAGACAGCACGATACACCCACCGACCGCGGGGCCCAGCCACAGGCGTTCGTGTCCGGTGGGAGCCTTGAGCCAGTCGGAATCGCGAGATTGGCGGCTCATGGGCGGAGGCACCCGCGGGAGCGTTTCGCCACCACAGGCCGGCCGTTCGCCCCCGGCTTGGGGGGGATTCCCTCCCGGGTTTGACCCCCGTCAAGGCCCGCGTCCCTCCACGCCGATATGCATCCGAAACCTCCCGACTCACTGCGGCAGCGGTGGTCTTCCACAGTCGGCATGGAATGGGATTCAACGCAATGAACGAACACTCACCGCTCCCACGGCTGCGCACCGGCTGGGACTCAGTCCTCGCCCGTCTCTCGCTGGCGACACTCCTGTTCGAAACCATGACCGGCCTGGCCATCACGCTCTCGCCGTTTCACCCGGTGGTGACGCGCGGTCTCCAATAGCAGCAGCGTGATGAATCGCCGTGGCCCCCAGACCGTCGGAGGCTTCCAGATCGGCACCCGCCTCCAGAAGAACCTTCACCGCTTCAACCGTCACCAGTGGCCCGCACCGGCGTGAAAACGTTTTTGCCTGTTCCAAGCCGAACACCAAGGCCGTTTGACCGCTGGAGTTTCGCGCGTTGACGTCCGTCCCACTTTGGAGTGCGAACGCCATTCCCTCGAGATCCCCCCGGGCCGTTGCCGCGTGAAGCTGCATGTATAGTTCCGGAGAAACACCCTGATGGAAGACCGGTTGAAAGGTCTATTTCTTTGCCTGCGATTCCGACGAGTCGTAGCGGCCGTTGGCGTCGGGTCCGCCCAGGCTTAAAACGGTTTGGCCAGCACGAGCCAGATCACCACCGCGAGCAGGAACATGGGCCACCATGCCAGCCCGTGAAGGATCCCGGGCGAGGGAAGTCGGCCGGATTGCCGGGCCCGTTTGATCCAGCGCCCGCAGACGGTGAAATGGGCCAGCAGGAGACCGATCATCATCCATTTGACGTGGAGCCATGTGCCGCCAATTCCGAAATGGAGCCAGAGCACCAGCCCACAGAGAAAGGCCCAGCCGAACAAATGGTGCCCCCATTGATAGATCCGGCGCCCGAGACCGAGAAAGCGGTCACGTGTGGCGGGATCCGTGTCCGGTGCCGAGGCGGCCAGCAACAGGAGCGGCAGGCCAAGAACGGTCGCCATCCATCCCACCACGAGCCAGAGGTGGAGAATCTTGGTCCAAAGGTAAGAGTTCATGGGGGCGTGTGAATCGTCCGGTTGACCGAACCACGGGCGGCTCATGATCGGAAGTCTTGTCGGTGGTCAAGGCAAGCCGGCGCCATTTCACTGGACCCAATTCCGCCTTGGCCACCTTTTCCATCACCTTCGGGACAGATCCCGGGAGGTGGAGGTTCTCTCCGCCCCAGAGTGCGATACTCGTCACCGGCCGGCGTCGCACGCGACCCGGAATACAATGGTCGCAGAAGGGCCGGCGTTGCCGGTCATCTGTTCTAACCTTTGGGCACTCCGGCCAGGGATTGAGCCTTGGGAAACAGGACCGAGTTCTCCAGATGGATATGCCGGTGGAGGTCCTTCTCCAGATCGCTCAGTCCGGCGAAGAGCGCCCGGTAGGTATTGCAGGCACCGGCCGGAGGATGGTAGTCGGCGCTCAACTCCCGCAAACGTTTGAGGGCATTTCCAGCGTCATCGTGTTCGTGGAGCATGCAGGCAATCGGGCCGTCCAGAAGACCGTGCGCCGGCCCGTTCGCGGCCAGATTCGCAATCGCCGGGAAAAGGATCTGCTCCTCCTTCATCAGGTGGCTGCCCAGTTCCTCCTCCAGTCCGACGAAGACCTCGAACAATTCGACCAGGGACGGTGTGTGTCCGCCATGGACCTGAGCCACCCGCAGGGCCATCGCGTGGAGGCGGGGCAGTTCGCGGCGCAGGAACTCGTGGTGCGTGCCGACGATGTAGGAGGCCAGTTCGGCGGGCGGGAGGTCAGCCGGATTGGTGTCCGGGACGGACGGAACCGCCTGTTCGGCATTCAACGCGGCAATGACCGATCCGATGTCCAGTCCGCGGGACTGGCAGGCCTCCCGAAGGGTTCGGCCCCCCTGGCAGCAAAAATCAATCTGGTGTGCTTGGAAGACGCGGGACCGGCCCGGGCGCTCGGCGACGAGTTCGCCGACGGTGCGGTCGGCCAGCGGAGTGTTGGCGGGCGAGAAGACGGTGATTCGATGACTCATGATGTTTTTGAGAGATGGCTTGAAAGCACGGAGTTCCAAGGTTCCACGCATCTGGGAAGACACTCAGGACTCGGGACAGCTTGGCGGAAGAAGCGCCTTCGCACCTTGACCAGGATCAACAGGGGAACAGAAGCCTCGGAGACCGGTTGGATATCCTCTCCAACACCGGTTCCGCCCGGCATCCGGCCGGCGGCCTCGATCACCCCCATTCTGGAGAATGCCCTTCAACCCGCTTTTCCAGATCCGAGAGCCACTGACGGACGGCATCCTCGGGTTCAGCGCACCGGCACCAATGTGGCTTCCACAGCGCTCGCCGGATCCGCGTCCGACAGAATGGCCGCGGCGGTTCTATGGGTTGGGCCTGAAACCTGGGTCGCCAGGCGCAAGATCAGGTCCGCATTTGACAGGAGGCCGATCCCGAAGATCCAGCCCAGGGAGATGACGGACGGGTTGAGCCAGCAGACGATCTGGCTCTTTGCTCTCATGGGAGGAACGTCCAGCGATCGAACATCGCCGCCTGCCCGCAGGGCGCACCGTCGTCCGTCACCAGATTCCAAACCAGGGCTTCGTGGATTCGGAAACGTCGGCCCGATCGCGCCACACGAACGCCGGAATAGTCCGCGATGAACCCATCCCGCGACACCCGCTCCAACAACCGCGCCCGTTCCTCGCGATTCGGTGCTTCAGCGGTCAGACGCGACGGCATCCGGGTCAACTCCTCCCAGGTCAACTCCCAGAGCTTGAGCGCCGACAGGTTGCCATAGTTCAGGATCGGGTCCGGCTCCGTTCCGTGGGATACCAACACGAAGTCTGCCGCGAAGAGGCGTCGCGAACGCTCCCGCGGATCCGTCACTCCTGGAACTAGGTCCTTCCCGGTCCAATGGCGCAGGCTGCGCACCAGGCATTCCGCATGAGCAATGATTTCCGGGCGTTCCCAAATGGGAGTCGAACCTGCGCTCATGGTGATTGGGTCTTGGGCTCCCAGACGCGGGACCGCATTGCTTCGCGGAATCCCTGGTTGGCCGCCTGAAGCTTCCACCACTCCACCTTCCGCAAGGTGGTCGGAGCGCCAACACTGAACGCCCGGAATTCCGGCTTGGACCAGTCGCCCGCAAA
>JBGAPN010000166.1:0-10563 GCA_044221235.1 Limisphaerales bacterium
CACGCCCAGGACCGCTTCTTCCAAATGGATCTCATGCGCCGCAACTCGGCTGGGGAACTCGCGGCGCTGCTCGGCCCCGCCCTGGTGCCCTATGATGTCGAGATGCGTCGGCATCATTTCCGGAAGACGGCGGAGGATTCTGTGGCGGTACTCCCGGAACACCACCGTGCCGTCCTGAACGCCTATGCTGCGGGCGTCAACGCCGGCCTCCAGGCCCTGACCGTTCGGCCTCCGGAGTACCTGCTGCTTCGGCAAAAACCCGTCGCGTGGGCGCCGGTGGATTCCCTGCTCGTGGGATTGGTCATGTACGATCGCCTGCAGGATTCATCCGGATACGAAGACCGGCGTCGGGAGTTGCTGGCGCGGGTGTTGCCCCCGGCGGCCCTGGCATTTTTCGATCCGGATGGTTCCGGCTGGGATGCCCCGTTGGATGGCACCCAGGTTCCGTCAGCACCCATCCCTCCAGCCGACGGCCTTGAATTCTGGCGCTCACCGAACACCGCCCAATCTGACCAGCAAGTCGAGTCATGGGAATCTCCGTTGATCCCGGGCAGCAACAGCTGGGGAGTGGCAGGCGGTCTGACCGGCGGCGGCTCCATGGTGGCGAACGACATGCACCTCGATCTCGGCCTGCCGAACATCTGGTATCGGGTCAGCGCCCGTTGGAAGGGACCCGCAGGAGAGGGGCGGCAGTTTGATGGAATCACTCTGCCCGGAATCCCGGTGTTCATTGTGGGGAGCAATGGTGGAATCGCCTGGGCATTCACCAATGGCGCACTCGACACCACCGATCTGGTCAACTTGGAGACGGATCCTGCCCAACCTGGACGGTATCGGACGAGCACGGGTTGGCGGGATATTGAGAAGCGTGAGGAAACGATCGCGATTGCCGGGCGGGATCCGGAGACCCATATCGTCGAGCAGACCCTCTGGGGTCCCATTGCCGGGACCAATTCTGCGGGGCAGCTTCAGGCGCTGCATTGGATCGCGCACCAAACCGGTTCGGTAAACCTCACGCTGCTGGAATTGGAAGGTGTCACGAACGTCGCGGCGGCCCTTCGAATAGCGCCCCAATGTGGCATGCCGATTCAAAACTTCCTGGTCGGTGACCGGAGCGGCGAACTGGCGTGGACGCTGATCGGTCGGTTGCCCCGTCGGATTGGGTTCGACGGGCGATTGCCGACGTCGTGGGCGGATGGACGGCGACGCTGGGATGGATGGCGACCGGAGTATGAGACGCCCCAGTTCCGAGGGGCCAGGATCTGGACGGCCAACAATCGGATGATGGGAAGTTCCGAATATATGGAGGCGGGCCCCTTTTTTGTAGATCCCGGTGCGCGGGCCCGGCAGATCCGTGATGACCTTGAGGCGCTGGGCAAGCCGGACGAAGAAGGGTTGTTCTCCATCTACCGCGACGACCGGGCGATCTTCCTCGGGCGATGGCAATTGCTGTTGCGGGATACGTTACGTCGTGGCACCAGCGGCACGAATTCAACGGCCTGGGCAGCGATGTTGAATGCGGTTGACCACTGGGGTGGCAGGGCCTCGGTGGATTCTGTGGGGTACCGATTGGTCCGCGCCTTCCGTTTCAAAGTGGGGGAGCTGTTCTTTGAGCCGTTGATCCGGCAGTGCCGGAGGTTGGATGAACGTCTCTCCGTGGACAGCGCACGCTGGGAGCATCCCTTGTGGGCCTGCCTGGAGGCCCGACCCGCCCATTTGCTGAATCCTCGTTTTACCAGCTACGACGCGTTGTTGTCGGTGGCGGCGGAGGCGGTATTGGCGGACCTGAGGGGGCAGGGATTGTCCGTCAACCAAGCGACCTGGGGCCAGCGAAACACCGTGAGAATCCAGCATCCCTTGAGTCGTGCGGTTCCAGCCTTGGGAAAGTACCTCGACCTTGCTCCGATTCCGCTGCCCGGTGATGACCACATGCCGAAGGTCCAGGGCGTCCACTTTGGTCCTTCGGAGCGGATGGTGGTTTCGCCCGGGCGGGAGGACCGCGGCTTCCTCCAGATGCCGGGCGGGCAGAGTGGCCATTTCCTCTCTCCCTTCTACAAGGCCGGGAATGAAGCGTGGGAACGGGTGGTGCCGACCCCCCTTCTCCCGGGTCAGGTTCTCCATACCCTCACCTTGGATCCGCCATCGCGATAAAGAAAACGGCGCCAGGGATGTCCTGGCGCCGTTTTGAAAATTCCGGTGACCGGAACGTCTTAGTAGCGGGAACGGTAGTCGCCGCGGCCGCCACGGTCTCCACGACCGCCACCGCCACCGCCACGACCCCCACCATATCCACCACCGCCGCCGCCGCCGCCGTATCCGCCGCCGCCGCCGCCGCCGAAGCCACCGCTCCGGGGACGCTCTTCCTTCGGACGGGCTTCATTGACGGTCAGTTCGCGACCGTCGAGGCGGGCGCCATGCATGGCGGCAATGGCGGCCTGGGCGGCCTCCGGCGTGCCCATGGTCACAAACGCGAAGCCGCGGCTGCGGCCCGTCGCGCGATCGACCATCAGGTTGACTTCAGACACGGGCCCATGAGCGGCGAACGCATCCTGAAGCTGCATTTCCGTGGTGTTGAACGAGAGGTTCCCCACGTACAGTTTGGTATTCATTGAACGGATTCTGTCTGGTGACTGACTCTGTCCGGCTGTTCCCGACCATCGGGTTTCAAATCGTCACTGAACCACGTTCAACTGAAGATTCACCACGCCTAAAGACTTCCATCACTGCAACAGACGGAGGGGAAGGTGCCCGTTCCGTTTCCAGCTGCAAGGCTGATTTATGGGGAGGTTTTACCCCATTGGAAGGGCGCTGCCTGACGATTCCCCCTTCCGCCGGTGCGGAAACCTCGGAGGGATTTTTGTCAGCCGGTGCTTTTCCACCCCGGTCCGTCCGGCCAAGCGAAGGTCCGGCGGCTCTCCTCTTTCATTTCCGTGCTGTAGCCCGGAAGGGTCGGGGTGAGATATCGGCCGTTCCGGATCCGGCAGGGGTCCACAAAATGTTCGTGAAGATGGTCAACGAATTCGCAGACGCGGCCGTCCCAGGTTCCGCTGACCGCCACGAAATCGATCATGGAGAGGTGCTGGACGAACTCGCACAATCCGACCCCGCCCGCATGCGGACAGACCGGAATACCGTGTTTGGCCGCCAATAAAAGCACGGCGAGATTCTCGTTCACCCCGCCCAGGCGGCAGGAGTCAATCTGGCAAAAGGATATGGCGCGTGCCTGGAGCAATTGCTTGAACAAGACCCGGTTCATGCCGTGTTCGCCCGTCGCCACGCCGATCCCGAGAGGCTCCATTGCGCGGGCAATCGTGGCATGGCCCAGGACGTCGTCGGGTGAGGTGGGTTCTTCTATCCACAACGGTTTAAAGGGCGCCAAATGTCGCATCCATTCGATCGCCTGAGGCACTTCCCAAACCTGATTGGCATCCACCATCAGTCGCCGTTCCCACCCCAGTTCCTCCCGGATCAGGGCTAGGCGTCGCACATCATCCTGAAGATCCCTCCCCACCTTGACCTTTAGGTGAGTCCAGCCCTCGGCCATGGCCTCCCGGCAGAGTCGCCGGATCTTTTCGTCCGAATACCCCAACCATCCGGCGCTGGTGGTGTAGGCCGGATAGCCTTCCTGCTCCAACTGATGGCAGCGTCCGGCCTTGGTCGGTTCCTGCCGCCGGAGGATTTCGAGAGATTCTTCCGGAGTTAGGTCGTCGGTGAGGTAACGGAAATCCACGCAACGAACGAATTGCTCGGGACTGAAACCAGACACCAGCTTCCAGAGGGGTACCCCCTCCGCCTTGGCGTACAGATCCCAGAGGGCGTTCACAATGGCGGCCAGCGCGAGGTGAATGACGCCCTTTTCCGGGCCGATCCATCTCAATTGGGAATCATTGGTCAGCGTCCGCCAGAAAGCCCCCGGATTCTCGGCGAATTCCTCCAAGGTCCGGCCAATGACCAGGTGCTCGTGGGCCCGGATCGCAGCGCAAACGATGTCGTTTCCGCGGCCGATCGTGAACGTTGATCCATGGCCTTCGGGAACCTGGCCGGCCGGAAACCGGTACCGACCCCCGGCACCCTCTTCCTCCGCATGGATGACGACATAGGCAGACGAATAATCCGGATCAGGGTTCATGGCGTCCGAACCGTCCAAGGCACGGGACGTCGGAAACCGGATATCTTCGATGGCAAGGCGGGTGAAACGCAGCACACCTTAGGCTGCTCGCGAAGGGACCCGCTCCGCAAGCCGTTGGCGCTTGGGAGCGGGTCCCCCGCTTTCGCACTTCAGGCCGGGCACGCCTGAAGTGCGTCGGATGGGTTGGCCCTGATCAGAGCGAGTTGACTACTGGAGAAACGCTGGCCAGCTCCGTTTTCTTACAAAGAATCTTTAAAAAAGTTTCCCGGGGATTTGCATACTTCGTATCTTATTAATGATAAGTATATTGCGATCGAAGTTCGTTGGTTTTATTCCGTGAAAACACCGAACGCCCACAGCCGATTGTCCTCCGGATCGCCCCAACTGGATTGACGAAACGCAGACTGAAAATGCCATGGTCCCATCCGTTACCCCTATCGTGTGAACGCACCGAGCCACAGTTTCCGGGAGGCATTCGCCCATGGATTTGGTGTTCCTCCCGAGAATTTTGAGCGCGCGATATTTGTCCACTGTGTTCCCGTATGGTGGCGACCTGTGGCCGCCCTCCTGGTCCGATGGACACCGACATGGTTTGAGTTGGACCTGCAAATCATCCGGGAGGTCGCCCGGGCGACCACGCTCGAGGAAATACGGATGCTGGCGGGCGATTTCCGTGGTGGGGTGCGTCACCGATTCAGCTTTGTCCGGGATTCCCTGGGAATTCGGGCATCCGGACGGCGGTTGATGGCCCTTGCTCGTCAATTTATTCCTGCTGAGGTGTCTGCGGTTTCAGGCCCACCCAAGGGCGCAGCAATCCCGGGTCTGGTGACGGACCCTATGGCTCTTGCCCATCGGCGCTCGTGATTCGCCGGAGCGCAAGCTGGGGGCAAGATGGGCCTCAGGTCCGTCACTCAACGCTTCCACTGCCCAACGAGGGACTCGAAGAGGGCACGATAATTGATCCGGGGCCGGGATCTGAATCTCCACTTCGGGTCGGCAGCGTTGATGTCTGCAAGATTGGTGGACCCGGTGACACACATCTCAAAGTCGGCGTCTTTGCCGAAGTCCGTTGGACTTCGGGAATAATAAATCCATCCCATTCCGTCGCGGTTTCCCGACCATTGCACTTTAAACGTCAAGAAGGCGACTCCCAGCGAATTGGACAACCGACCCGAACGGACGGCGGGGTCCCCCACGGCAAACGTTCCCCGGCCATCTGACCGGAAATACCAACGGAGGTTCGCCCGCTCCGGAGAGATAGTCTGGTCTTCGAGAATAAATGCGCCCAGCTCAGATCCCTCCTGAGGAGGATCACCGTGCCGTCTGGAACCGGGGTTTCATGCGCGCTGGATTGACCGTTTCCCAGTGGACGGCATCCGATCACACAGAGGGCACCTGGTCGAACAGAAAGCGGTCGGAGCCAGGGCATCGGCACGGGAGAGGGCGCCCGGGCAATCGGGAATAACTGGGATTCCTCCGGATGGGTGAATTCAGCTCCCCGGACTCTGCGCCAATTGGACCGCGAACTGACGGTGAACTCAGTGGAACTGGGGATGCTCTGACGGCCATGAGCCCCTGCTAACAGGACGGGTGCCGGGCATCAATTTTTCAATGAGGGGACCCGGATTTCCAGACTTGCCCGGCCTGGGTTCCACCCGGAGGGTCGTTTGCATGATGAAAAGGATCTGCCGGCTGCGGGCTGGAACCGCCGGAGTGATGGTCATCTTGTCCCTCGTGAATTTAGGGTGCGGAAAGAAAGGGGAAACGCCGGACACGGCGGACGCCGGATCCGGCGCCCCTGCTGCGGCTCCCGTCATCGATGTGTCGAAAGTGCAGCGACTGTTTGAATCGGCACCGGCGGCCATCAAGTCGCAGTGGGAACAGGAGGTTGCCGCGGTGAAGTCCGCAAACTACTCCGGGGCGCTGAAATCCCTTCAAAGCCTTGCCGGCGACGCGCGCCTGTCCACGGACCAGAAGGCTGCGATCGATGAACTGGTGGCCCAGGTAAAGTCGCGCGCCAACGAAGCCTGGCGCGGTGCGGCAGAGGCCGCCAACAAGGTGATCAATGAAGCCACCGATGCGGCGGCAGAGGCCCGCGAAAAGGCAAACAAGGCTGCAAAGGAGCTGCTTCCCAAGTGAGCGGACCTTGGGGGAAGTAAGTTGGACGATGGAAGAAGAAGCGGGTTGATGGTCCGTAGCGCCTCCCCATTTTCAACCATCGCCCTCCCGCATGAATCGGGGCACGTTGGCCGGGTGACGCGGGAATCGTCGGCTGCGACGTCGGGCTCGGAAGTTGGACTCAACTCTCCGATATCGGTCCTGCACGGGGTGGGGGGAGACCGCGTGCAACTGTTGCAACGCCTGGGAATCCGAACGATTCGAGACCTGCTGTACCACGCGCCGAGACGATATGAGGATCGGAGGTATTTCAGCGCCATCCGGGATTTGGCGGAAGGCGGCAGTGCCACCGTCCGGGGCAAGGTTGTGGCGATGGGGGTGAATCGGTTCCGAAGCGGGAAATCGGCATTTCAACTCGTTCTGGACGATGGCTCCGCCCGATTGCACTGCCGCTGGTGGAATCTGCCATTCCTCGAACGGGTGTATGCGGTGGGGGATGACCTGCTGGTCTTTGGGAAGGTTCACTCGCTCCGGCCAAGGACGATGAACCACCCGGAAACCGAGAAAATGGTTCCCGGTGACGAGGAGCAAATCCATGTCAACCGCTGGGTTCCCATCTATCCATCGACCGAAGGGTTGACTCAGCGGGTCCTTCGCAGTCTGACCTGGCAGGCCGTGGAAAGGTTTGCAGCGATGGTTTCGGAACAGCGCCCGGACCTGAAGATCTCCGACCAGACCGTGCACCCCAGGGTGGAGCGTGGCGGACGACAGTTGGTCCTGGAGTCCCGTCCGCTGCCTGCTCCCGCAGTAGCCCTCCGGCAGATCCATTTCCCCAAGGACATGGAAGAGGCGGATGTCGCCCGGCAACGACTGGCACTGGATGAATTCATCGAGCTCCAATGGGTGATCCAGCAACGGCGGAAGCGACTGGAAACTCGTGCCCGGGCGTTGCCCTGCGCCGGGGATAACCGTTGGATGAAGCCGTTTCTCGCCCGGCTGAGTTTTGTCCTGACCGGGGCCCAACAACGGGTCCTCCGGGAGATTCGCGCGGATTTGGGAGGCCGTGTCCCGATGCGCCGGCTTTTGCAGGGGGACGTGGGTTCCGGCAAGACACTGGTGGCGGCGGCGGCGGCGTTGATGACGCTGGAAAGTGGCTATGACGTGGCGGTCATGGCGCCCACGGAGATTCTGGCGGAACAGTTGCATGGGCATTTCCTCCGATGGTTCGAACCGTTCGGAATTCCGGTATCGATCCGGACCGGAAGTCGGAAATGTGTTCCCGACTGCGGCGTTGAATTGCCCTTGAGCGCGGGCCCCGTTCCTGCCGTCTCGCGGGCGGGTGTCTCGGTCGGTACGCACGCATTGATCGAGTCTGGGTTTGCGCCAGGAAAACTCGGATTGGTGATCATCGACGAGCAGCACAAGTTTGGCGTCAGCCAGCGTGAGGAACTGGTCCGAAAAGGCCGCTACCCGCATCTCTTGGTCATGACGGCCACCCCGATTCCGCGGACCCTGGGGTTGACCCTTTACGGGGACCTGGATGTCAGCGTTTTGGATGAGCTTCCGCGTGGGCGCCAGCGCATTCGAACGCATCTCCGGACCCCTGAAGCCTTACCCAAAGTCTGGAAGTTTATTCGAACCCAACTGGAAGCCGGTCGTCAGGCCTATGTGGTTTATTCCAGGGTGGAGGAAACGGGTGGAGATGATGTTAAGGCGGTCACCTCGGAATTCCGTCGGATCCAGAAGGAATTGGAGCCCTTCCGTGTCGGGCTCCTTCATGGCAAGCTTCCCACCGAATCAAAGGAAGCCGTGATGAGCGAGTTCCGTGCGGGGCGCGTTCACGTCCTGGTGGCCACTACGGTCGTTGAAGTGGGGGTGGATGTTCCCAATGCCACGGTCATGCTGATTGAGGACGCCGGCCAATTCGGCCTGTCCCAGCTCCATCAATTACGGGGACGTATCGGTCGGGGTGCCCACGAGTCGCACTGCATCCTTGTGGAGGCGGACCGGACTCCGGAATCCGAAGCCCGGCTGACGGTGATGGCGGAAACGACGGATGGTTTTGCCATCGCCGAAGCGGACCTGAAGTTGCGAGGACCTGGTGAACTGGTTGGGCGTCAACAAAGTGGAGCGCCTGACCTGCGGTTTGGTGACCTGCGGTTGGACCGTGAACTGGTGGAGCTCGCGCGGGACTTGGTCCGAAGGCGGATGTCGATAGGGGAGGCATCGACAAACCCGGAAACCTGCTAAACGCTGATGCAGATGAGGACGCGGTTGGTCTTGTTCGACATTGATGGGACGCTCATCCGGACCGGCGGGGCCGGGGTGCGAGCATTCGCAGCGACGGCAGCACACGCCTTTGAGCGGCCGGGCGGAACCGATCGCCTTCATTTTCATGGGCGAACCGATGTTTCATTGGTCCGTGAGTTCCTTCGCTCCAATGGATTTCCCGATACGGAAGCCAATGTGGCGCGGTTCCTGGAGGTATACGTCCACATGCTGGACGACGAACTCAGGCGACATCGAGGGGAGATTTGCCCGGGGATTCCCCGCCTTTTGGAAGACCTTCAGCGCGAGCCGGAGCCTCCCGTGGTGGGTTTGCTGACGGGAAACATCGCTTTGGGAGCCGAACTGAAGCTGCGGGCCCACGGCCTGGAGGACCTGTTCGTCTTGGGAGCCTTTGGCAATGATCATGAAGATCGCAACCAATTGGCACACATCGCATTGAAGCGTGGTGCGAGTTGGCTCGGAAGAGCGTTAACGGGGGATGAGATCGTGGTCGTCGGTGACACGCGGGCCGACATTGAGTGTGCCCGGGCGATCGGGGCACGAAGTGTGGCGGTGGCCACGGGTGGCGAGACGCTCCCGTCGCTCCTGGAGCATTCCCCGGCTCTGGCCGTGGACTCGTTGGATGGCGTCTCTACCTCACGATTTCTGACAGCGGGTGATTTCTGGGAACGGCCGACCGACTGGGAAGCGCTTTACCAAGCCGCAGATACCCGGTGGGACAAAGGGGAGCCGGCGCCAGCCTTGGTGGATTTCATCGCCCGGCATTCCGATCTTAGCGGGCAGCGGGTGCTGGTTCCGGGATGTGGGAAAGGGAATGATCTTAAGCCCTGGCTCGATGCCGGATGCCACGTGACGGCGCTCGAGTTGGCGCCCAGTGCCGTCCGAATCGTGAAGGAAACCCTGGGTCATCTGAAGGCACTCTCGGTACGGCAGGGAGATTTCCTTGAAGGCGATTCGGGTTTCGATGGGGAACAATATGACTGGGTTTTTGAACACACCCTCTGGTGCGCGATTCCTACGGGACGTCGTCCGGAATACGTCCGTTCGGTGGCCCGGATGGTCAAACCGGGCGGGCACTATCTCGCGATCAATTACCTACAACCCGGTGACGAGTCCGGCCCGCCCTATGCGACGTCCATCGCGGAGCTGACCCACCGCTTTGGCGGTGACTTTGAGTTGGTCAGGCACTGGCTGCCGCGTTCATTTCCCGGTCGGGTTGGGAGGGAGCGGATGTTCCTTTGGCGACGGCGAGGTGGGGCGAAATAACTTTGGGGCGGAATGTAGACAGCTGTAAATTTTCCCCCTTGACGGGGTTTTTGTGTTTGACCCGACCCGCCGCATTTCTTACGTAGCCCCTCGCCTTAGCCAAGATCGCTCGCCTGCGGGCTTTCGCATGCGGGCGATTTTTTTGGCGGGTTGGCAGTCCAACACGCGTCACCATGCTCAAAGCGTCAAAGTCATTTCTGGCGGTGGACTTCGGGGCCGGTACCCTGAAGATCGCCGAACTCGCGCCGATTGAGAACGGCGGCCTGCGACTTTTGCGGTACGGTTTGAAGCCGCTTGGGCTCGCTGGATCGCAAGATGCGGCACGCGAAGGCGCCGTCAAAAAAGCTCTCGCAGAACTTTTGGCGGAAGGCGGATTTACGTCGAAGGACGTCAACCTTTGCGCGCCCGGGTTCCAGGTCTTTTCCAAGTTTGTCAAGCTGCCCCCGGTCGACACCTCCAAGGTTACCCAGATCATTCAATACGAGGCGCAGCAAAACGTCCCATTCCCGCTGGCAGAAACGGCGTGGGACTATCAAATCCTTGGCACCAGCGCCAACGGAGAGCTTGAGGTGCTCCTGGTGGCCATCAAGTCGGAGGTGGTTGAGAAGCAGATTTTCGGGTCCGGAGAAACCTCCGGGCTCAAGATGCAGGTGGTGGACGCCTCGATTGGTGCGCTGGCCAATTCATTCCGATACAATTACTCGGATCAGGAAGGCTGCAGCCTGCTGATCGACATCGGGGCCAAGACCAGCAACGTCCTG
>JBGAPN010000167.1:0-10493 GCA_044221235.1 Limisphaerales bacterium
GGCCGGCACGGACCAGCCCCTTGCGGGAGACACCCAACCAGTGGACCTCGCTTCTGACAAACCCGAACGTGGATATCTGGATTCCGGTGGAGTGGGAGGCGGACGTCAGCGACCGGGACGCCGGAGCTGATCGCGCCGTGGAACGCCGCCAGCCCCCTCCCGATTTGATGTCCCACCCGGGAAATGGAATCGGCAGGGGGTTGAGACCGGAAGACGGGCCGTCATCCAGAAAGCGCGGGTACGGGGGCGTCCGTTCAGCTTGCGCCGGCCACGGGAGTTTCTAACGTCGCGGTCCGTTCGTCATGGCATTCCTCAACGATCATTATCTCAAGCTCAAGGCCGGCTACCTCTTTCCCGAGATTGCCCGCCGCGTCAAAGCCTTCACCGAGGCGAATCCCGCCGCCGCCGCCCGTTTGATCCGCTGCGGCATCGGTGACGTGACCGAGCCCCTGCCGCCGGCCGTCGTCGCGGCACTCCACAGGGCCGTGGATGAAATGGGGGTCCGCGCCACGTTCAAGGGATACGGACCGGAACAAGGCTATGACTGGCTCCGCGCCGCCATTGCCCAGAACGATTACCGGGCGCACGGCATTGAGGTGGCCGACGATGAGGTGTTTGTCAGTGACGGTTCCAAGTGCGATTGCGGCAACATCCTGGACATTCTCGGACCCCAGAACCGCATCGCGATCTCGGACCCGGTCTATCCGGTGTATGTCGATACCAACGTGATGGCCGGACACACGGGAGATGCCGGGGCCGACGGCGCCTATGCCGGTCTGGTCTACCTGCCGTGCACGCCGTCCAACGGGTTCGTGCCCGAACCGCCTCCACAGGCAGTGGACCTGGTGTATCTCTGCTCACCCAACAACCCGACCGGTGCGGCAGCGACCCGCGCCCAGTTGGAGGCCTGGGTGAAGTACGCCCGCCAGCACGATGCCGTCCTGCTCTTCGATGCCGCGTACGAGGCCTACATCACGGAGCCGGGCATCCCCCATTCGATTTACGAGATCCCCGGGGCGCGCGACTGTGCCATCGAGTTTCGCAGCTTCTCCAAGAGCGGTGGATTCACTGGCACCCGGTGCGCATTCACCGTAGTGCCCAAGACGCTGCTCGCGCGGACGGCGTCGGGTGAAAAGAAGCCGCTGCATCCCCTGTGGCTACGGCGCATGACCACCAAGTTCAACGGGGTCCCCTACATCGTGCAGCGTGCCGCTGAGGCCCTGTACTCCGCGGAAGGCAGGGCGCAGGTGCGCGGTCTGGTGGAGCATTATCTCGGCAATGCCCGCATCCTGGTGGATGGCGCGAAGGCAGCCGGACTGAAGGTGTTTGGCGGCGTGAATGCCCCGTACATCTGGGTGCAGACGCCGGCCGGGGTCACGAGCTGGCAGGCCTTCGACAAGATTTTGAACGAAGCCAACGTGGTCATCACCCCGGGCAGCGGCTTCGGTTCGCTGGGCGAGGGCTATTTCCGCGTCAGCGCCTTCAACAGCCGCGCCAACGCCGAGGAAGTCTCCCGCCGGTTGCAGGCGTTGACATGGTAGCGGAGGCTGCTGTGGGAATTCGTCCGCGGGCTCATTATATTCCGTCCGGTCAGGTCGGCCGCTCGAGCCCTGCCTCAATCAGTCGGGCCCGGAGATGGGCGAATCCGACCGCCTCGGTCCGGTCGTTCATCGGGTAGGAATCCCGGCCGGGATGCACGACAAACAGGCGCTCCAGCTTCAGGTCCCGCAACGCGCTGTGCATGGATTTCGTCATGGACGGCGCGTCTCCATACTTGAACTCGAAGCCGAATCTTCTGCCCTTCCCGCTCACCATGAGGTCCAGCTCCGCACCGGCGTGTGTGGCCCAGAAATAGGCGTCACGGTCCCCAGTGATCTGCAACACCTGTTCCAGAGCGAATCCCTCCCAGGAGGCGCCGAGTTTTGGGTGGGCCTCCAGTTCCTCCAACGACGCCACGCGCAGCAGAACATGCAACAGCCCGGGGTCTCGCAGGTAGATCTTGGGTGCTTTTACCTGCCGTTTGCCCAGGTTTTCGTGCCACGGGGCCAGTTGGCGCACCATGAACGTCGATGTCAGGATGTCGAGATACCGTCGCATCGTGGGCTCGGAAGTGCCCAGCGATCGGGCCAGTTCCGATCCATTCCACACTTGGCCGTGATAGTGGGCCAGCATTGTCCAGAATCGACGCAGGGTGACCGCGGGAATGGTGATACCCAACGTGGGCATGTCCCGTTCCAGGAAGGTGCGAATGAATTCTTCCTGCCATTCCCGGCTGGTGGCGTCCGTCGCTGCCAGGTAGGCCAAGGGGAATCCTCCGCGCCACCACAGTCTTCTCCATTCACGCTCTCCCACTTCGGTCAGATTGAATCCTGAGATCTCGACCTGGGCTACCCGGCCTGCCAGGGACTCTGAGACACTCCGCACCAGGGAAGGCGAAGCGCTGCCCGTCAGCAGGAACCGCGTGATCACAGGCTTGCGATCTGCCAACACCCGGAGCAGCGCGAAGAGATCCGGCTTTCGTTGCACTTCATCCAGGACCACGAGCCCCTGCAACCGTTCCAAGGCAACCTTCGGCTCTGCCAGGCGTGCCAGTGCATCCACATCCTCCAAATCAAAGAAATGGCTCGCCTGCTCCTCGCCGATCACATGGGCCAGCGTGGTTTTGCCAACCTGCCTTGGTCCCAGCAATGACACCACCGGGAAGCGCATCAGACGCTCGCGGATCGTCGTCAGAATCTGGGGTCGTTCAACCATGACACGGTGAAGTTTATTGAAAATTAAAACATCACCATTTAAAGTTCAATAAACGATATTAACAACCTACGGTTGAGTTGTTTACGTGATTGAATCTCCAGCCAGTGCGGTTGGTACCGGTGGTTGGCCCATGCTTTCCAGGGGCAATCCCTTGGTGGGACCTTCCTGAACGGGGGTGGATTCACGCCTGGCGGGAGTTGGACGCCATCCATTCCGGATAGGTGGCTTCGGTCATCTCCCGAGCCAGCAAGGCGCCTTCATTTGGCCGGCTCGCGCAGCGCGTTGCGGTAGCGGCGGTTCAGACTCTCAAACACCGCCATGGATTTCGAAAACTCCGGATGGGCTGCCGTCATCCGGACCCCGTCCTGCGCTGCGGTCAACGTGACGGTGTCGCCTTCTCCCACGTTCAGTTGGGCGAGCGCCTCCTTCGGCAGGACGAGTCCCACCAAGTTGCCGATATTGCGAAGCGTGACCTCGAGCGTCATGCGCTGAGGGCAGTCACGGATCTTAAACCGCTCATCTTTCCATGCACGCCGTCACCCACAGGGACTGCCGTGCTCCCAGTCGGGTTGCCCGCATCCCTCAGCCCGCACCACCGGAGGACGGCTTCTTCGGGTCGCCCTTGAGCAGGGCGATGGCGTAGTCGCGGTTCAGGCGGGCGATGAAGTCGAGGCCGATTTCCTTGGGGCAGACGGCTTCGCAGGAACCGGTGACCGTACAGGACCCGAAGCCTTCGGCGTCCATCTGGTCCACCATGGCCTTCACACGGCGATACCGTTCGGGCTGGCCCTGCGGGAGCAGGCCGAGGTGCGAGATCTTGGCGGCGACGAACAGCATGGCACTGGCGTTTTTGCAGGCGGCCACACAGGCGCCGCAGCCGATGCACTGGGCGGCGTCCATGGCCAAGTCCGCATTTTCCTTGGGCACCGGGATGGAATTGGCGTCGGGCGCGGCACCGGTCCGGACGGAAATGAATCCGCCCGCCTGTTGGATGCGTTCGAACGCCTTCCGGTCGCAGACGAGGTCCTTGACGATGGGGAAGGGACTGGCGCGCCAGGGCTCGACCACGATTTCGTCGCCGTCCTTGAAGCTGCGCATGTAGGTCTGGCACGTCGCGACGGCACGGTGCGGGCCGTGGGGTTTGCCATTGATGACCAGGGAGCAGGTGCCGCAAATGCCCTCGCGGCAATCGTGGTCGAAGGCGATGGGCTCTTCACCCCGGTTCGCCAGCTCCTCGTTGATGACGTCCAGCATCTCAAGGAACGACATGTTCGGGTTGAGATCCGGCGTGGCGTAGCTCTTGAACTCGCCCGGGGCGTTGTTGTTCTTCTGACGCCAGACTTTGAGGGTCACTTTCATGGAAGATATCGGCTCAGGCTCGCGGGAAGTGGGGCGGGGTCCGGATTACTTGTAGCTGCGGGTGCTCATCTTCACTAAGGCGAACTGGTCGTCACGACGCTTGACGTCGCCCGGGTTGACGAGGCCCTGCTGCACCTCGGCGTCGTCCTTGGTGTACTGGTACTCCTCGCGGAAATGGCCGCCGCAACTCTCCTCACGCATGAGGGCGTCGCGGCACATCAGTTCGCCCAGTTCGATGAAATCGGCCACGCGGCCGGCCTTTTCCAACGACTGGTTCCATTCGTTGCCGTCGCCGAGGACCTTGAGGTTCTTCCGGTATTCCTCCCGTAGGGCGCCCAATGCCTCGATGCCCTTCTCGAGCCCGGCCTTGGTGCGGGCCATGCCGCAGTGCTCCCACATGATTTTGCCCAGTTCCTTGTGGAAACTGTCGGGCGTGCGTTTGCCGGATCCCTTGAGGAAATCGGTGATTTGGGAGCGCACGGCGGACTCGGCCGCCTTGAATTCGGCCGAGTCAGCGGCGGGGCGCTGCGCCGGCTTCTGTCCGGCCAGATAGGCGGAGATGGTGGCCGGCAGGACGAAGTACCCGTCGGCCAGGCCCTGCATCAGGGCGGAGGCGCCGAGGCGGTTGGCGCCATGGTCGGAGAAGTTGGCCTCGCCCAGGACAAACAGGCCCGGGACGTTGCTCATCAGCTCGTAGTTCACCCACAGGCCGCCCATGGTGTAATGGACCGCCGGATAGATGCGCATCGGGGTCTTGTCGGCGTCCTCGTTCGTGATTTCGTGGTACATCGCGAACAGGTTGCCATAGCGCTCGCGGATCTTGTCCTCGCCGAGTCGGCTGGCGTCGCTGAAATCGAGGTAAACCCCCAGGCCGGTTTCGCGTGCCGCGCCCTCGTCGCACTGGTACTTGGCGGCACGGCTGGCCACATCGCGGGGTGCGAGGTTGCCGAACGCGTACATGCGCTTTCGAGGTAATGGTCACGGGCGTCCTCAGCGATGTCGGCCGGGTTCTTCTTGCAGTCCTCTTTGCGCTTGGGAACCCAAATGCGTCCGTCGTTGCCGGAGCGATTCCGACATCAGGGTGAGCTTGGACTGGTAGTCGCCGCTGACCGGAATGCAGGTCGGATGAATTTGAGTGAAACAGGGGTTGCCGAAGCAGGCACCGCGTTTGTAGGCGCGCCAAATGGCGGTGGTGTTGGAACCGCGGGCGTAGGTGGACAGGTTGAAAACATTTCCATAGCCGCCGGTGGCCAGGACGACCGCGTCGGCATTGTGCCGGGTGATTTCGCCGGTCTGCAGGTTCCGGACGATGATGCCCTTGGCCTGGGGGACGCCCTGGCTGTCGGGGACCACCACCAGGTCGAGCATTTCGGAATGCGTGTAGGACTTCACCGCGCCGGCGCCGATCATCTTGTTGAGCGCCGAATACGCCCCGAGCAGGAGCTGCTGTCCGGTCTGGCCACGGGCGTAGAAGGTGCGGCTCACCTGGGCGCCGCCAAAGGATCGGTTGTCCAGCAGCCCGCCGTATTCGCGGGCGAAGGGCACGCCCTGGGCCACGCACTGGTCGATGATGTTGACCGACACCTCGGCCAGGCGGTGGACGTTGGCCTCACGGGCACGGTAATCGCCGCCCTTGATGGTGTCGTAGAACAGCCGGTGCACCGAGTCGCCGTCGTTCTGGTAATTCTTTGCGGCGTTGATGCCGCCCTGGGCTGCGACCGAATGGGCGCGGCGGGGCGAATCGTGGAAGACGAAGTTGTGAACCTCGTAACCCAATTCAGCCAGGGTCGCGGACGCACTGGCCCCTGCGAGGCCGGCGCCGACCACAATGATCCGGTACTTCCGCTTGTTGGCGGGGTTGATGAGCTTGGTCTCGAACTTGTATTTTTCCCACTTGCCGGAGAGCGGTCCGGACGGGATCTGGGATTTCAGCGTGGCCATGTCAGTGTCCGACCCCCTTTCCATCCGCAGGGGCATGCTGCAATTGATGGACTGCGGCGGCAGCCTGGTCGCGGCCGAGTCCGGCGAGGACCGCCAGGGGGATTGAGGCGTATCCGATGAAAAGGGCGAGGCTGGCGACCTTGGCAAACAACGTGACCCGGGGCCACCAGTTGTGATTGCGCAGCCCCAGGGATTGGAACATGGCTGACAACCCGTGGCTGAGGTGCAGGAACAGGAGCGCCTGTGCGATCAAATAGAACAGCGACACCCACCAGACCCCGAATCCCAGCACCACCATGGCGTAGACGTCGTGCGTCCGGATGCCGTTGGGAAGGGTGGTTTCAAGCCTGTGAAAGTTGCCGACTCCATTGATGCCCGGAAGCAGGGCGGTGAAGTGGGCGAGGTGGTAAACTACGAAGGCCAGGATCACCAGACCGCTCTGGAGCATGTACCGTGAGTTTGCGGGTGCGCCGTAGGCCGCCGTGACGCCGCCGTATGGGACCGGCCGGGCGGCGCGGCTCTGAGAGGAGAGGGAGATGGCGGAGGCAATGTGAATTCCGACCACCGCCAGAAGTCCGAGGCGGGCACCCCATACCAGGCCCGGCTTGCTCTTCAGGAAGTGGGCATAGGTGTTGATCAGTTCGGGCGGCCCGAAAACTTGGAGGTTTCCGACCAGATGCCCGATCAGGAACAGGAACAGCAAGGCGCCTGTTCCCGCCATGAGGTACTTTCGACCCAGCGTCGACCGCCAGATCTGTTGCGCGAGGTTCATGAGTTGCCATGCGCCCGGAATCCCGTTCGCATTAGGCACCATGAAACTGGCGGCAGCGGAGAACGTCAACGCAACCTGCCCAATAATTAGGCGGGCTTGGGGTCAGGGTTAGCGTTTTGGGAGTCGCCCGGCGATTTCGCTGAGGGAGTGAATCTGGTCCGGATGAGCCGCCGGCCGTCTCCGGACCAAGTGCAAGGCCTGGAATCCCGCCTCCCGCGCCGCAAGGAAGTCTTCGGCTTCACTGTCCCCCACGTGCAGGATGGATTTGGGCTCCAAGTGCAGTCGTTCCGCAGCGAGGGCGAAGAGTCGCCGGTCTGGCTTGGGGGCAGGACCGTCGATGGAAGGCAGGATCAACTCGAAGTGCAGGTCCAGTTCCGTGGCTTCGAGCAGGGGACGCAGTCGTTCGTCCCAGTTGGATAATACGGCCAGGCGCCACCCCCCGCGTCGCAACGTCTCCAAGCTGGGAAGGACAACATCGAAAACCCGCCAGGCCGCCGGCTCGATGAAGCGGGTCCAAAGCGCTTCAAACAGGGCTGGGTCCGTGGCGGCGGGGGTCAGATTTTCCAGCGTTTGGACCACCAAGCGGGCCCAGGCGGGTTTGGTGTAGTCGAACCGGCCCCGGACGTTCCACGCGGCGACAAAACTCCGGGTGATGGATTCGGGATCCAGGTCGCCGGCTCCATGGTCCCGGGCGACTTGGGCATACACGTGACCGACCGAGGGCCAGGGTTCGAGCAGGGTTCCCCCGGCGTCGAAGGTAATGGCCTGGATTGAATCCACGGCGCGACGGTACTTAAGAATCGGGCCGGACGGGAGCCTTCAGGGCACACTGACCTTCATGAACGATCGGTCCGCCGTCGGTTCCACCTGAAAGCTGAATGAGGTGGCGGAATTGGTCTTTAACGTGGCGGCGACCGGCACGTAACTCCCGGACAGGGTGGGTGAACCCAGCAGGGTGGGAGTCCCCGAGAGCGTTCCCGCGACGGAGAAATCCACCCGCACCTTCCCGTTGGGCCCAACGATCGGGCTCACAACGGTGACCGTGGGGGGAACCACGTTGGCGGTGTCGACCACCATTGCGCTGCCATAGGGCAGGGAACCGCGCGCTTTCAGGGGCTGGGCGCTCAGCTCGTAGGTGCCATTGGCCGGCGGTGTGAAGGAGAATTGCGTTGAGGGACCGATGTCGACCGGCGTGCCAAAGGTGATCTGCTCGGTGTTTTGGAAGGTGACGTCGTCGACGTGAAAGCCGACGCCGTCCTCTCCCTGCGGAAACAGACTGCAGCCGGAACAGACGACATAGTTGAATCGGAGTCGGACGACCTTTCCGGCGTAGGCGGCGAGACTGACGGTCCGTGGGTTGTAAAGGGTTTCACCGGCATTGCCGGCCCCGGCCTGGCTCCAGATGGAGACCCAACTCGCACCGTCGTCGGCACTGACCTCCAGTTGCGCGACCTGCTTGGAAGTGGCCCAACCCAGTCGACTGAGGAACTGGACCGCACCCTGGGCCTTGGGGCGCAGCGACACGTTGAACTCCATGATGGCCACCGTTTCATCCAGGGTGTGGGTCAGGTGGTAGGCTTGTCCGCCATTCCGGCTGACCAGGGGATTCGGTGTACCGGGGGCATTGACCAGTACGCCCTGAAGTCCGGAGGACGCGTCAAACGACGGTGGGGTTGAAGACAGGGTGGCCCGACGCCAGCGGTACCCTGTGGCGCCCGCCACGGGTGTGATGGTGAAGGATGTTGCCTGTCCGGACGGGATGTGAGCGGGGCCGGTCACGCTGGGGGCGACGTAGGGCAGGATGAGGTCGACCTTGATGTTGCTGCCTCCGGCGATGGTGCGGTTGAAGGTTTGGGTGGCCAGATTGGGTGCCGAGAAGGTCACCACGCGCGCTGCGTTGGCCGTGGGGATGGCGTAGCCGCCCGAGGGCGAGGTCGTGGCAAAGTACCCGGATTCATTCACGTTCACCGTGATGCCGCCGAGGCCTTCGCCCATGTCGTAACGGCCATTGGAATTCAGATCGTAGAATGCCACGCCGGTCACCATCGGGACCGGATTCTGCCGGGCGCCAAAGTCGATGGTGACAGCACTCGGGCCGGTGTTGTTGGCGCCGTTGGCACGGATGACGCCGACGCCGGCTTCCCGGAAGGCGGGCTGATGATTGCTGTTCCGATGTCCGGGAGGGCTCTGCATCCCGCCCGGCCCGAAGCCCCAGTCGACTTCAAATCCGGCAAATCCGTGGTCGGCACTTTCGGCGTAGGCATAAATGCTCTCGCCATACGTCTGCCACGGGTAGCCTTGGGCGGTGATGCGGTCGCCTGGCGTGTTGGCTGGGTTGGTCTCATTGTGCGCCTGCACGCCCGTCGTGAGCATCCATTGCGAGTGTCCCCGTGCGGCCTGGGTCAGGCGGGGTTCGAACGCCAGAGGCGCGACCACAGGGTAAAGGCTGGTGTCCGCGACAAACTTGGCCAGGTCGACATCGAAGTAATCGTAGGCAGAAAGGATGTCCGGGTTGGTGGTCGTCGCCCAACGATTCGCCTCACCGGCCGGATTGGCCCGGACATAGTTGACGAATTCAAGATACATCTGCTCTTCGTCGGAGGGATCGCCGATGGAGTAGGCCGTTTCGCCGGCGAGGGGTCCCAACCGGGAAAGTGGCTCGGGCGGGATCTCAGAATCCGGACGCGATTCGACGACGGGAGGCGGAGGGGCCTGGGGAACCTGGGCTGTCCCGGTGGTGCCGAAAAGCGAGGCAAGGAAGAGCCAGCGGGCGGCGGTGTTGATCGGGGTTGAACGGCTCACAGGCAGGAACCTACTCAACGACGGAAGTCATTCCAGTGCGGAAAGGCGCGGCCCGCGGGAAGGTCACGGGATTCGTGACGGCTGGCGGTGCTGGTTATTCCTAACAGTTTGCACCGCAGTCGGATTTAACGTGGGATGATCGGCGGTTGGAGATCCCCCGGTGTCTGGGCCCCTGTTGGGTGCGGGGAGGCCCAAGCCTTCAGGCTGACGGCGGACTCGCCATTGGGGCCTGCATCGGTAATGTCCGAAGAATCATCTCCCCCTCGCTCCATGTGTGGCATTGCCGCGTTCTTCTCCCGAAGTCGTCCCGTTGAGGACGCCGCGCTCCGTCGCGCCGTTCAGGTCCTGCACCATCGTGGACCGGACAAACAGAGCATCTGGATTTCGCCCGACTGCCGGGTGGGGTTGGCGCATGCACGATTGAGCATCATTGACCTCGGGGGCGGGGACCAGCCCATCGCCAACGAGGACGGCTCCCTGCACATCGTGGTGAACGGGGAGTTTTATGATTTCGAGCGCATACGGCGGAACCTGGAGTCCCGCGGTCACCGGTTTCGCACGCATTCCGACAGTGAGATTGCCCTGCACCTGTATGAGGAGCGCGGCGTGGACGGCCTCCACGAACTCCGTGGTGAATTCGCCTTTGTCCTCTGGGACTTCAAGAACCAGTTCCTTTTTGCGGCGCGGGACCGCTTTGGAATCAAACCATTGTTCTACGCCTGGCATGGGGGAGTCCTTCACCTGGCCTCGGAGGTGAAGGCGCTGTTTGCCGCCGGCATCCCGGCCCGTTGGGACCATGAATCATTCTATCAGCAGGCAATGGGACCGTCGTTGCCCGACCGGACGCTGTTTGAAGGCGTTTTCC
>JBGAPN010000168.1:0-10175 GCA_044221235.1 Limisphaerales bacterium
CCCGCGTCCAATCTGTCCACCCTGACCGTCCTCCGCCCGCCACTCTACCACGGCGCCGAAGGATTTCGGTAGAGGCTAATTGCAGTTCGCCAGCCCTGCTGGTCGCGGGACATTGTTTTCCGGGAAGTTCCACTCGGGCTGGTGACTGACATTGGTGACGATGGTCCACCCTTAATCGCCCTCGCCCCGCGAGTTCACCGCGAGTTCTCCCGGCTTCTCCGCTGCGTCCTTTGCTGCTGTTCCGTTACTTGCTTGTTCCCATCCGCCCCCGGTGCACCCGCCGGGGTGTTCGTGGGACTCTGCTGGCCGGGGAGCGAGGGCCGCTGGGCCGTTGTTTGCTGGTTGGACACATTCTTTTGATTCTGTTGCTCATGCCACTCGATGAGGCCCGGCGTATGAACCAGATAGAACGGCGGGGCGTAGAGGACTTTGCAGCCGGCCGAACCGTTCACCTGGCGGGCGTCCAAGGAGCATTCCGGGGGCGAATTGGGAAACGGCCCGCGGTGAGTGACCTTCAAGTCTCCATTCGCCAGCATCGGCTTCAAGGAGTCCGGAATTCCTCCCATCTGGACGTAGGGACGCCGCCCATCTACCTCCAACACTTCGGCCACCTTCGCGATGTCCTTTTCATTTCGGACATGGAGGAGGGTCCGAATCGGGGACTGCGGATGATGGAGGTACTGGACCACGGTCCGAAAGTCTGTGCCGTCGATGAGGGAGTCGTAGTGAGACATAGTGTTATGGAGTTCGAGGTTGCGCGGAGCCCCACTGACTGGGCAGCCCTGGGGTGTCCGCAATGGCACCCTCACTCCCCCAATTCTAGCCGTGGTGTTGTCCTGCCGATGACCGAGTAGTTCCGGAGTTGAGCCGTGCCATGGCGGAGTTCGCCGATGCGTCGAATTTAGCTCCGACTGCTGCCCCCCGTTTTATTCTTCTCCGGTCGGGTACCCATTCCGCTTGAGCCACTGGCGGACGGCCTGGGTCACGATGTCCTGCTGCGAATGGGGCCGCTGGCGCTGCAGCCGACGTTCAAAGGCCACCTTGAGCAGGCAATCCGCCAGGCTGGCCTGCACGCGGACCGACAGCGAGACCAGGCCCCGGGATGCCGGTTCCATCGGTCCGACCGCAGGCCGTCCTGTCTCCCGGAGCACGCCCGGCTCGACCAACGACACCCGTTCTTCCCGGTCCTCCCCGCCTGCCCCATCAGCGCTCCGCGAGGGTGAACTCCGCTCAAGGATCGGCCGCACCTTCCCCGCCTCGATGACCGCCAGTGCTTCCACCGGCAAATCGGCGTCCTTCAACGCTTGGCTCAATGATCTTCGCTGACTCGTCATGCAACAGTACCTCCAACAATGTCTTCATCTCCTGGGCCGCAGCCGCCGCGTCCGACCCCATGTGCCACACCACCCGCCCCTGGCCCGCGGCATCCGCGTACGCCTGGAGCAGACGCAGTCCGGGGGTGACCGGAATTCCGAGCGAACGGCCGGTCTCCAGCAGCTCCCGGCTCAGCCGGTGCCGCACCTGCAATTTATTGGGAATCAGGAACGCCGCCGGAGGCCCCTTCCGGATGGTCTGCGCTTGGCGGACCACCCGCACCGCCTCCCCCGCCGCCCAGAGGTCCAGCGCCGACGGGCCGCACGGCAAAAACGTGGCGTCGCTCACAAACAAGGCCGCGCGCGTGACCTCGGACAGGCCGGCCGGACCGTCGATCACCACCAACTCGAACTGTTCCCGCAGGGCGGGAATCTGTTCCAACAGATCATCCGGCGTCTGGAGGCGAAGCTGGTCCGTCTCCGGCGACGCCTCGTGGATCCACTTGGACGACGAACCCTGCACATCGGCGTCCACCAGCACCACGTTCCGGCCCTGCTCGCGCAACTGGACAGCCATATGAACCGACAGGGTGGACTTCCCCACCCCGCCCTTTGAATTTGTGAACGCCAATACTTTTCCCATGCTTACTGGCTAGCACGTGAGCTCTCGATCCCGCAAGAGGGCTTCGTTGCGGGACGGCAAGTGATCCCGTCTGCCGCCCGGCGGGTCGGCTCGCGGGCCATCCGGTGGGATCACCGGCTTGCGGGCATGCAAGCATGCGGGCATTCCCGCAAGCCGGGCGGCGACGTTGCCGGCTATCCAGTCATACCGGGAATTGAGACAGCCAGGGACCGGGAAACGGGACAGGCGCGTACCGGGAAGGGAGACCGAGAACACCGGGATCTCAGACAGGGGGCCCACGGGAAATCGGACAGGAAATGCCGGGAACCGGGACAGGGAATGGCCCGTCAACCCCTTGATCCGGCACACAGTTTGGAGGTATAACTTCTAACTGTTGTTGAAACTAGATAACTAACAACAACTGGCTGGTTGCTGTTTTCTGGAGGAGGGGTGGGGATTTGGAAGAAGAATTGACCGAACAAACGAAGCATCTGGAGGGAAAGGATGAACTGAATCTAGCGGAGTTCCCACTATCGGCCATCGCCGACCGCCACGATCCCGAGCAGAAGACCATGGTGTTCGAGGACCGCATCTGGGACCGCAGCCGCGGCGACAACATCACCCGGAAGCTCCTCATCACGGCCGCGGACGAATACGGCCTGCCTACCGCCCTCGATGACGAGGTGATTCTTGGACTGGTTCAGCTATCCCGGCTTCAGGGGTTCGCCGATCGCCGCGTGTCCTTCACCCGCTACCAGCTGATCCAGCTCCTGGGCTGGCGCGACGAGGGCAAAAGTTACGAACGCATCGAGACCTCCCTGAACCGCTGGATTGGCGTCACCCTGTACTACCAAAATGCTTGGCGAGACCGGGAGAACGCCTGCTGGGTGGATGAGAAGTTCCACCTGCTGGACAACGTGACTCTCTACGACCGCGAGCGGTTGGCCCGCGACCGGGCAACACAGACCGCCCTGCCCCTCTCCAGCTTTACCTGGAATGAGGTCGTCTTCCGCAGCTTCCGGGCGGGCAACCTGAAAAGCCTCGATTTCGACTTTTACCGGCGGCTCGAAAGCGCGGTGGCCAAGCGGTTGTACCGGTTCCTCGACAAGCGCCTGTTCCATCGCCCCCGCTGGGAGTTCAACCTGCAGGAGCTGTGCTGGGAGCACGTCGGTCTGGCCCGCTCTTACGACTCCGCCAACCTGAAGCGGAAGCTCCGACCCGCCATCGCCGAATTGGAACGGAACCACTTCATCCAAGAACTGCCCGATGCGGATCGCTTTCGCAAGGTGAGGACAGGGGAGTGGCGAGTCCTGTTCGAACGGGCCGGAAGGGGAGGCGCTAAAGCCGACGCACCGCCACCGGTTGATGAACCGTTGGCCCAGGCTCTGATCGCCCGCGGGGTGACCCCGTCGACTGCCCGCGAGGTGGTCGGAAAGTTTTCCGCGGAACGGATCCAACAGCAGTTGGAGGTCTTCGATTGGCTGGTGAGTCAGAAGGATCCCCGGATCCGCCGCAGTCCGGCCGGGTTTTTGGTTAGCGCCATCCGAGGGGAGTACGAGCCACCCCGCGATTTCCAGAGCCGGCGGCAGGAGGTGGCGACCAAGGCGAACGCAGCCGAACGGGAGGCGAAACGCCTCGTGAAGGTTGAGCGTCAGCGGTGCCAGGAAGAAATGAAGCTAAAGGCCCGTCGGGAGGCGATTGCCAGCTTTTGGGGGACACTCTCGGATGAGGAGCGTCCGGGCCTTGAATTGGAGGCCCTCGGTCTCGCTTCCGGCTTCGAGCAAACCCTACTTGAGGGCGGGGGATCACTGGCGAGCGCCACGCGCCAAAAGCTGCTCGACGAATTCGCACTGCGGAGTCTGGAAGCAAACGGATAGAAGACGTGTTTGCGGGTACAGGGCGGGGTGAGCAAGCGGCACTTGCGACAACCCCGACTTACTCCCCCACCGCTCTTTGGTCAGGACACCAGCGGCCGAAATAGCCTCTGGTCCGTGCCAAATAATAATCTGACCCCGTTGTTCTCCTCCCTCACCGATGAATGGCCCACACCCCAACGGCTATTTGATGCCTTGCACGCTGAGTTCGGCTTTACCTTGGATCCCTGCGCCACTGAGGCCAACGCCAAGTGCGGGCGGTTCTTCACGCGCGCCGAGGATGGCCTGAAGCAGGACTGGTCCCGGGAAGCCGTCTTCATGAATCCCCCCTACGGAAGGATGATTGGCCAGTGGGTGAAGAAAGCCTACGAATCAGCCCGGCAGGGTGCCTTGGTGGTAAGCCTGCTTCCTGCCCGGACGGATACCCGTTGGTGGCATGATTACGTTATGCGCGGCGAGATTCGGTTGCTCCGGGGACGGCTGACGTTTGAGGGCGGCAAATACCCGGCGCCCTTTCCTTCGGCGGTGGTCGTGTTTCGCCCGCCCGAATTCCGGCTGATCTCGGTCGGCTCCGATTTCCCGATTCGAATTCTTCCCGCCCGCCTTCTGGCACCGGCTCATGCTGAGGGACCAACTCACGCGTTCGCAGAACGGGTCCCGCCAAGTGAATATGCCGGCCTCTGTGAGTTGGTCCGGGCCTATCTTCTGTCGGCTCGCGCGGCCGGAGTTCACACCGTTGTCGCGCAAGCGGATGTTGAGCGATCAGAAGCGGTAACGGCGCTGCTCCGCGCTTCATCGGACTTCCTGCTACTCAATCCGCCCGCTTGAAGTGTTGCGACGGCAACAGAACGGCACCCCGGCGGGCAATTGAATGCTCGCTTGGATCCATGGCCTTGGGGTGCCCTTTAAAGTCATCCTCCCCTAGGGACGCGTGGATTCGACCGGGTTCTTCCGGAGTAGTTCGGGGTCATCTGAACCGGGCTTTCGGATTCGGTGGAAGTCATGGTAGAAGCGATGGATGAATCCTGAAGTCACCCGCCCCATGTTCGCCGAGCAACACTGGTTCCAGCAGATCCTGCGCGACTGGGGCTTCCGGCCCTCCGCCGCCGCCACCTTCACCAATGGCCGGGCGTCCCTCCGCCTTGACGGCACGGTCCTGATCGCGATCCCGGCTGACGGCGCCAAGGTGTGGCGCTCCGAGCTCAATCAGGCTTCACCGAAGGCGGTCCGACAGCTCCTCGACACCATCTTGGCCTCACCCTCCTTCCTTTCACAGGCGGAGCTGGATCGCCGGACGGGTCGGGAGCGGCAGGCACAAGAGGGGTTGCGGAATCTTGCTGGGACCATCCGCGAGAACCCCGACACCCACAGCGGCCCGCTCAACCTGTGGCGACTCAAAAATGTCCTCGATAGCCGGCACAATGAATGTGTCGCCGAAGTCTTCACCGCGTGGATGGAAGGTCATGTTGCCGAGGGAGCCCTTCGGACTGCGCTGCGCGACTCCGGCGAACTGGACCGGTGGGATACCGTGACGAATTGCGCGGCCGGGCAGGACCCTCTCACCGAGGCTATAGCTGCCATTACCGGTCTTCTAAACTCGACGCCCCCAGGTCGCACTGCAACCCATCTCAGTCGCGCCAACGACCTTCTCCAGGAGGCCGCAGATCAACTCCTGCAGGCCCGCCGCTCCGGGAAAGAGGCGCGTTAAAAGTCGAGGCTCTGACCGCCACAAAGACGAACAATCCGAAGAGGTGGTCTATTCGGAATCCTTCAGTTCCGACGATACTTCCCACTCAGCGGCACTTGGTATCGCTGAGCTTCGTTCAATATCTGGAAGTTCCGCCTGATGATGAATCCGAGAAACTCGGCCCAACTCGGCACAAGCCCCTTCGGTGGTGGGTGGCTCGTCATCCTACACTGCATGAATGCAAGCGGGCGATCATGTGACGAACTCAGAGGCGGGAGAACAATTCCGCCAATTCCAGTTGTCGCCACGAGCCGACAAGCAACTGGCGGGAGTTCACCTGAAGGACGTGCTCGAAAAGCGATCTCTGGACCAGGCCCTGAACGCCAAGGAATTTGCGGTGCTCGCGGGCATTTCCTACTCAACCGCGAGGCAATGGTTCCGCAGTCCCTGTTTTCCGTCGTTAGGAGGATTTGTCTTTTGGACGGACTTCGTGGAATGGCGGCGCAGTACTTTGGTGACGGGGACGCCTACCAAGTGCTCCCCATCCTCGTCTACCTCAGGCGAGACGCTGCGCCTCCCCCCCAGGGCCAGGAAAGTGCTGGCGGAAGCATCCGTCATCGTCCCGATGCAGGCGACGCTGGGGTGAGGTTCATTGAGATTTGAACGAGAGCTCGCAGTTAACAGCCCGTTCAAGAACCCCCACTATCGGGAATGAAGGATAGAGGGGCAATTGTATAGCAGGCCCCAACGGCCAATAGGAGCAGCACCAGTGCATACGGTAGGAGTTGTGGAAGGTATTCCCACGGAAGATGGCTGCCGCGGATGAGATACGTGGTCGTGATCAATAGGACCAAAGTGGCGATCGCGGCGGACGCGCCACTGCGCGGCCTGCCCATTCCGTAGCATTTCCTCATCACCAACCCCAGATTGTGGGCGCAGCACCGCAAGAGGTGCGCCTTTTGCACGTTGATCAGCCCCCGGAGCCAACTTCTTCGTCCTCCGCCCGTCTCGCAGATGTGGGCGAAGGTCCGTTCCACCCGCTCGCTTCGCCACCGGTTCAATTTGCGTCCTCGCTCTCCTCGAACCCGTCGTCGATTCGCCCGGAAGGCTCTCTGCATTTCCGCCGGCTTGTTCACCCACACCCGCTTGGCTTGCTTACGTTCCGGGATATAGGTCCGGATCCCGAAGTGGGCACATTCGGTCAGGAGTCCATTGTCGTGGTATCCCTTGTCCGCCACCAACTCCTCCACCGCTGCCTCACTGCCCGCTCGTCCCAATTCCACCTGGGCCAAGATCAGACTCAGCCCTCCGGTCTGGGCGTCCCCTCGGTTGGCGTGATGGATTTGGGCGTTCACAATCGCCTGAGTCTCCAGATCGACCGCATGTTCGGCCTTGTACGCCAGTCGCGTGGTCCCGTCCTTCATCCGGGCAATCCGGGCGTCCCCGTCCACCGGGCTTTCCCAGGTCTCATTGGAGACCTTCTTGCCCTTCCGGCCCCGGTCGATCCGGCGCAAATCGTCGTCGCTCGGGTCCTGGATTCCTTCGGCTTGAGCGAGCGTGTGCAGGTAGTTCTTCCAGTCTTTCCCATCCGCTTTGCGCACGATGGACTTCATGGCCGCATTGGCCTCCAGCGTGGTGGCGTCGACTCCCAGCGTCTTGCCCTTCAAGAGACCCTTCTCCTGCAACACGCTTAAGACCTTGCTAAACACCGCTTCGAACACGCTCTCGGGCAAGCGCTGACGGATCACGGTCATGGAGTTGTGGGCGGGAGTGGGATCGGTGGGGGCGGCCCCCAGGAACTCACGCAGGGAACGACTGTCGGCGCAGCGCCAGGCACCCCCCCCGCTGGCTGTCGATGCCCTCGAAGTAGCCGATGAACAGCATCCGGAAGTAGACCCCGGGTGGAATCGAGGGACGGCCGCCTTCCCGGTAGTACGGCTCACAGAGAGTTTCGACGAAGGAATCGAAGTCCGCTTCGGCCAGCAACCGGTTGAGTCTGGAATAGAACGGATGAGCGGGAGACTTGGGCAGCTCGGCCACCGGAATGAACATCTCGCTCTGTTTCACAGCACGCTTGCCAAGTGCCATGCGTTCCTGACGCTCAGCCACACGATCTGTTCAAGTCGCCATTCCAGATTGTGAACGGGCTGTTAACCGTTGGCTATCGTTGTAGAGATGCTAATGACTTCCGCAATAGTGCGGCGATCTCCTCCTCAGCTCCAGCGAGAATGGTTGCCCTAGCATCGTTGAAGAGTTCGCATTTGAAGGGTAAGGACCTATACGTCCCCGCTAACTGGAGTCGCAACATATCGCTGGGGAACTTGCCTACGAACTGCTTCATCACTGAACGCACTTCGCTAGTACCGCTGACGGCAACTTTCGCACTGACAGTGTTGGACAAAGCAATGTCTGCTATCGTCGCCCCAATCACGGTGACGCCGTCCAAATGCGTAGCCAATGTCTTTAGCCATCTGAGGAGATCAACTTTGCCGGGTTGAATGGTCACCCGAAAAGAAAGCGTTTGAGCTACGGAATTAAAAAACGTTCCTAGCGAACGTGGGGGATTTGTCAGCTCTAGCACGGGCGGCTCCTCCTCGAAGGCAAAGGTGACTTTCTCAAATTCGATTCTTTGCACTTCCAGGATCTTGCCAAACGGGTCTTCCACCTTCGTTACGAAATCGAACCTTTCGACATACTGACCGCGCAGACGGCCACCTTCGGCGCTGACATGAGAAAACCCACGCGGCTTTTTCTCGGAATACTCCTGCTTCGCAAAACCCGTCTGCAAAGTCCTCATGCTCGGCCTGTCAAACGGCGAAACACTAAACCATCGAACTCGGAGGGGCATACTCTGGCATTTAGATTTCTAGCTGGTTGCGGCTGGCATCGCATTGACCTTCTCGACGGCGCCGTACGCAGCCGTTTCAAGACAGTCCCTCAACACACCTTTTTCCGCCTCCGAAAGCTCACTCTTGGTCTTCTCAATCTCACCGTCCTGGTTTCGGTTATACACTCCCCGAATCTGATAGGCAAATTTAGTGGCATTGGCAGCGTCGCGAAACTCAGCTTCAAACTCAAAAAGCCTGCCTGCGCCCAATGTCTCCACGGAAGTCCATACAGCCTTGCTGATGAAGAATCCATCCTTCGCAAGATGCTGATACTGTGGAGAGATTAGAATATTATCCCCCGAGAGAGCAACCTTGCGAACCAGCGACCTCAATTGCTCTCGTTCAATCTTCTCCTTAGCTTCGTCTTCCTCGCTTACCCCGGGAGCAGCCGGGTCATTCTCCAAGTGATCAACCTTCAAGTCTCTGACCTCACGCAACTGGAAGCCTTCCATCTCGCCGATGAGGTTTACAAAGAACTGAGTGCGGTGTTCGTGATTCTTCACTCCGCTTAGATCGATGGTACGGCGAACTGGCTTTTGTTCTGAATTAGCAGGGGTTAGCTCTTCGATTATTTGCGTGATGATTTCGTCCGTTCGCTCGTTCTGGCTATGGCGCACTTCGTACTGGTCGCCCTTTTGTCGTCTCTGAATGAGGCGCGCCCTTTGGAAATCCGGTTCGGTATAGTTCACCTTGATTTTGATTTTGCCATCCCTTCCTTGGGTGATTGAATACTGTTCTGACCTCGGCTCCTTCCGAATGTCACGAACTTGTTCTATAGCCTGCCGGACTTCATCCACGGTTGCCTCCACAGCGATCTTGCACGTTGTAATCTTCTCCTCCTTGTCCTCCCGCTGCACCGCTCCCATGACTTGCTGAATTTGAGTCCAGCTAAAGGGAAGCTTCGAGGCATAGTGGACGAGTTCCTCTCGCGGGGCTTCCTCGGACAAGAAAATGCCCCTTTCGCGACACAACGCAATAAGTGCCTTGGTGGATAGTTTGGGCGAGGATAGAATATCGTGGACGTCCTTGTCATCCGCGTAGTACTTCGATGGTTGATAAACTGCCATAACTACTCCATGCCCAGATCAAGTTCGCTAAACGTTTGAATCGCCGTATTGATTCGAGCGAAAGAAATGGTGCTCAAACGCTCCTTAATGTCATCAGTTTTGACGTACGGGACAAAATCCAAAGCGTACTGCTCCTTGGCTTTCTCAAAGTTTAGGTCCGCGTTGGGGCGGTCATTGACGGGCATCCTAATAGTGATGTGTTCGGCCGGGTTTACGAGGTGATGACGAAAGAGATAATCAAAAATGTATTTGAACTCTTCCGGCTCCGCTCCATGTCCCGAGTAGTAAACGTAGTAGCCGCCTTGGTTTTTACCTTTACCCGCATTTGTATACCGCAATATTTGCCAAGGTCCAGTGAGGGTTTCGAGCGTTGCCGACCTGGACTCGTTTGTTTTGACCCGGACGCGAACGAGATCGGGATAGAAGAATGTGCAGAACTCGGCGTCCGGCAGTCTCTTGTCCTCGTGCCCTCTTTCACACTTGATGTCATTCGCAACCGATATCAAGTAATCAATCTCGCTAGGACCTATCGCAAAGAGGCGAACCCATCGTCGTAGTCCAATGGAAGACGATGTTAGGTCCTTGAGGAACGTTCTAAATTCGCGGTGGAAGCCCCCATCGTGGTTGTAGATAAAGAGGAGACCCACCACCCTGAATTCCTGAGCGGGATTGACGTAGAGGTTTTGCCATTGCGCGCTTTTGGCTGCGCATTCGGCAGTCATTG
>JBGAPN010000169.1:0-10156 GCA_044221235.1 Limisphaerales bacterium
CGACAACTTCAAGTCGGGTGGCGCCATCAACAACACCGGTGGATCCGTTCTGACCAATCTGTTTCCGGCCATTCCCACGGGCGGTGGCCTCACCTACGCGATGCAGATCAGCAGCAACTACAATGTGCTGGTCTCAGCGCTGGCCTCGGACGCCAATGTCAACGTCCTCCAGCGCCCACGCATCATTACCACCCACGCGGTGGAGGCCCGCTTCTTCGCCGGCTCCACGATTCCCTTCGTGCAGGGCAGCTACTTCGGTTCGGGCAGCAGCTTTGGCAGCACGTACTACGAGCGGCAGGACGTCGGTGTGGAACTGGATGTCGTTCCCTACATCACGCCCGACGGACTTGTGCTGATGGAGGTTTCCCAGCGGATCGAGGAAATCGCCCCGAACAATGATGGTGTCCAGACTACGGCGAACGCACCCGTCACCAACAAGCGCGAAGCGACCTCCACCATCTCCGTCCGCACCGGGGAATCGGAGCTCCTCGGCGGTTACATCCGCGCGTCCAAGTGAAAATCCAATTCCGGTGTCCCTATGTTGAAGGACATCCCGCTGCTCGGATACCTCTTCCGCAGCACGTCCATCAACAAGGCGCGGACCGAACTCATGATTCTGATGCGGCCGACGGTTCTGCCCACGCCGCAGGAGGCTGCGAATCTCACGCGACAGTACCAGCAGGATTCGCCTCAGATCCGGATGATGGAGGAAGATTTCCGGAAGGAACGCGAGCGCCTGAACGAGAAGGCCGAGGAACAGCTCGAGCACGACAAGTCCTCAGGATCCAACAAGCGGCCC
Organism: Limisphaerales bacterium; assembly: GCA_044221235.1. GTDB lineage: Bacteria > Verrucomicrobiota > Verrucomicrobiia > Limisphaerales > UBA9464 > UBA9464. The sequence goes on from JBGAPN010000169.1 coordinate 800, forward strand.
CAATCTGTGGTGGAGCCGCAGGGGAATTGAGCGCTGGAGGATTTTGGAGGGTGGGGGGGCCCGCGCCCCCGCTTTCCAAGCGCCCAAGGTGTGAGGTCGACCGGGACTCTGGAATGGAGAGACCAGGGCGTCCGGTTCATGACCCCAGGCAACCCTCGTCGCCCCGGTATTGGGTGCTCTCGATGCCCGATCCCAAAGGAGCTGTGGGCCTCAAGTCCGGCCGCCCACCCGGGGGGCGCTCGCGGGCGTCCCGGCCATCAGCGCGAGGCCCGCTTCGCGGAAACAAACCGCTCCACGTATTTCCCCAGGAGGTCGGCCTCCAGGTTGACCCGATCCCCAACCGACCGCTCCCGCAGGGCCGTCACTTCATGGGTATGCGGAATGATCCAAATCCGAAAGCCACCCTTGCGGACGCCAGCCACCGTCAGGCTGATGCCGTCCACGGCGATGGACCCCTTGAAGACCACGTAGCGGGTGACGTCGGCCGGCGCATCAATCTCGAGAATGTGGTCCTGTCCCTGACGTTCCCAGGTGGCGATGGTGCCAGTGCCGTCGATGTGTCCCGTCACAAAGTGCCCACCAAGACGGTCTCCAACGGCGAGGGACCGTTCGAGATTGACCAGGCTGCCTGGTTTCAGATCGGACAGGTTGGTGCGATTCCAAGTCTCGGTCAGGAGGTCAAACTCCAGTGTGCGTGTTCCGCGTCCGGAGAGCCCCACCACCGTGAGGCAGCAGCCATTGACAGCGATGCTGTCCCCCAGGTGCACCCCTCTCCCGGCCGCCTTCGCCGCGATGCTCAGGCGGATCGAATTCCGGGACGGCTGGATGGACAGGACCCGTCCCGTTTCCTCGACGATGCCCGTAAACATGCGGATCAGGGCTGTCCCCCGGTGGCCGACGCTCGGTTGGAAGCGGTGACCGTGGGTTCGTCCGCCGCGTCGAAGAAGCCCATGAACATCTCGTCCCAGGACTGGAGTCCAAAGGTCACTTCCTTCTTGGGATCCGGGTTGTTGGGGTTGTCGGCGGAATTGTCGAACGCGCCACTCATGAGCAACCACGAGCCCGCCGGAACCTTCCGGGGTTCCTTAAGCAGGTAGGTGTGTTGCCACCGGAAATCGTACCGGGGAACGTCGAGCAGGGTCTCCCGCTTCCCGCTGGGCAGCAGCAGTTCGTACTTCATCGCCTTCCCCCGGAAATGCATATGCGGGGAAAGGCTGTAAATGGTGGCCGGATTGCGAAATGCATAAACCGCGTGGCGCCGCGCATCCGGGTCACCCGGAGCGACGTCGATCTTGTGGTCGGAGACTTGCCGGGTTTCCGCTGCCCGGTCCTGCGGGCCCGACCGCAGATAGAGGGCGATTTCCGACTGGTCGGTCTGGGGAGATCCGCAGGTGGTGTAATGGACTTCCGCCATGAAGGTCGCGCCCGCCGGAACGCGTTTTCCCACGCCGTCCGGGTAGAGTGAACCCTGGGCCCCCGGAGCCCAGCCATAGATGAACACGCCGTTGCCCGAACCATCATCCGGACATCCCGGCCACTGGGCGTAGAGGATCACGTGGTGCACCACCTTCCGGTTGCCAGGCCGGATATCCACTCCGGCGAGCCAGAACTCGTTGGTCGTCGGAGTGGGCATCGGAATCTTGCGATATTCGAGCACTCCGGTCGCGGGAATCTGCTGCACCTCGGGAAGACGAAGCACCAGGTCCGGCTTGCCCAGGGACCAATCGACCAGGGGAGGTAACGGCTCGGTTAATGGATCCGGTCCATCTCCCCGGGGTGCTCCGGCGTCAATCCAGCGCATCAACGTCTGGGATTCCTCCCGCGACAGGCGGTGTCCATTCTTGAAGACGCCGAAATCCGGATTGGGATCAAATGGTGGCATGCGCCGGGTCAGGATGACCTCCTCGATCATCCGGGCGTAGTTCTTCACCCGGCCATGACTGTCCATGGCCCAGGGTCCGATCCCGCCGTCCCTGTGACAGCCGGCACATTGGGTTCTCAAGATCGGCGCCACGTCGGTGGAATAATCGGGCGCCTGGGCCGTTTCCGCCGAGGCGGCAAAGCTGAGGCGACAGCCGCGGGCCTTGGTGGTCGCGGTTTCGACCGGCTGGCCGGCCAAATGGGACTTCAGGGCGGCGGCCAGGTATCGGTTTTGCGGTTCAGGACGTTCCGCGCCCTCGGTCAGTTGGTCGTCGATGGCGCCCTGGTAGATCCGTTTGTGGTCCGGGAGGCTGATGACCACGACCTCTGCGGTTCGTTCCACCCCGAAGGCGAGGGCCACGGTCTGTCGGGAATCCTTCAGCACCGTGAATCGGATCAGCCCGAGCTCCATCATTTCTTTCTGAATGTCCTTGGTGCTGTCCTCCGGATAGGAGTCCACAATCCAGAACGAGACGCCCTCCGATCCGAACTGGGAGGCGAGTTCCTGGAGTTTTTCGGCGCTCTTACGGGCGATGGGGCAGCCGACCCCCGTGAAAAACAGCACCACGGCCCGTCCCTTGGCGCGGTACAGTTCATGGTCCTTTCCGAAGAGGTCGAGCAGGCTGAAATCGGGGACGGATCGGGCGTTTGCTGCCGACAACGGGCTGGCGGATCCGAGGCTGAGGACTCCGGCAACCACCGTGGCGGCAATGGATTTCAACGTGGGGCGATTCATGACTGGAACTGGCGCTTGGGACGATAGCCAAGATCGGCAGGATTTCTAGCAGAGTTCCCGAGGCGCTGGCTTGCTACGTTCGGAGGGTTTCGGTGCGGATTTGTTGAAACAAACTGTGAACCATTTCGAGATCACCGGCGTATCACCCCGCAACGACGCATGACCTGGCCCTTCTCCCTCACCGACGAGCAGGCGATGTGGCGCGTGCAGACCGCGGATGATCCCGCGGCGTTTGCCCGCCTGGTGGAGCGTTGGGAGGCACCCATCCAGAGGCTGTGCGCCCGCATGACCGGAGATCTTCACCGGGCGGAGGACCTGGCGCAGGAGGCCTTCAGTCGCGTGTTTTCGCGACGCCGGGATTTCCAGCCGTCGGGCCGTTTTTCCACCTGGCTCTGGAGAATCGCCATCAATCTGTGCCACGACGAGATCCGGCGCCGTCACCGACGTCCGGAATGGTTGATGGAGACGGAAGGAAACGATGGTGCCGATGGTGGACCGGTCTTGATGTCGGAGGCTCCCAGCCCGTCCGAAATCGTCGAGCGACTGGAGGAAGCCGAACAGGTCCGGCGAGCCCTGCAGCGATTGCCCGAGACGCAGCGGACGGTGGTCGTCCTTCGCCACTACGAAGGGCTCAAGTTTTCCGAGATCGCCGAAGTCCTGGGAATCCCGGAGGGAACCGTCAAATCCCGCATGTTTGAGGCGCTCGAACGGCTGTCGATCCTGCTCAAAACAGCCCGGCCCGGTTGACACTCGATCCACCCTGATCCTTTCCCACAGCGTTCCATCCCATTTGCCATGAAACATCCCGCTCCCGAAACCTGGGTTGCCTATGTGTATGACGAACTGGCTGTGCCGGCCCGTGCGGATGTCGAAGCTCATCTTCACGTATGCCCTGCGTGCCGCGAACACGTCGGCCGCCTGAGATCGACCATGGCCGTGTTGGACCAGGACAAGGCATCCCTCGTCGGTCCCCGCCGCCGGAGTGCTTCTGCCGCCGTCATTCCCGTCCTGCGCTGGGCATTGGCCGCGTCGGTGGTGCTGTGCGCCGGATTCATCGCCGGCCGTGCCACCGGGCCGAGCCGGGCGGACGTTCAGCGCGAGATCGCCACCGTCCGCCAGGATCTTCAGGCCCAGTTCCGGGAGGAATTGAAGTCGGCCGCCGCGGTATCCGTGGCCGCAGCCGCGGATGAAAACCGGCGGTTGCTGACGGAGTTTGCCCGGGATCTACAGGCCGGACGGACGGCGGACCGCAAGGATCTGCTCGCCGCGCTGGACGCCCTGGATCAACGCCGGGCCCTCGACACGGAGGCCCTGCGCTCCGGTCTCCTGACCCTGGCCCGCCGGACTGGAACCGGGTTCCAACAGACCGAGTCCCAGCTGAACCTCCTCGCTTCCTATCTTCCCGCGGAACCGGCCGCGGCCATTCCTGTTCCGGATTCCTCAAAACCAGCACCATGAAGACTCCCTTGACACCTTCCCTCGGCCTGTTCAGCCAGGCAGCCGCCTTGGCCCTGTTGATTCAGATGCCTGGGTCGGCGTTGGCTCAGGATAAAGTACTGACACCTCCGCCGCCCGCGACGGGAGTGATCCCCCACCCGCCAGTCCCCAAGGCCGACAACGTGGATCCGACCGATCTTGAGCCGCCTCAACCGGATTCATTTCAGGTGGAAGAGGGGCTCCGTCGGGTCCAGGTCGATGCGCGACGGGCCATGCGCGATGCGGAGCGGCAATTAAATGGCTTTCGCTTTGGATTTGCCGGGCCGGATGCCCGACGAATCGAGGTGATCCCCTCCGACTCGGCAACGGAAGACGCCATCCGGCAAAGCCGGGACGATCTGGCCGTCATGGCAACGATTCTGGGCCGTGCGGCAAATCCGGATCGGGGGCGCCGCTCGGATCTCCTGGTTGAGCTGAAGGACTGGCGCGTTGGCGGCGGACGGGACCTGGAGGCAATTCAGATCGAGGGTTACGGCGCCATTTTCTTTCTGGGTGTCGAGTATCCGCTGGTGGCGCCATCCGCGCCGGAGGAAAAACCGGCGGAGGCAAAATCCTCACGGGACACCACCTGGGAAAAGACGCGCCGCGAATTGCTGGGTCCGGGCGGCGAACCTGCCGATGATGACCCGGACATGGAACCGGACGCACCGCCAGCGCGCGCATTTGACCCTAACCGGGTCGCGCAACTGGAGCAGCGACTCAAGGAGGCACTTCGCCACGCCGCCAATCTGCGTGGACTCGGAGCTGAAGATTGGATCGTCCTTCAGGTGACGGGTCCCGGGCCGGACTCCCGCCCGGGAAAATCTTCAGCCTCCGGTTCACCCGTGGATCGGTACGGCCGTCTGGGATTCGTCCGGCGTGGCGGAGGATCCACGCAGTTGGTCTTGCGGATCCGGAAGTCCGCCGCGGACAAATTCTCGGGGGGTGGGACGTCGCTCGCGGAGTTTGTGAAGGAAATCAAGGTCAGCCGTCGGGTGGAAACCCCGGGACCCGCCAAGTAGGCGTGCGGGTCCCCTCCTGACATGACGCGGGATTTCCAAAATCCATTTTGCGAAACCGACGGTCCTGGGGGAATCCTTTGGGCATGGATCTCCGCGCGCTCCTGGTGCTGGTCGCCTCCGGCTGGGTGGCCGGTGGGTGGCTGCTGTCCGCGGAGGATTCAGCCTCTGGAGATGGTGTCGCCCCGGTTCGAATCGGGGATGCCTGGTCTGACCCGCGGAATCCCATTGTCCAGATTTTCAACGGCCAGCGGCTGGATCTGTGGTCGCTGAAGCCCCTGAACCCACCGGGTCCTCCAAAGTTTTCAAAGTCCCCGAGTTTCATCGACAGCCTGCTGGAGGAGCGGCTCGCAGATGCCGGGCTGACGGCTGCACCGGTAGCAGACCGCCGCATGCTCCTGCGTCGATTGTCCTTCGACCTGACCGGACTTCCACCGACGCCCGAGGCGGTCGACGCCTTTGTCCGCGACCTGGCGCCGGACGCTTATGAGCGCCGGGTGGACCAGCTTTTGGCCTCGCCCCGGTATGGTGAACACCAGGCAAGGGTGTGGCTGGACGTGGTTCGCTATTCCGACAGCAATGGATTCGACTGGGACGAGTTCCGCAAGCAGGCGTGGCGGTTTCGGGATTATGTCATCCGATCCTTCAATGCGGACAAACCGTTCGATCAGTTTATCCGGGAACAGCTGGCCGGCGACGAACTCCAGGACGGCCCGCCGCGGTCGTCGGAGGAGCAGGACCGGTTGGTGGCCACCACCTACCTGCGCCTGGGGCCCCACGATAGCGCAGCGCCCCTGTTCAACGAGCAGGATCGCAGCCGGGCGGAGTTGATGGCGGACCTGGTGGAAACCACCGGCAGCGCCTTCCTGGGCCTGACCCTCGCGTGCTGCCGGTGCCACGATCACAAGTACGATCCGCTGTCGCAGGCCGACCATTTCCGGATGCGGGCGTTCTTCGAGCCGGTGAAGTTTGCGGATGACCTTCCGTTGAACCTCGCTGCGGAACAGGAGGCGATTCGCAGTCACAACGACGCTGTCGATGCCCGGGTGGAACCGGTCCAGTTCCATCTGGACACGCTGAAGGACGGAGTGAAGCGCCGATTGCGGAAGGAACGGCTGGGAACGTTGACGGCGGACGAGCGGGCCTTGCTGGAACGGGCTCGCGAGCAGCGCTCCCCGGATCAGCAAAAGCAGGCGGAGGCGTTGGAGAAGCGGATTGAACCGTTGGACAAGGACGTCACTGCCGCCCTCACGTCCCCGGAACGGTCCCAGCGGGACATGTTGGAGAAGGAGCTGGGAATGATCCGCTCCGAACGTCAGTCGTACCAAACCGGCCTGCTGATGACCGATGCAGAGGGTCCGCCGCCGGTGACGCGGATCCTGTTTCAGGGGAATCACCAACAACCACGGGCGCCGGTGGAACCGGGTTTTATTTCCGTGCTGGATCCGAATCCGGCGAACCTTGGGAAAGGGACGAACCCCAAGACGACGGGGCGTCGGCTGACCCTGGCCAACTGGATTGCTTCCTCGAACAACCCGCTGACCGCCCGGGTCTTCGTCAATCGGGTCTGGCAGCAGCATTTCGGTCGGGGACTGGTGGCGACCCCCAATGATTTTGGTCTCGCGGGCGAGCGTCCCTCCCACCCCGAACTGCTCGATGGGTTGGCTAGCGAGTTCGTGAAAGACGGATGGTCGGTGAAGCGGTTGCACCGGCGGATTGTGTTGAGCAAGGCCTATTGCAGGGATTCCCGGGAAGGGGCCGGTGCCGGAGCGGAACGCGCTGATCCCGGGAACCGGCTGTACCATCGTCAAAATGCCCGACGGCTGACCGCCGAACAATTGCGCGATGCGGTCCTGGCGGTGACGGGCCAGTTGCAGTTCACGCCCGGAGGCAGCCCGGTCTGGCCCGAACTGCCATCCGACATCCTGCAGGCAAATCCGGCGTTCCTCGATGACAACGAGACGAGAACCAAGGGCTGGTATCCCTCCCCGCGACCCGAGCAGAACGTCCGCAGCGTATTCCTGGTGCAGAAGCGCACCGTCCGGGTTCCGTTCATGGAGACGTTCGACCTTCCTGAGAATTCCACGTCCTGCGCGCTGCGAACCGTGTCCGTGGTCGCTCCGCAGGCGCTGACCCTGATGAATTCACCGCTGGCCATCGAGGCCTCCGGGGTCTTTGCGGAACGCGTTCGCAGGGAGGCTGGGACCTCCATTCCGGAGCGGGTGGACCGGGCATTCCGGCTGGCGCTCCAGCGCGAGCCGGACCCGGGTGAACGGGAGATGTGCGTGGCTCTGGCGCGGGACCTGGGTCTCGCGGAATTGTGCCGGGCGCTGCTGAACCTGAATGAGTTTGCCTATGTGGATTGAAGGGTCGGGCATTGCCAGCGGGCGGCTTCTGCCCCGACTCTCGTCCCCGTGAATCGCAAAGCCTTCCTTCGCCAGATGAGCCTGGCTGGCGCCGCGGTGGCCGCGGGCTGCGCCTCGGAGCAACTCCCGGTTCCCGGTCCGGAGTTCACCGTGCTGACCTACAACATCCACCACGGCGAGGGAACGGACGGAAGGATCGACTTGGTGCGGATCGCGAAGGTCATCCAGGAATCCGGCGCGGACCTCGTGGCGCTCCAGGAAGTCGACCGAAAGACGGACCGGACCCACGTGCGAGACCTGCCGAACGAGCTGGCGCACCTGACGTCGATGGAGGTGATTTTTGCCAAGAATATCGCGTTCCAGGGCGGGGAGTATGGCAATGCAACGTTGTCCCGGTTTCCGGTCAAGCGCTGGACGAACCTTCACTATCGGCCGGTTCGACCGGGTGAGCAGCGGGGCCTGCTCCAGGCGGTGGTCACCATCGGGAACACCGACGTCGCATTCCTCAACACCCACCTGGATCATCGGCCGGATGACGTGGAGCGGTTGGCCAGCGTTGCCGAAATCGAGACGGTTGCCTCCCGTTATGCGTCCATGCCGGTGATTCTGTGCGGTGACTTCAACTCCCAGCCGGGCAGCCAGGTGGACGTCCGGATGAGTGAGCAATTCCGCGATGCCTGGAGAGCCACGGGTGTGGGGTATGGCGGGACCTATCCCAGCGAGGCACCGGACCGTCGGATCGATTACGTCTGGCTCCGCGGGGGAATCCAGGCGCTGTCCGCCGAGGTGATTGCCGGCGACGGTTCCGATCACGCCGCCCTGAAGGTCCGGGTGCAGCTGGCAGGCCGTTGACGACGGGGCGCGTTGGACGGTGGGGGGAATCCCGAATCCGTACGGTGACACTTTACGATCAATTGGTGAAGACCGGTGCGACCGGCAGTGACGCACTGCTGGGCGGGTTTTTGGATTACGCCTCGCACCAGGGACTGACCCTGTACCCCGCGCAGGAGGAGGCGCTGTTGGAATTGTTCGAAGGGAGGAACGTCATCCTCAACACGCCCACGGGTTCCGGGAAATCCCTGGTCGCGGCGGGACTTCATTTTCATGCCATCGCGCAGGGCCGGCGCTCGGTGTACACCTGTCCGATCAAGGCCCTGGTCAATGAGAAGTGGCTCGCCCTCTGCCGGGAATTCGGACCGGAGAACGTTGGCCTCGCCACGGGGGACGCAACGGTCAACCACGATGCCCCCATCCTGTGCTGCACCGCGGAGATCCTCTCCAACATCGCCCTGCGCGACGGCCCGAAGGCCCAGGTGCAGGACGTGGTCATGGACGAGTTTCATTACTATTCCGACCGCGACCGCGGCGTGGCGTGGCAGGTGCCGTTGCTGAGCCTGCCCCAGGCCCGGTTCCTCCTGATGTCGGCGACGCTGGGTGACACCGACTTCTTCGCGACCGAACTCACCCGGCTCAACGGACGCGTCACCACAATCGTGAAGTCGGTCACCCGTCCGGTGCCGCTGGAGTTTTCCTACGCCGAAACGCCGCTGGCCCAAACCCTGGAGCAACTGCTCGCCGACGGAAAGGGACCAGTGTACGTGGTGCATTTCACCCAGGCCGAGGCCGCCCAGAGCGCCCAGGATTTCACCAGCCTCAACGTCGCGACACGCGAGGAGAAGGCGGCCCTGGCGTCCGAACTCGAAGGATTCCGCTTCAGCAGTCCGTACGGCCCGGAGCTCAAGCGCTGGCTGCGGCAGGGCATCGGACTTCACCATGCGGGGTTGCTGCCCAAATACCGGATCCTGGTGGAGAAGCTCGCCCAGCAGGGCCGTCTGAAGGT
>JBGAPN010000170.1:0-10209 GCA_044221235.1 Limisphaerales bacterium
AGACTGAGGCGGGGCCATAGGGGCCGATGACTTCGTTGTTCCCGGCGTAAACGATCCAAAAATCCGCCTTGAGCGGCGCGGAATCCCGGGCCACCTCACGGAGCGCATGTGAATTCAGGGCGGTGATGGCGGTGTTGATCACCTCGACAGACCGGTTCGGGAGTCGGGCTTCCAGCAAGACTTGGAGGAACCGGGAAACTCCAAAGGCCGGTTCCGGATCTCCGAGGGCGGCGGACTCCCCGAAAAACAGGATCCGCAGGGCTTGATCCGGTTTGGTGAGGGGAACCTGGATCGAACGGGGCATGCGCGCCATCGATGGACCGACAAAGCGGCTGGCAAAACTGGGATTGGGCATCCATTCGCCCTGGACTGGTGCGGGAACCCAGAATCCGGTTTGCCGATAGTGCCCGGTCCACCGCAACCCCAATTCCACGGAGAGGAGGGCCAGAAACGGGGCCAATACCGCCATCAGCCGGAACACAACCCGGCGGTGGGTGGAGGGACCCCCGCCGGGGGCTGGCGATGACAGGGATTCCCGGGACACCCGAGACCAGTAACGTGGAGGCCTCGGGAATCGCAAGGTCGGTTTTGTGGAGGGTCCGGTGGACCGCGAACGCCTTTGGAAGGAGCGCAACTCAGGAACGGGTTAGAGACTGGGCTTCGATCTGGGTCGGGAATTGGAATGCAGGGATCCGGGGTGGGTCGCCCAGGAATTGGGGCGAACTGCCGGATGCTGGCGTGGACGTGCGTTTCGCCCCAGCGGAGGATGGATTCCCTGTCATGTTCCGGAAAGCGGTTGGAAAGGAATCCGGCCCGTCCACGCCCGTTTCGATACGGGCGATCAATCTCCCGTAACGACGTTCTTTACAGTGATTTGCTTTTCAGAGTTTCGGGAACGTTTGTCCGTGTGGAGGTTCATTAGTCGACGCGAAGTTGGTGGCCCGGCGACGTTGCAGTGGGTTAATCGATAGGAAATTCGGCCCATTTTGCTTGAGCGAACCTCCCTACTTCTGTAGTTCTTCTTGAAGCTATCCCGTCTGGTGATCCCGGCCTGTGGTCTTTCCATCGGCTTGAGTCCTTGGGCGGACAGTTTGAACGAACGAATCAAACGTACGCTTGAACTCGACTCTTCCATGGCTGCTGTTGCGGAGCCTGTGCCGCGCGGTTGCTCCCCTTCGAAGTGTTGAGTTTGGTGTTCAAAGTTCCCGTAAGTATCCTATGCATAACAAAAACCTCCGGAAGTTTCCGTGGGCTGCGGGTCTCACCGCAGCCGCGGGGCTGATCGGCCTCACGTCTGCGCAAGCAGGTGACAAAGCCTGGGACTTCAAGTCCGCGCCGACTGATCTGAAGATCAGCGGCAACAACGACCAGGTCTACCGCGACTCGGGTGGTAATCCCGACGGGTTCCTGGCGCTGACCTATCCCGAAAACTCACAATCCGCGGCAATTCTCTTCCCGAATCTGGATCCGGGTAAGATTGTTACCGGCTTCACCTTCACCTGCGATCTCCGGGTGGGTAACAGCACCGGTGACCGTGCCGCTGACGGCTTCAGCATCAGCTTCGCGCGCGCTGGCGATCCCTTGCTCGATGACTTGAATGACGATGATGGGGCGTGGTCGGACGCCACCATGGGTGGCAATTGCTGCGCGGAAACCGGAGCGAAGACGGGTATTGCCGTCTCCTTCGATACCTGGTCCGGCAATACCTTCCCGACGGATCCTGCCGACCAGACGGACATCGAAGGTATCATTGTCCGTGTGGACAACAAGACGGTGAAGAAGGTCAGCCTGCCGACCCGGCATGGTACGGCGGATGACATCACCAGCCTCCAGACCGGTCCTCGCGACGCCAATTACTGGGCGAACAGCGGCGATCCCCGCGCTGAGGGTGCTTGGGCCACACTGCAGTGGCGTCCGTTCAGCATCATCATGACGACCGATGCCAAGCTGACCGTCACCTGGAAGGGAAACAAGATTCTGGACGCCTTCCAGACCGACTATTTCCCGACCTCGGGTCAGTTGGTCTTCGCGGGCCGTACGGGTGGTGCAAATGAAAACACCCACGTCGACAACATCCGGCTCACCACCATCGCGGAAGCGGTGACGGCAACTCCGGGTGCTCCGCCGAACTTCGCGGTTTCGGAAGTGGGTTCCCGTCGTGCCCTGCTGCGTTGGGATGCCGCCACTGTGGCCGGTGATCCGAATGCCCGGGTGGCCTATGAAGTCGAGCGGAACGGTGTCGTGATTGCGTCGACCGTCCTGGCCCTCACCTTCGAGGATCGCGGTCTGCAGCCAAACACCAGCTACACCTACAAGGTCCGCGGCAAAAACATCGCCGATCTCAAGGGTCCTGATTCGACGGCCAATACCAAGACGGTCCAGGATGTTGATGGCGTCGCCTTCCTGAAGGCTGAGGCCTGGAACAACATCAACGGTACCTCCGTCGCGGACGCGATCGCAGATCCGCATTTTGCCGATCCGGCTGACGCAATCCGCTATGTCAATGGTCTGAGCTTCGGTGAAACCTCCAACTTCGGGAATACCTGGGGTGAGAACTTCCTCGCTCGTATCACGGGTGTCCTGACCATTCCTGAGGCCGGTGCCTATCGCTTCTTCGTCCGCTCGGACGATGGCAGCTCACTCTACGTCAACACCTCTGGCGCTGGGATTCCTGATCCGAACGCCGGTGCGGTTGAGGTGGCCAAGGAATCCGGCTGCTGCGGTGCCTTCGAAGACGTGGCCACTGATGGCACGGTTCCGGAAGTGACCTCCGAGCCGATCACCTTCACCAAGGGCCAGAAGGTCGGTATTGCCTACTTCGTTAAAGAAGGTGGCGGTGGCGACTGGGGCCAGGTGGCGATGCGCAAAGAAGGTGACCCGACCCCGGCTGGAAAGCTGACCCCGATCCGCGGTTCCATCCTCTCCGGCCCGGTGGACGGAGTGGGTGCCTCGATCGCAATCACGACCCAGCCTGCTGATCAGACCACGGTGGCAAACTCCCCGGTCAGCTTCTCGGCGGTGGCCACTGGCCATTCGCCGTACGAGGGTGACTACGGCAGTGTCGTTTCCTACCAGTGGTATGTGAACGGTGACGCCGTTCTTGGCGCCAACTCCCCATCCTACACCATTGACGTGACCCCGGCCTCGCTCAACAACGCGAAGGTCAAGGTGGTTGCCGCGGTTGCTGGTGCCAGCGCCACCAGCTCCGAAGTCAACCTGACGGTTAACGCGGATACGACTCCGCCGACTGTCGCCCAGATCAGTGGTTCCGACTCGTTCGATTCCATCACCTTCACCTTCAGTGAACCGGTGAGCGATCCGAGCGCCACCACCGTGGGGAATTACACCGTCACGGGTCTGACCCTCAGCAATCCGGTCCGGGTCAATAACAAGACCATCCGGTTCACGTCCACCAAGCAGGACGAGAACAAGCAGTACGCGGTGACCGTCAACGGCGTCCGCGACAACGCGAACCTCGCCTCGGCCTTCACCGGAACCTTCCAGTCCTTCAAGTTCCAATCCGGCATCGCCGTGTTCAACATCTGGAACGATCAGGGCGGCGGGTTTGAAACCTTCGCGGACTGCTGTGCCAACAGCGCTCCGACTGAGTCCCGCCTCGTAACCGAGTACTACACCGGTTCCGGCTTGTTCGAGAACTACTTCGGCCAGCTCAAGGGCGTGTTTACGCCGGCTCAGGATGGTGACTACGTGTTCTTCGTGGCCTCTGACGACCATGGCGAACTGTACCTGAGCACCGATGCCTCCCCGGCCAACAAGAAGCGCATTGCCGCCGAGCCCAGCTGGAGCGATCCCCGCCTCTGGGTGGGTGACGGCTCCGGTTCCAACACCGCGACCCGCGGTGATCCAGGTTCCCTCCAGAACCGTTCCGATCAGTATCCGGACACCGAATGGTCGACTGGCGTGGGTGGCAAGATCTCCCTCAAGAAGGATACCCGTTACTATCTCGAAGTCCTCTACAAGGAGGGCGGCGGTGGTGATCACGGTGCCGCGACCTTCAAGCTCGCGTCCGCCGCGGATCCCGCCAACGGCAGCACGGCTCTGACCGGTGGCGTCATCGGCTGGTACATCGATCCGAACACGATCGCTCCGCTCATCACCAAGGGACCTTCTTCGGTGTCATTCAGCCGTGGCGAAACCATCGCCTTCTCGGTCCAGGTGGATTCAGCCTCGCCGGTGACCTATCAATGGTTCCAGAACAAGAAGGCCATCGCGGGCGCCACCGGAGCGACCCTGACCATTGCCAATGCCGACGTCCTCAACATCGGTGATTACTATGTTGAAGTGACCAATAAGAACGGCAAGACCTCCTCGATGAACTCCAACCAAGATAACGATGCGCGCGCCACCATGAAGGGTGCCTTCGTCATCGAGGCGGAAGACTACAACTACGAGGGTGGCAAAACGGTTACCGCTGCCAGCACCATGCCGCTGGCCGCTGACCTGTACAAAGGCAAGGACGGCCTTCCGGGCATCGACTTCGTCAACCTCTCGCCCTCGGGTGGAGCGGACGACGCGAACGGCAACAGCTACCGCAACGGTTGGACCGACGGCACCACGGTGTTCCCGTCGCCCTCCGGCGCGGGTGGCAACCTCGACGTGATCCTCGACAACGGTGGTGGCAACACCACGCGTCCGGACTTCACGCTGGCCAACAACTACAAGATTGGCTGGGGCGGCACCGGAAACTGGTATCAGTACACCCGTAACTTCACCCCCGGACAGTACAATGCAGTTTGGGTGGGTTCCCGCGACGGACTTGGCGTTGACGCCTTGAGCCGCACGCTGGAAATCGTCACGGGTGACATCACCAAGGAAAACGCCGCCACGACCGTGGTGGGCGAACTGACTGCCAATGGCACTGGCGCCTGGAGCTCGAACGACAGCATTCCGTTCCTGACCCCGGGTGCCAAGACGGCGGCGAGCATCACCCTCGGTGCCAACACCACCCTCCGTCTGCGCATCAGCGCTGGTGACGGTGACAACGACTACATCCTGCTCTATCCGGCCGGCGTAGCGACGAACCCGACCATCACGGGTGTTGCTCTCAATTCCAATGGCACTGTGACGGTGACTTGGACCGGTGGAGGCCAGCTGGAAGCAGCCGGCAGCCTCAACGGCACCTACGCTCCGGTTCCGGGAGCCACGGGTGGCACTGCCACCCTGACGGTTCCGGCGGGCGAGAATACCGTGTTCGCACGTGTGAGGAACTGATCCTCGTTTGAGTTAATCAAGGCGGGGCTGGAGATTTCTCCAGCCCCGCTTTTTTTATTGTCGGTGTGGGTGATCACTGGTGATGGGTCGCCGGTTCAGCTTCATGCGCCCGAATAGTCTCCCATCTGGAGTCGCTTCAGGTACCGCGTTTGGATTGCGTCGTTGTTGAAGGGAATGACCAAAGTCCTCCTTCAAATTGCTCTCCCGGCGCTACAATCCTGATCGAAATCCGACGCCGGCCGCTGTAAGGTCACCTGTTCTTCCGCACCGTATCCATGGACACTCGTTTGCCGACCGGGCGCACATTCTGGGTGGCATTGGCCTTCGTTGCCGCGGCCTGGATCGGCTTCTCGTTCCGTGGTGGTGCTGCAGATGGCCCCCTCCCGATCGTTCCTACGTCGGGATTTCGGCGACTTGACCCTGGATTGACTGGAATCGAGTTCCGTCACGAGATTCCCGCACAACGACACATCACAAATCAGATGCTTTTGGATGGAGCCGGTGTGGCCTTGGGTGACCTCGATGGCGACGGAAGGGTGGACCTCGTTTTTGCCGCGTCAGGAAGCGGAAGCCAGGTGTGGCGAAATCTCGGGGACTGGAAGTTTGAGAATGTCACGGCGAGACTTGGCGCCCACGGATCGGAGCTCCTGTCGGGAGATCTCACTGGAGTTGCCATTGCCGACCTGACCGGAGACGGCCGACCCGAGATCGTCTTTAACTCCCACTCGTCCGGCATACAAATCCTCCACAACCGGGGCGGAATGACATTCGAGAGCCTTCCTTTCCTCCAGGTGCCGGAGCGGGGGGGACATTCGGTGGCCTTGGCGGACGTGGATGGAGATGGCTGGGTGGATTTATATGTTTGCAACTATCGCCAGCGGGCGCTGATGGACATGCCCAACGCGCGCGCCACGTTTCAGGGGACGGGGCCCAATCGCCGACTGGCCACCCTCGACGGACGTCCGGCTACCGACCCCGACCTCACGAACCGGTTTGTAGTGACGGCGGCGGGTGGCCTGGAGGAACTGGGTGAGCCGGATGTCCTCTATCGCAATCTGGGTGGAACCAACTTCGCCCCCGTCGGATGGAATTCAGGATCATTCCTCGATCCGGATGGGAGCTCATTGAAGGAGCCGCTGCGGGACTGGGGGCTGGCGGCCCAGTTCTTCGACGTCAATGGAGACGGCCGGCCGGATCTCTATGTTTGCAACGATTTCCAGACGCCGGATCGGTTCTGGCTGAACGAGAGCCAGCCGGGACAAATTCGTCTCCGGCTGGTCTCCCGATCCACGCTACGCCAGACCAGTCTGTTCTCCATGGGAGTGGATTTCGCCGACCTCAATCGGGACGGACTCCCGGATTTTGTCGTTCTGGACATGCTCAGCCCGGACCCTGTGCGTCGGCTGACCATGCTCGACGGCACGCCCTCCGTTGCTGTGGATCCACTGGACCCCTTGGCGCGTCCCCAGATCGATGCGAACACCCTGTTCCTGCAGAGACCGGGCGGTTCGTTTGCGCAGGTGGCTGCGTTCGCTGGGGTCACCGCCACCGATTGGTCCTGGACGCCGGCGTTCCTCGATGTCGATCTCGATGGATGGCCGGATCTGCTGGTCACTTCCGGCCAGGAACGCGGTTCACGCGATTTGGATGTTGCAGAGGCCATCAAGGCGTTCCGCAGGGGAGGAATTCGCACGGATGCCCAGATTCTCCGGGAGCGTCAGAAATTTCCCCAGCAGCATGCATCGTTAAGGGCGTTCCGAAACCGGGGCCTCCGCGAGCCCGATGGCATTCCCTCCTTTGAGGATTGGAGTGCGGCATGGGGGTTTGATTTTTCCGGAGTCAGCCACGGAATGGCGCTGGGTGACCTCGACGGGGACGGAGACCTTGATGTGGTCATCAACCATCTGAATGCACCCGCCGGCGTTTACCGGAACCTGGCGGCAGCTCCGCGGGTCTACGTGCAGTTGAAGGGTCGGGCGCCGAATACGGACGCCCTCGGGGCCCGCATCCGCTTTTGGTGGGAACCGAAGGCAGAAACCCATCAGGCGTCCTTCGCACGATGGGAACAGTCCGCCCAGGTATTCGGAGGAGGGAGGTACTTGTCCTCCGACGCCTTCGGGCGAGCCTTTGCCTGCCCGGGTGAGGGCACTGGCGTTCTGGAGATTCGATGGCCTTCCGGCCGCATCACGGTCCAGTCCGGCATTGAAGCAGGACGTCGACTTGAAATTGGAGAACCGCCAAGGGATGGATCCGTCGAAGCCCGGGCGAGTCGGAGCCATTCGAATGCGCTGGCCTTCGACGCGGTGGACTTGGGCATCCGCAGCGGGGCCGCGGATCTTTCGGAGTTTTCCAGTCAGCCTCTCCTGCCGCGGCGGCAGGCGGGACGATATCCGGCGCTGGCCGCGATTGCGGGGCGTGACGAAGGGGTCGCGATCTGGGTGGGTGGAAGTCCGGGACAACCGCTGCGTGAGCTGGATCTCACCGGTGGCAAACCGGGAAAAACTCGATCCTTCGGCGAACCGGGGGCAATGAGCTCCCTGCTACGTTGGGGTGGAGCCTTCCTTGTCGGCGGGGTGGGGGGCGTCGTTCAGATCGAGCCCGTTTCCTCGGAGATCCGAAGGATCCCGACCACCGTGAAGTCGCCATCCTGCCTGGCCTTGAGCTCGAATGTCCCGGTCATTGGAGCGTTGCTGTTTGTTGGCGGAAGTGCCGATCCAGGACGCTTTCCCGCCTCCGTTTCCAGCGAGGTGCTCCGATATGATGGTGCCGAATTTCGATCCGTGCTCATGACCAATCAGGGCCTGGTGACTTCGGCCCAGTGGGCAGATCTCGACGGAGACGGCATGCCCGAACTGATGGTGACCCGTGACTGGGGAAGTCCGGGCCTGTTCCGGCTGAACGGAGCGCAATTCGAATGGTGGAATCTTCCGGTTCATTTTGAAGGCCGGGATCCGGTTCCGCTGTCTGCAATGAACGGTTGGTGGCAGAGCGGGACGGTTGCGGACCTGGACGGGGATGGGAGGCTGGATTGGGTGTTGGGAAACTGGGGCTTCAATTCCGGATACGCTTTGCTGGCTGGACCCCCAAAGACTCCCGAGGGGTTGGTGCGCCCGTTGGTCCTCTACCACGGGGATGCGCTGGAGGCCGGGCCCGGGGGGTGCATCGAAGGGTATACTGGTGAGGATGGACGTGTTCGTCCGGTTCACGGACTCGCAGATTTGGGATCCCGCATTCCCTGGGTGACCGCCCGATTCCCCAAGCATCGGCAGTTCGCCGAAGCGACGCTGGATGGCATTCTGGGAGACCGGGCGGTGACCTTGGGCCGGGTCGAATGCCAATGGATGGGATCACTGGTCTTGTTCCACCGTGGCGATCACTTCGAGGCCCGCGTGCTACCGGACGAAGTTCAGTTGGGACCTGTGTTCGCCTGGACCTCCGGGGATTTCGATGGGGATGGCACAACCGACCTTTTTGGCGCCCAGGGATTCTTCGGTCACAACTGGGGAACCCCCCGGGACGACGCGGGTGAAGGAGTGTTTGTGCTGAACCGTGGAAAGGGTCGATGGGAGGCGGTTTCCCTTTCGGCAACGGGCGTTCGGGTGCTGGGAGAACAACGGTCTGCACTGGCGGTGGACGTGAACCGGGACGGCGCGCCTGACCTGGTGATTGGGGAAATGGGCGGACCCGTAACCCTTCTCTTGAACCGACGCCACTGACGTGTGGGCCCGTGTGTCCCGGAGTTCCCGCCTCCCGGCGATCACCGATTCGTTTGGGCGAATCCTCGGTCTCAACCGTCCTTTCGACAATCATCGCTCCCCAAGCAAATGGAGGAAAACGTGCCGTCGGTGGGGCTCAGTCCGGTGCTCCCACAGATAAATTCCCTGCCAGGTTCCGAGCACCAGGCGCCCGGATGAAATGGGAATGCTCAGGTTCACTCCCAGCAGGGCGGAGCGGATGTGCGCCGGCATGTCGTCCTCCCCTTCCGCAACGTGGATGAAGCCGCTGTTGCCGTCGGGCACCAACTCCCCGAAGAAGCTTTCGAAATCGCGGCGGACATCCGGGTCGGCATTCTCCTGAATCACCAGTGAGGCAGAAGTGTGCCGGAGAAGCAGCGTGCAGAGTCCATTCCGGATGTGGCTGGCCTGCACGCGATCGACGACGGTACCGGTGATCTCGACGAACCCACGGCCTGGAGTTTGGAAGGTGAGTTCGCAGGATTCCTGAATCATGCCGGAATGCGGGGGGATGATGGGAGTCACGGAATGCGGACTTCCAGACGGTAGTAGCGGGATGCCGATGGCGGCGAGCCCGAGTCGGAAACCTCCAAGACTTGGCCCGTGGACACGCTCAAATTCGAAGCATCCGGCACCGGAAAATACTCAGGGTCGGTGAGGGTGTCCGCGAAAGACAGGGTGTAGAAACGGCCGGCCAGTGCCTTCCAAGCGAGGATGGGATGACCGGATTCGGTCCAACGGATGCTCTCGATCCGAAAGACATCCTGCGCGTTGTTCGGGTTGGTGCCCGCAGCCACTTCGTCCCCGTCCGTCTGGCCATCCCCGTCCGAGTCCGCCTGATTGGGACGTGTTCCGGTGTTGGTGGGACTGACATAGATCCCGGTCCCGGTCTCGACGGAATCGGGAAGTCCATCGCCGTCGGCGTCGGGCGGGGGCGGAGCGGAATCGTTGCCACTGAGGTAGGTTGCCAGCGTGGCACCCGGTACGGAAACCTCGGGGCCATCCCAGGACACGTTGTCCACCTGCACATCGTAAACCACGCCCTTTTCCTTCATCTCGAAATTGATGACGAGTGCTGCGACATTGTTGGGATCGAAGCGGGCTAGAAAGATGGGTTGAACGAACTGGTCGAGGCGGGCCTGGATGTGCTGCCACGTTCCCTCTGGCGAGGTATAAGGAATCACCGCCTGAATGGCATGGGAGACCCCGGGATTCTCCCCGGGCAGGTTGGGGCTCTTGAGCT
>JBGAPN010000171.1:0-10364 GCA_044221235.1 Limisphaerales bacterium
GAAGCACTGGGGCCCGAAGGCGGACACTTTTTCCGAGGCCCAGCTCGCCCTGCTCCCGCAGGAACTGGTCGTGATTCCTCCGGAGGTCGAACTGGAGGCCGGCCTGCCCGGGGAGAAGATGACTTCGGCCCCCAAGGCCAAGACTCCGCGCAGCCCACATCCCGGCCGGTCATTGGCTACGAGATCCGGGAGGAACTGGATTGCCGGCCAGCCGAGTTCTTCGTCCGAGTGCCCATTCCTTTAGCGCAATCCATGGACTGACTCCAAACTTGCCTGCCCGTTCTTCAGCTTGGCGATGGGACGCGCTTTCGTCGCCGGAGAGTGTCAAAGCACGGGTACCGAGCGCGGTGAGACTTCTGGCCGTCGCAGAGGCGTGCTTCTTTTCCTTTTCGAACTTGGCGAACGCCTTCCTCTAGCGCGCTCCAGCCTCGGTCCAATTCACCCGGTAAACTTCCCTAGTTTTGGTGCGTTCGCGGTAGACTTTGACCGATACAGCACCGTCTCGCGCATTATTAAATGCCTGATTATCATGGTGCGCGGGGCGGGGGTTGAACCCACAACCTTCGGCTCCGGAGGCCGACGCTCTATCCAATTGAGCTACCCGCGCACAAAAACGAAGCGCGCGGAAACTAGTGACTCACCCAACGCCCGGCAACGAGTTTGTGAACCCGGTTGTCTAGCCGGTCCCGTCCCGCCCGGTCCGCCCGGTCTCGGTCCTGCATGCCGGCCGTGATCCGAACCGGCATTCCCAAATTGCAATCAACGCGACCGGCGTTCAACGGGCGCCGCATTGGTCACCGGGGGAAGCGGCAGGGTCCCCGGCAGAGAGGACGATCCCGGCCGATATAGTCGGGGGCTCACGGTCGGGGCCGTGGTGTCGGCCGGTTGATGCTGCCAGGCGTTCCACCCCCACCAGGCCGCCGCAATCAGGGCCGCACCCAGCAGGACGGGGAACAGGATCTGCCACCGGATCAATGCCAACTGGAGCATGAGGAAGTCCAGGGGACCCCGCCGCAGTCCCGCCACGTGGCCCGAGGGCTTCCTCTCCCCTCGACCGGCAATCTCCTCATCCAACTGCTGGACGACCTCCTTGTCATCCAGCCGCAGATAGCGCGCGTAGGTCTTTACGAAGCCACGCACGTACACGGGCGCCGAGAAGACGTCCCAGTCATCCGCCTCGATCGCGCGAATGTGGTCCGCCTTGATGTTTGTCGCTTCGGCCGCTTGAGGAATGGTGATCTTGCGATGCTCCCGTTCCGTCCGGAGTCGGTCGCCCGTGCTTGGCATTCGCCGTTTTTAATCCAAATCAAGGGGTTGCGGCAACGCCAGAAAGCGGGCCACGCCGAAAGAAGCGGGAGCGATCGACGGCCAGGTTCTTTCGTCCCGCAGACGAGGGGAAAACACCAATTTCGGGCGTGCGTTCCCCGGCAGACTGCATTCAATCCATCCATACCGAAAGAGGCAGGCCGATCCAGCCCCGGCCTGACCCGTCAACCAATGGCTCTGCCTATGCGACGACTTTTCTATGTCGACCGGGAGATGTGCGGTGGCGACGATCTTCCGCCCGAATTCGAACTCGAGGAGTTTTGTGAGGTGCTCCAGGGGAAGCTGGATGGGATCGAGGTGGTTCCAGTCTCCGAACCCGCCCAACTCGCCAACAATCGGGATCCGGCCCTGGTGCTCGAGTCGGTATTCCTCGAGGCCTTGGGCGAATACCTGCACCGTTGAACTCCCGCCCTGGGAAATGGCGACCCACAGCTCCGACGTGGTATCGTTCCCATCTCGGCATCGACGCTCTCCGTTCCATCCGATACAGTTCCTCGGCCGATCCTATTCCATGAATGCCGCCCAACGTCTCCTGTCTGTCGGATGCCTTCTCGTCGCTACGGGCACGGTTGCCGGTCCCGATCCCGACACCGATGCAGTGATGAGGACCAAGCTGGCTGCAGCTCAGCGCCTCGTCGGTGGCATTGCCCTTGCCGACTACGCCGTCATCCGGACCAACGCCGCAACCCTGACCACCCTGAGCGGGCAACGGGGCTGGGCCGCACTTCAGACGCCGGACTACGAGTTGTTCAGCACCCGGTTCCGTCTGGCCGCCGTGGCACTGGATGAGGCCGCCAAGGCGAAGAACATGGACGCCGTCACCACCGCCTACCAGGAGATGACGCTCAGCTGTGTGGCCTGCCACAAATACCTGCGCGACACCCCGGCCAAGTCCGGCAAACGCACGCCCTGATGATGCGACGGGTGGGGGTTCCCTCATCCGCCCCGCGGCTGCGGGTGCCCCTGCTCCCTTCTTCCGCCGCCCTGCAGAAGGAATAAGAAAACGCCTCGTGGGTTGGATCGCGGTGCGCCCCGGCGGACCGAGCGTCCAGTTTTAGGTTTTGAATTTCCCGTGCGTCCCCCAATTTGGGCGGCGCATGAGTTTGCTTCCGTTCAGCGACCTTCCCGCGTTTGTGCCGCGCCGTTTTGTTCCGGTCGGAATCGACCTGGGGGACTGGAACGCTGTTGAGCCCCTCTTCGACATCCTCGACCAGCAGGCCACCCGGTGCCGAACCGTGGCGGAACTCGAGGCATGGATTCTGGATTCCGGCGAATTGGCGGCCGCCCTGGATGAGGAGGGCAGCAAGCGGTACATCGCCATGACCTGCCATACGGACAGTCCGGAGGCGGAAAAGGCCTACCTGCATTTCGTTGAACACGTTGAGCCTCGAATCAAACCCCGACGCTTCGCCCTGTCCCGCGCGTACCTGGCCCATCCTCTTCGTCCGCAACTTCCCCAGGACCGGTATCAGGTCTTCGATCGGGACACCGCTCTCCTCGTGGAGTTGTACCGGGATGACAATGTCCCGCTGGAAACCGAGGACGCCAAAGTCGGAAACGAGTACAATAAGCTAAGCGGTTCCCTGACGGTCGAATTCCGCGGAGAACAACGGACGCTCGTCCAAATGGGGCGGTTCCAGGAGGAGCCGGACCGCGCCCTCCGGGAGGAGGCCTGGCGCCGGGTGGCGGCCCGAAGACAGCTGGAGGCCGACCGCTTTGAAAGTCTCCTGGACGAATTGGTCGGCATCCGGGGCAAAATCGCCTCCAACGCGGGGTTTCCCAATTACCGGGATTACGCCTTTCGAATGCGCGGCCGGTTTGATTACACGCCAGCCGATTGCGAACGGTTCCACGATGCCATCGAGGCCGAAGTCATGCCGGTCTTCCGGCGGCTGCAGTCCCAGCGGCGGATCCAACTCGGCGTTGATTCGCTGCGTCCCTGGGATCTTTCCGTTGATCCCCGCAATCGCCCGCCCCTTCGTCCCTTCCAGGATACGGCGGACCTGGAGCGTGGAGCCCAGGAGATCTTCAATCGGCTGGATCCCCAACTGGCTGAGGGATTCCAAACGCTGAGCCAGTGGCGGCTGCTGGATCTGGAGAATCGAAAGGGCAAGGCACCGGGCGGCTATCAAAGCACCCTCAGCGAATCCCGCCTGCCCTTCATCTTCATGAATGCCGTGGGCCTGCAACGGGACGTCGAGACCCTCCTGCACGAGGCCGGACACGCCTTCCACACCCTGGCCACCCAGAAGGAATCCCTCCATGCCTACCGGACGGCTCCCATTGAGTTCTGTGAAGTGGCGTCCATGGCCATGGAACTTCTCGCCGCGCCGCACCTGGAGGTCTTTTACCCGTTCGAGGAAGTGCGACGGGCCCGGCTGGTTCACCTTCAGGGGATTGTCAGCGTGTTCCCGTGGATCGCGACGGTCGACGCGTTCCAACACTGGCTGTACACCCATCCCGGTCATTCCCACGCCGATCGATCGGCCGCCTGGCTCCGGCTGATGGATCGGTTTGGAGGGGATGTGGATTGGAGCGGCCTGGAAGACGTCCGCGCGAACCTCTGGCATCGCCAGCTCCACATCTACCTGTATCCCTTCTACTACGTGGAATACGGCATCGCCCAGCTCGGTGCCCTCCAGGTCTGGGTCAATGCCGCCACCGATCCGGACCGGGCACTGGCCGACTACAAGTCTGGACTTTCCCTGGGAGGGTCCCGTCCCTTGCCGGAACTGTTCACCCGCGCGGGCTGCCGGTTTGACTTCAGCCGGGAAACCCTGCGACCGCTGATGAGGCGTCTGGAAGACGAGTTGGCGCTCCTCGACTGACATCTCCCGGAACCACTGAATTCCCATGTGGAACGACCTTGATTCCCGCCCTTCCGGCGGCCGCAACCTGGGGTCACTGACGATCGCCCTGATCGCCGCCAACGTGGTCATTTACCTGATTGAGGCGATGAGCCCGGGGCAGGTCCGCGGATTGATCCAGGGTTGGTTCGCGCTCAGCGTGCCGGGCCTGCGCTCCGGCTATGTCTGGCAATTGGTCACGTTCCAATTTCTGCATGGGGGTCTGCTGCACTTGTTGCTCAATTGCTGGGCCCTGTATGTGTTCGGACAGGAGTTGGAGGAATTCTTCGGCCAAAAGCGCTTCCTTCAACTGTACCTGTTCAGCGGCGTGGTGGGAGGAATCATCCAGGTATTGTGCGCCCTGCTGGCTCCAAACCTGTTTGGGGGATATCTGGTCGGAGCGTCCGCGGGGGTGTTTGGGTTGGTGGCGGTCTATGCCGCCCTGTTTCCAGACCGGGAGTTCACCCTGCTCGTGTTCTTCATCATTCCGGTCACGCTTCGGGCCAAGACCATGCTGCTGTGGGCGGTGGTCTTGGCCATCATCGGGGCGGTGCTGCCCACCAGCAACGTCGCCCACGCCGCCCACCTGGGAGGCATCCTGGGCGGACTGCTGTACCTGAATTGGGCCCGGCCGAATCCAGACTGATGCGCGGCAAATCCGAATCCCGCGTTGAAGATCGACGCACGCGAATCTAGAGTCGGGCTGTGTTCGGCAATCGGGAACAACAGGATGGCCCCTCCGCCTTCGGCGGTCGGTCGGTCACGACCTGGATGACCGTTGCGTACGTCCTGGTTTTCGCACTCCAGAAGATCAACGAGGTCTACCTCAAAACCCGGGTCGAAAGCTGGCTGGAGCTCAGCAGTTACGGATTGAAGCACGGGTGGCTTTGGCAGCTGATCACCTTCCAGTTTCTCCATTCAGGATTCACCCACCTGGTGTTCAACATGATCCTGTTCTGGTGGCTGGGGCACTTCTGCGAGGGGTTGATGGGCGCACGGCGCTTCCTCCTGGCCCTGTTCGGGTGCGGGGCCGTGGGCGGCCTGCTCCAGGGCATTCTCATGCTCGCCCTGCCCCAGTATTACGGATCCTACGTGGTGGGGGCGTCAGCCGGAGTCTGCGGCCTGCTGGCCCTCTTTGCCCTCTGCGAGCGGGACGCGGAAATCCGCCTTTATTTCATCCTCCCCATCCGCGCCATCTGGATCCTTTGGTTCAGCCTCTGCGTTTCCATCTTTTTCACGCTGGTCCCCTCCCCCGATGAACGAGGCGTCGCTCATGCCGCCCACCTGGGCGGTCTGTTGGCCGGCATGGCCTGGTATCGGATAGGCTGGCATCAGGAGTTCCGTCCGCTTCCCGGCGCGGACTCCAGTTGTCCTCGAACCTGAACCGTGACCTTCAGGCAACCGCCTTCCCCGCCTGGAATGGGACAACCCACCCGCCCGTCCCAAAGCCAGCATGGATCCGGATGAGTACATCGCCCGGGAGGTGGACCCGATCCTCGACAAGATGAATGCGCACGGTCCCCAGAGCCTGACAGACCGGGAACGCAAGATCCTCGCCCAAGCCGGTCAGCGCATCAATCGACGTTAGGTCAGTCCGCCGAGACACCGCGCGATGCCGGCGATAGGCGCGAGTCCGCACCCCGTCCCCTGCCTCCAGTCGCCACAATTCCGCTGTTTCGCTCCCAACGGCCTTCCTGTAATCTCCCACTTGATGTCCTCGTTGACCAAGAGTGAAAACAAGGTCCTGCTGGTCCTGCTGCTCCTCTTCGTCTCGGGCTTGGTGGGCAAAGTCTGGCTCAGAACCCATCCGCCTGAGCCCCTGCCGCCGTTGCCGGCCCCGACGGACATTTCACCACGCTGACATGGCCCAGGTTGATCTCGATACCCTGCTGATTCCGGTGCTGGCACGGGATTCCCGATACGCCCGGGCTGCCTATCACTTCGTCTGCGAGGCCCTGGACCATACTCAGGCCTCCAGTACCGGACAGAAACGGCATGTCTCGGGTCAGGAGCTTTTGGACGGGATCCGTCAGTTCGCCTTGCAACAATTCGGCCCCATGACCTGCCTGGTATTCGAGGAATGGGGCATCCAGAGCTGCAGTGATTTTGGCGAGATCGTGTTCAACATGATTGAACAGCAGATCCTTTCGAAGACGGAGACGGACTCCCGGGACGATTTTAAATCCGGCTTCGATTTCCGGGAGGCATTCCGCCGACCATTCGAGCCGCAATGTTCCTCCATTTCGGATGGGACCGTTGAATCCCCGCTCTGAGCCGCGCCGGTCTGCCCCCTGGTTGGATTCCGCGATCCCGCCATATGGGGATAGCAAAGCCTTTGGCCGACCCGCCATTTGGCAGTATCATTCGCGCCCGTGACATCACCCACCTATCAGCATGGAACGCCGGGCACTCCTGCCATCCCCGCCATCCCTCCCGGAGTCAGAATGATCACTCTTCCCAACGGACTGCAGATCATCCTGCGCGAAGACCACAGCGCCCCGGTGGTCAGTGCACAGATCTGGTGCCGGACCGGCAGCATCGACGAGGGAAGATGGCTCGGTGCCGGCCTATCCCATGTTCTCGAGCACATGCTGTTCAAGGGCACCTCCACCCGCCCCGGGGCCCGCATCGACCAGGAGGTCCAGAATGCCGGCGGATACATGAACGCCTACACCTCGTTCGACCGCACGGTGTACTGGATCAATGTGCCCAATACCGGCGCCCGCGTCGCCATCGACATCCTGTGCGACATCGTCCAGAACGCCGCACTCCCCGAGGACGAGTTGATCAAGGAACTGGATGTCATCCGCCGCGAAATGGACATGGGTCAGGATGACCCGGGGCGCCGCAGCAGCCGCCGACTCTTTGAGACGGCCTTTGTCCGCAGTCCGTATCGCTACCCGGTCATCGGGCTTCTGGACATTTTCAACCGCGTCAGCCGGACCGATCTGGTCGCCTACTACACCGAGCGATACGCACCGAACAACTGCTTCCTCGTGGTGGTGGGTGACTTCAAGTCGGAGGACGTACTGGCTCAGGTGACGAACGCGTTCGCATCGAGCGGCGCCCGGGCCGTTTCCCCCTGCCCGGTCCTGGCCGAGCCGATGCAGACCGCTCCCCGCGAAGTGACGGAGGAGGCGCCGGTCGAACTGGGACACGTTCATTTCGCCTGGCACACCCCGGATGCCCGGCATGCCGACACTCCCGCCCTGGACGTGTTGTCGACCTTGCTCGGCAGCGGTCGCAGCTCCCGCCTTTACCAGTCGGTCCGCGACCGGGCTGCGCTCGTCCATTCAGCCAGCGCCTGGGTGTACACCCCGGGACAGTCCGGACTTTTCGGGGTCAGCGCCGTCTGTGACGGAGAGAAGTTCGAGCCGGCCCGCGACGCCATCCTGGCGGAAGTGGAACGGATGAAGTTTGAACTGGTCTCCGCCGAGGAACTGGCCAAGGCGGTCAAACAGTTTGTCGCAGGAACGCTGTCGTCGCGAAAGACCATGGAAGGCCAGGCGCAGGACCTGGGATCCAACTGGATGCTCGCCAATGACCTGGGCTTTTCAGAACGCTATCTCGCCGCGGTCAAGAAGTTGACCCCGGCCGACCTCCAGCGGGTCGCTTCCACCTACCTGACCGAAACCAACCGCACGGTCTTCGCACTGCTGCCAGAGGGGGTAAGCCCCCGGGGCGTCCAGTCGGTGGAAACGGTGACCGAACACCCGGTCGAATCGTTCTCCCTCTCGAACGGCCTTCGTCTGCTGGTGAAGGAGGACCACCGGCTTCCCTTCGTTCAGTTCCGGTTGGTCCTGAATGGGGGACTTTTGACCGAGACGAAGGAGTCAGCCGGTATCACCTCCCTGCTGAGCCGGATGATGAGCAAAGGGACGCACCACCGGACCGCGGACCAACTGGCGGTGGCGATAGAAAGTATTGGCGGGAGTCTTGAGCCCTACGCCGGCAATCATAGCCTGGGCCTGAGTGCCGAGGTGTTGCGGGAGGATTTCGCCACGGGACTCGACCTGTTGACCGACGTTCTGCTGAACCCCGCCTTTCCCGCGGAGGCGCTCGAACGAGAACGGGCCGCCCAACTGGCGAGCATCCGGGGACAACGGGATCAACTCCTCCAGTGTGCCTTCAAGGCCATGCGGCGGGGCCTGTTTGGGGACACCGGATACGGGCTGGATTTGTCCGGAACCGAGGAATCCGTGACGGGTCTGTCGGTCACCGACCTCCGCAGCCTGCATCAAACCTGGATGGTGCCGTCGAACGGCGTGATGGCCGTGTTCGGGGATGTGAAGGCGGCAGCGGTCGTCGAGGCTGTGGAAGCCTCGTTCTCCGCCTGGAAGGGCACCCACCGCGACCTGGTGCTGCCGGAGTCGGCGGGCCCGATGCAGCCCCGGCTGCTGGAACGTCGGGACAAGGAGCAGGCCGTGATCGCCCTGGGTTTCCCCGGAACGACCTTCACCCACCGGGATCGCTATGCGTTGGATTTGCTCCAGGAAGCCTGTTCCGACATGGGGAGCCGGCTCTTCCTCAGGATCCGGGACGAACTCGGACTAGCCTACTACGTCGGGGCCTCCCACTTCCTTGGCAGGACGCCGGGATACTTTGCGTTCTACTGCGGCACCGCACCGGAGCACTGCGAGCAGGTGGAAGCCGAACTGCGGGCGCAGGCCGAGCGACTGCGCACCGAGGGTCTCACCGCCGAAGAACTCGCCCGGTCCAAAGCCAAGGTGATCGGCCAGAAAAAGATCGCCCGCCAGGACCTCGGGCACCTCGCCATGTCAATGGCGCTCGATGAACTCTACGGACTGGGATACCGGCATGGATTCGAGGACGACGCCCTCTACGAGGCCGTGACCCTGGAGGACATTCGGGCCGTGGCTGCCCGATACCTGGTGCCCGAACATTCCGTCGTCTCGGTGGTTCGCGGCGGGAATTGAGAGCAATCCCCTATCCCTTCCAGAGCGAAGCGGCGAAAGAGAGACCTTCAACTTTCAACGTTCAACCTTCAACGAGTCCGCCACCAAGAAGCGGACCCGTCTCACGTCAGGCGTAGCAGTCCCACACTGATGGCAAAAACGGGCTCGCGGATCATGCCCCTCGCATCCGCCTCCGCGCAGCGCCGGCGGTCACGGGCAGGCGGCCTGATTCCCGGCCCAATTCCGCGGTCACCACACCGGTGGGAACCGCCAGAATAGCGAAGCCGGTCAACATCACCAGTGACGCCATGAACTTGCCCAGAACGGTGATCGGAGCCACATCGCCGTAACCCATTGCGGTCAGGGTCACCACGGCCCAGTAGATCGATTGCGGAATGCTTCCGAAGCCCTTGTTGACCGGAGCCTCCAGGAGATACATGACCGTTCCCTCAACACAGACCAGGGTCAGCACCCCAAACAGAAACACCGCGATCTTCTCCCGGCTGGCCCGGAGGGCATTGATCAGCACGCCGGCTTCCGCCGTGTACCGGGACATCTTCAGCACGCGGAACAACCGGAGCATCCGCAGCACCCGGAGTATCATGAGATAGTGAGATCCTGTATCGAAGAGTTCGAAATACGCCGGGAGAAGGACAACAGGTCGATGACCCCGAAGCTTCGGGCGTACTGGACGGGGCGCCGTACCACCGCCAGCCGGGCCACGTATTCGAGCGTGAAGACAACGGTGAAGAACCATTCCACCGTGCGGAACAACCCGCCATAGTCCTGCCGCAGGGACACCACGCTCTCCAGCATCACCACCAGAACGCTGATGCCAATCGCCCACAGTAGGGCGATGTCAAAGGCCCGGCCCGCGGGAGTATCCGACAAAAAGATGATCCGCCACGCACGCTGCCGGAACGCACCGTCCGCCGGTTCCGGGTTGGCTCCCAACGGACTGGCATCTCGCCCAGGGGTCTCACTCATGGCCTGGCCGGAATCTTCAGACCCGGCCGAGCACGGATTCCAACAAGAAAGGGCGATTCAAGATTGAGCTACGGCAATTCTTCGATGGTGATGTCCTTGAAGGACACGAGCGTCTTGCCGCCTCCGTGGACCTGGAGACCGATGCGGCCGAATTGCGGGATCGACGCGTCAGGTTCGGTGTAGTCCACCGTGGTGACGCCGTTGATCTTGAGGATCAGGCGCGGTCCGACGCAGCGGACCTCATAGTCGTTCCAGTCACCCTTCTTCACCGGCTTGCCCAGATCGGCGT
>JBGAPN010000172.1:0-10094 GCA_044221235.1 Limisphaerales bacterium
GCACCCTGGTGGGGGAACGCCCGTGGTCCGGCTCCCTCGGTGCCGCCGTGATCTTTTCCGGAATGGTTCGCGGTCTAGAAGAGTCGCATCCGATCGCGGCCATCGAGTACGAAGCCTTCCGGCCCATGGTGGAACATCAGTTCCGACTGCTATTCGATGAACTGGAATCCCGCTGGCCCCAGGTGGAATCCGTACGACTCTGGCACCGGCTGGGAGTCGTGCGCGTGGGTGAAGCCAGCCTTTGGGTGGAGCTGCGGTCCCCACACCGCAGCGAGGCATTCGCCGCCACCCAGTGGCTCATCGACGAAATGAAGCGAGTGGTTCCGATCTGGAAACGTCCGGTTCCCGCAGACGAAGCCCGGGCCTGAACCGGACCGGGTGCGTGACCAGGGGAAAGCGATCTGCCGCCTGCGCCCCGGAGCCGCACCCCGCTAAAACAGGGTGCCCACCACGGTTCCGACCACGCTCAGAGGGCCTGTGTCTTCCAGTGACTCGGTCGCCTTGTCGACCTTTTGCAGGGTCAGCTTGATGTTCTTGAGGAATGCGTTGTCGTTGACCAATTCGCCGACCGAACCCTTGCCCTGGTTGATCTTCTCCATGATCTGCTTGAAGTTTGTCATCGCTCCGGAGGTCTCGTTGTAGAGCGTCTCATCCGTCATCAGCTTTCCGATCGTTCCGTCCCCCTTCTCCACCCGGGTCACCACCTTGCGCAGGTCGGTCATCATCCCGCGGGCATCTTCGGTCAGCGGCTTGAGGTCCGCCACGCCATTGGAAATGTTGGTCACGGCATTGACGGCCTCGTTGTAGAGTGTCGCGTCCCGGACCAGCTTGCCGAAGGTCCCACGTCCCTCCGCCATGTCGGATGTGACCACCTGCATGTTCTGGACGATGGCAGTGATGTTGGACTGGTTTTGTTTCACGAAGTCCGTCAGGGGACCGAACAGCTTGCTGATCTCCTCGCCGCTGAAACTTTTCGTCAGTCCCTCCACCCCGGTCGCAACGCTGTCGAGCCGGGTCATCAGGTCGGATAGGTCCGCCTGCTCGCGGGTTTGAAGCAATGCACCCGGCACCGCCAGCGGTGCCTTGTCCGAACCAAAGGACAGGGAGACAAAGTTCTGTCCCATCAGGCCAGTGAATTGGATGGAGGCCGTGGTGTCGGTCCGGATGGGGGTGCCACGGTCAACCTGCAGGGTAATCTCGACCCGGTTCCCGGCGACCGCCACGAGGCGCACACGTCCGACCGGCACACCGGCCAGCTTTACCGGATCGCCGACCTTGAGGTCCTTGGCCGAACTGAATTGGGCCCGGAAGTCGACACCCCGTTTGAAGATTGCCCCGCCTCCCAGCAACTCGAACAGGATGAAGGCAGCAATCACCACCACGGCGAAAAACATGCCGAGGCGCGTTTCTAGGGAGGATTTCATGTCGTTGACGTCTCGATGGGAAGGTTCAGCAAAAAGGGGAAGACAAGATACTCATTTGAACTCCGCGGCCAGGAACTCCTGGAGCAAGGGAACCGAACTGCGCCGGATTTCGTCGGGGGTCCCCAGAGCAAGAATCCGTCCTGCCGCCAGGAAGGCGATGCGGTCGGCGATGCCAAACGCAAGGTCCCGGTGATGGGTCACCACCACGGACGTCGCTCCGGTCCGGCGGTTGAGGTTGACGATTTCCCGGCCGATGGTCAGCGAGACCAGCGGGTCCAGCTCGCTGGTGGGTTCATCGTAAAGGATCAACTGGGGATCGACGACCAACGCGCGGGCGATGGCCACTCTCTTGCGCATGCCTCCGGAAAGTTCGGAGGGATATTTTGCCCCGTCGGCCGGAACCAACTGAACCAATTCCAGTTTTTCCCGCACGATCCGGGCGATCTCCGCAGACGGCTTCAGCCGATGTTCGGACAGATACAGCCCGACATTCTCCTCCACTGTGAGGGAATTGAGAAGTCCCCCGCTCTGGAAGACCATCGCCAGCCGGTGCTTGGGAGTTTCCATGTCCGGCCCCACCCGTTCCCCTCCCACCCGAATCTCTCCGGTGTCGGGTGCCTCCAGTCCGATCAGGTGGCGCAGAAACACCGACTTTCCGGAACCGCTGGGACCCATGATCACGAATATCTCGCCCGCAGCGATGTCGAGATTGAGGGAGTCCAGCACCCGTCGGCCGTCGTAGGATTTGCAGAGGTCCCGGACCGTCAGCGGAATCCCCGTTCTGGAAGAGGCGGAGGCGGTCATGGGTCAGATGCTGAAACCGTCGTCAAACGGCAGGAGGAGGCGGGTGAGCACGTAATCAAGGATCAGAATCAGCACCAGCGAATTGACGACCGCCTTCGTGACACTGCGTCCAATACCCCGGGGGCCTCCAATGGTGGTCAGTCCCTGATGGCAGCAGATGATCCCGATGCAGATGGCGAAGACGAAGGACTTGATGAGTCCGTTGAGGACGTCCCCGGTGTCCACTCCGTCGCGCAGGCTGGAGAAAAACGTGTCCCAGGGCACGGCAATCCGGTCGTTATGAGCGGCGACGAGTGCACCACCGAGCCAGCCCACAAGGTTCGAGAACACCACGAGGCATGGGACGGCAATGCTGATGGCGGCCACGCGCGGCAGGACCAGATAATGAATTGGGCTGATGGCCAGGGTTCGAAGGGCGTCGATTTCCTGGTAGACGCTCATGGACCCCAGTTCCGCCGCCATCGCCGAACCGACCCGGCCGGCCACCAGAATCGACATCATAACCGGGGCCAATTCCTTGCACATGGCGATGGCCACAAGGTTGCCGAGGGCCGAGCCAATTCCATTTTCCACCAGCACCGGCCCGCTTTGGAGCGAGAGGACTCCGCCGATGAATAGGGACAGAACACACGCCATGAAAAGGCTGGCGTTGCCAATATCATAGAGCTGCTCCCCAATTTTATGGCGTTCGCGCCAAAAGCGCGGCATCGCGCGAACGGTCGCCGCGAAAAGGACCAGCATTTCGCCGAGGTTTCGGAACATGGATCAGGAGCCCGGCTAAGGGCGGAGGGAGAGAATCACAAATGTGGAAAACTGCCGATCATTTCGCGCCAATTTCGCATCAGGGTTCCGCTCGACTGAACACCTTGAGCCCCACGACGCCAGCGATGATCAGCGCCAGGCAGACCATCCGACCCGCCTCCCGGGATTCCCCCAGGAAGATCATGCCAAAGACCGCTGTACCCGCGGCGCCAATCCCGGTCCAGATCGCGTAGGCCGTCCCCATGGGGAGAGTCTTCAGCGACAGGGACAAAAGGCCGAAGCTGACGGCCATGCAGAGTACCGTCCCCACGCTGGGCCAGAGACGGGTGAAACCGGCCGTGTACTTGAGCCCAATGGCCCAGCCAATCTCCATCAATCCGGCGAGCAACAGACAAAGCCAAGCCATGGTCATCGTTTCGATTCAGTTTCAATCCACATGGAATTGACGTCCGGGCCATGGACGCCGTTTGAAATCTCACGGTCCGGCGACCCACGGACCGGGTGACTCCTTCCGCTGTCGCTCCGCCAACACGTCGCCTCGCTTCGGGCCCATCGCGGCAATTCGACTGCCGGGCTGGGCCACGGCTGCTGAAGTCGGTCTTCCCGATTCTGCCGTTTCGCGCGGCGTCGTCCAGAACAGGCTCCAACGCCGTTTTCCGCCATCGGTTCGTTCCGTCTTGACGATCCCGAACAGGCAGGAGGTCCGGACGGAATTGGTGGAAACATCCCGCCGAAACAGGTTCCAAAGAACCGACTGGCTGGACCGTCCGGTCTTCGGATTGCTCTCCGCCCGATAGAAGGCCCAGAGCGGAGAATAGTTCCGTTGCACCGCTTCACGATTCCGTAGAACTGTTTCCACCGGCGCCGGGAACTGGAACCGCTCCCGACCATCGAGGTCCCGCCTCCAGACAAAGAACGGCCAGACTCCGCGCTCGCGCCGGTAATTGCCCGTCTCCTTGCTGCGCAGATAAACGTCGTCGTAGAAGAAAAACACGCTGCGCCAGTGGTGCCGTTCCAGTGTCTCGTCGTCGATGCTGCGATGGGTGAAGATGGGCCAGAGGTAAAACCGCGATTGGATCGGGCCGGCCTGCGAATTGCCGTAAAAGGGGAACACGCGCCGGGCAGTCTTTCCCGTCCCGTTGGCCCAGCCAATCAGGGGCCAGGGCGCGCCCCATTCGACAAAGCCCTTGGCCCGATCCTCGTTGCGGGAAAAGAAGGGCCACAGGTAGGTCGTCTGGTCGTAGGTCAGTCCATGCTGCCCGGAATAAAAGGGCAGGACCGCCCGGTTGGTGGACGCAGCGGGCGTCCCCAGATTCTTCCGCTCATCGAAGACAAACGGCCACATGGCGTACCACTTGTCCCGTCCCGGGGACACCACGCGGTCTCCCAGATGATTGGTGGTCCACCCCACATCCTTGTGTTCCGTGCCGTAGAGCGGCCAGAACTGCCAGCCATTCCACCCGGGACCGGTTCGCCGGTGAAAAATGGGATACATGTAGTTCCTCGTCACCATCTCGCCCTTCCGGCTCCGGGAATAGATGGGGAACATGTAGAAATCGATCTCATCGCGAAACAACCGGTTCTCCAGATGACCATAAAACGGCACGATGGCCAGATAGTCATTCGTGGCGCTCAGGGATCGCTGTTCGAAGTACAGTGGGAAGATCGAACGGTGGACGATCGAGTCGTCCGATTGCCGGTTCGCACCGGAAAAGCTGAACAACTGCCCGAGCTGCCAGCGGTACTCGGTACCATCCCGCCGCCAGGTCAGGACCGGATAGAGCAGATCGAAGCGTTCGCGGTTCAGGACCGGAGTCGACTCATAGGATAGAAGCGGCGTGATGGACCAGTAGGTCGTGTCCGCCGAGGCTTCCCAAGTCGCGAGGGTTCCCAGGGCCTCCACCCGGGTCCCCGTTTCCCACACGGTGGGATATTCCGCCGCAAACGGGCCGGCCTCGATAGGGTCCGGTGCCTGGGCACGCGACGCCCCAACCCCGGCACCGGCCAGAAGCGCTAGACAACTCAACAGGCGACGACCCATACGAATTCCGGCGAGGCTCGCGGAACGGGGGATTGGGATCAAGCCGCGCCCGAACTGAAAAATCATCCCGTGCTTTCGAAGAAAGGCTGCGACCAAAGAAAAACCAGGCCGGGTTCCTAAAGGTAACCCTGGCCTGGATTTGCAGCAGACGTGCCGGCGCGTGAGCGGCTTAGAGCGTCCCTTAGCGGCGGTTGAGCTTGGACAGCAGCCGGAGGATCTCGAGGTACAGCCACACCAGGGTCACCATGAGGCCAAACGCGCCGTACCACTCCATGTACTTGGGAGCGCCGACCTGAGCCCCACGTTCCACGAAGTCGAAGTCGAGGACGAGATTGAGTGCCGCGATCACCACCACAAAAAGGCTGAAGCCAATGCCGATCATGCCGGATCCAAAAACACCGGGCACCTGAATCCCGAAAACGCCGAGCAAGAGAGTGCCCACGTAGAACAGCGCGATGCCCATGGTGGCGGCGACCACGCCGCGACGGAAGCTATCGGAGGCGCGGATCAGTCCCGACTGGTAGGCGAACAGCAACCCGGCCAGTGTCGCCGCCGTTCCGCCGGCCGCCGCGAAGGCGATGCCCGGAAACTGCTGGTTGTAGTATGCGGAAATGGCTCCAAGAAAGAGTCCTTCCATCACCGCGTACACGGGCGCCAGAACCCCTGCCCAAGTGGGCTTGAAGCTGATCACCATCGCCAGAACGAACCCGACCAGTCCGCCACCCATCGCCAGCGGGGCGGCAGCCATCCCCCGGCCCACCATCGTCCAAGTGGCTCCACCGGCGATCAGCGCGAGAATCAAAAGAATGGCCGTCTTGGTCACCGTGCCGCTGATCGTCATCGATCCGCCACCGGCGCGGGCCGCTGAGAAGGGATCGTTTCGAAAGACTGGATTGGATGTCTGCATGCGGGGAATGAACGGGGAAATCCGGGACGGATCAACTCTGAATTCCATCTCCGGATGAAGAGCGCCACAGCCAACCCGTCAAGGCCTCTGGCGGGCTGGACGCGAGGCGCCCGAACCGATTGGGACGGCCGTTTCCGCAGAATCGGGGACGCTGACTTGCCCGCTTCCCCGTGGTGAGTAGGGTCTGGAAGTGACCCGATTCTCCAGATTAGCCCTGGCATGGGTTCTGGCGCTAGTCCTTGGGCCCCACCCCGCCCAGGCTGTCATTCTTTTTGGTACCGGTGATCCCACCGCCCACACGAGCCCACCCCAGGGTGACGTGGCAAACAGCGGTTGGGATACCCAGATCGGACCGCTGTTTTCCGGGACGGCGGTCGGTCCCAGACACGTCCTGACGGCGGTCCATTTGGGGGTTGGAACCAACAGCACATTAACCCTGGGAGCCCTTACCTATCCCATCATCGACGTCGTGGATTGTCCCGACACCGACCTTCGCCTGCTGCGTGTCGGGGGGCGTTTCCCCCGCTGGGCAAACCTTCACACGGCAACCAACGAGGTGGGAAAGCGCGCCGTGCTCTTCGGACGCGGCGGTCCCCGGGGAGCCGCCATCACCAGCGAGCGACCGGAAGGACCCGTCCTGTGTGGTTGGAGGTGGACGCTCAGCGATCAGAAGCTGCGTTGGGGCACCAACGTCATCGAGGGAATCCAGCCGGGGACCGATGAGAATCCGGGGGAATATCTGGCATCCCTGTTCACTGACGACGCCGGGGATGACGAGGCGACGGTGTCGGTCGGCGATTCCGGCGGAGGCCTGTTTCTGGAGGACGATTACGGGAACTGGGCCCTGGGCGGCGTCCTTTCCGCCGTGGAATCTGCGTTCAAGGAGTCGCCCGAGGAGGCCCCCTTCTATGCTGCGGTGTTCGACCGCCGGGATTTCCTCGAGGAGGTTCGAAAGGGCGTCTGGGACTACGATCCCTACCGCTTTGAACAGCCAGGAACGATTCTTTTGGCATCCCGGGTCTCGACGTACGCACCCTGGATTGAACAGGAATTGGGCACCTCGGTACCGGTGGATACCATCCGTTTGCTTTCCTCGACCTCGCTCGACGGCGTGTTCCTTGAGCAGGGTGCCTACGTGGTGGACGGGAAAGCACGGGAAGTGCGCGTCCTCGCGCCGGCCGGTGACCAAGCCTACTTCCAACTGGCTGGAGGAGTCCCGATTCTCTCGCATCGCATTTCCGGCGACCAGTTGATCCTGTCGTACTGACGCGTTGCCGGGATTACCGCGGTCGAGGCCCCTCCTTCTCCAACGCTTGGAGGATGGCCTCCCGTCGGTGGGTCAGTTGGTTGCGAAACGAGCGGATGTCCCCATGGAACTCGTTGACCGCCCTGGAGACGTTCCGCCCCTGCACCGCTGCCTGCCACCGGATTTCCGGTTCCAATGATGATTCCAACGCGGCAATCACCGGTCCGAATCGAGCCTCGGTAAACTCGGTCTCGCAGAGCTCCTGCAGCCGTCGAAGAAATGCGGCGCGAAATCCGGGATTGGCCAGCATCGGACCCGAGAACCATCCGCCCGGACGCCACCATTCCACGGAGCCCCAGGGATGTTTCTTCGGGGCAAACCAGCGGGCCGGTTCCTTGGCCCCGTCCATGCCGAATGTCAGGGGCATGCCATACCAGTCATACTCGGGAGACGCGCCGTCGTAATCGCCCCAGGTTTTGTCGAGATCCCACGGGAACATCTCCCATCGGCCATCCCGACCCGGGGCGTGGTAGGTGAAATAGTTATTAAAGTAGCCATCCCAGTTTTGGATGCACTGGTTCACGGCGAAGTACGAGGCGCATTCCTCCACGGCAAATTGCTTTTGGATGAACGTCCACTGGGCCTCGTCCCGATTCGATTTCAGTCCCTGCACCACCTCCCGGAGATCGGCATGACCCGAGCGCGGGTTGTTTTTCTTTTCGTGCTGTCCTTCCAGCCCCTGCTCGTACCAAAGGATCTTGTACAAGTTGCCATCGGGATCCCGTCGGACCCGTTTCAGGAAGGATCCGTTGATCTGTTCGACGTACAGCCCCAGACCTGTGGGCGCCCCGTTTACCCAGGTGCGCAGGTGTCCCGATTGCGGTGCCGGGACCCCCGCACGACGGAAGAGCTCATAGCCAAGATACTCGCTGAGCAGCCACCGGGGTTTGCCCTCCAAAACTACGTTCAACGTCGAGATCTGGTTCCAGGTGGCATCCTTGTTCATGCGAACTTTCCAACCGTCCTGCCGTGGCGTCAGCCGGATATGATCGAATGTCTGGACAGGTCCTCCTCCGGCCGGGACGAGCACGAACGCCGCCTGTCCCCGGACGGGTTCTCCCCGGCCGGGTTGCGGACGGGCCCGGAGCGAAGAGCCCGGCCGCTCGCGTCCGGCCAGCGTTAGCAGCCGGGCTTCGGAAATGGCCGACCGGTTGGTGTTGGTCAGGACAAAGGCGGAAAAGGTTGGCCGTATGTCCTGAGGGTCAGGGTCGGTTCGAACCGCGCCATCGGCACCCGTTGCCTCGATGCGGAATCGAAGCAACGTCCCGCTCGCCTGTGCGGGAATACGGGCGCCAAAGACCGCGCGATCCCCTTCCCCAGACTCGCGTTCCATTGGAATCACCGCCTCGGGCACCCGGGAATCGTTGGTCAGCGCCCGCCAGAGCAGCCGGACTTCACGCACAGGCTGGATCGACCGGACCTCCGCGTGGACGTCGAGAGGCATCCCTGGCTGGGAAGCGCCGAATTGGACATTGCTGATTCGCGGAGTCGGACGGGGGGAATAATTGGAGTTGGTGCGTCCGGGGGATCCCGCTGCGACCCGAGTCGCCGGGAGGGTGGAGCAGCCCCAGTTTCCAGGGTCCTCTCCCGGCTCGCCTGGATTCCGTCGTTCCAGGGTTCCTCCCAGGCCATCGGCCCCCAGCGGCCACGGAGGACGATCCCCAAAGGTCACTGCATCCGCCACCCGACCGCCGGGCGCCAGCAGTTCAACCCGTTCACCGCCGTGCTTCAGCCGGCCGGAGAAGCTGCCGAGGACCCAGGCATTGGTTCCATAATGCTCACGAAAGGACGCGGGATCACGGCAGACCACAGCAAGGGAGCCGGGGGGAAGAACTACGTCGGGAAGATCCGCCGTCACGCCGCGAGCCAGACGCCAACCCGCCAACCGGACCGCATCCGCCCCGGCATTGTGAAGTTCGACAAATTGATATTCGTCCCGGTCGCCCGGTGGGTGGTACAGGATTTCGTTCAGGACAACCGCCGCCCGGCCCGGGCCGAGTCCCGCCAGCACCAGACATCCGATCCATGCGACTGGGAAGAAGCGGCTTGGCCTCATGGCGCCTTTACCGCCGCGTTGCGCCAGTCCTCCTTCACCGCCCAAAGGTTCACCGGAGACGTGGACTGTCCGTATTTGAGGAACCGGGCGCTTCCATCGATGAAGGCGAAATTGGCTCCACCACGCTTGCCGCCCCCATTGGCATGACGCCCCTGGTCAATCTCCTCGACATCATTGCCCTTCTCACCCTGGGAAAAGTCCATGTGAACATGGTAGGAACCCGTCTTCTTTTCACCAAAGGCAATGGTTTCGGATGGATTCGAGATGGCGGACTCCTTCATGCCCGCCGGCCATCGCCACGCCAGGAAGGTCTGGTAGTTGGTCGGCGTCAGTTCCGATTCAAACCAGTCATTGAAACCGTTGATGACATAGCTGCGCTGGAATGAGATCCGAAATTCAACCGGAGTTCCCGGCAGCATCCAGCTCAGTCGGTCTGTCGGGCATTTAAGAATTCTGGGCTCCTTGTAGTACGGGTACAACGTGGTCGGCCAGGCATTGGTCGGTTCCCTTCGGGGCGGGTAAAAACCGTCGTGGTCACTGGCATACAACGTCAGCGCGAGGCCCACCTGGCGGAGATTGTTGAGACAGCTGATGCTGCTCGCCTTGGATTTGGCACTGGACAAGGCGGGCATCAGAAGTGCCGCCAGGATCCCGATGATGGCGACCACCACGAGGAGTTCGGTCAAGGTGAAGGCCTTGAGCGGATTGCGACGCTGCCTGGAGTTCATGGAATTCAAATCTTGGATGCTGCCGGCCGATCACTCATCCGGTCCGTCTGTCGATAGGAGGACAAT
>JBGAPN010000173.1:0-1846 GCA_044221235.1 Limisphaerales bacterium
GCGATTCGGACACCAGAACTGGTGGCCGGCGGAATCCCCGTTCGAGGTGTGTGTCGGGGCGATCCTGGTTCAGAACACGGCGTGGCGGAATGTGGAACAGGCCATCGCACGGCTGAAGTCCGAAGGACTCCTGGATCTGGACCGTCTTCACCGCGTATCCCAACCGGACCTTGAAATCCTGCTGAAACCCGCTGGAACATACCGGATCAAGGCCGCCCGATTGCGTCGATTCCTGGATGTCTTGTGGGGGGCTCACGGAGGATCGCTGGATCGCCTGTTCGCCGGTACGGTGGACTCGGTACGGACCCGGTTGCTGGGGATCCATGGGATTGGGCCGGAGACTGCGGACTGTCTGCTCCTCTATGCAGCTGGGAAGCCCAGTTTTGTGGTCGATGCCTACACGCGGCGGGTGTTCCGGCGCCATGGTTGGCCGGATGCTGATGCCCCCTATTCCCGGCTCCAGGAAACCTGCTCCCGGGCGTTGGACGGTGGGAGTGTCGGGCAGCAGACAGCGCTCTGGCAGGATTTCCACGCCCAAATGGTCGAAGTCGCCAAACGCCACTGCGTGTCCGGCGTGCCCCGGTGCGCGGGCTGTCCGCTGGAAGCTCTTCTCCCCGAAAAAGAGATGGCGGCCTGACTCCGGGAAACCCCCCGTGCCAGGCCGCCTTGCCACCGGGGCTACTCATGGCCGATGACGGGGGGAGAGTACATAGAAGCGCCGCGAAGACAAGGTGGGGCCCCGACCCCACTCGGCGACTTTCGGGGGGGAGGGACAGCCGAACGCTCCTCCGAACTTTCACTTGGTACCCGGCGGGTCTGGCGCGAGCCTCCGGGAACATGGGATTGGGAGCGGCGACGGGAATTGGACCTGAAGGAACGTACCGCACCCGGTTTCGATTGGAGTCAAATCATGAGTAAAACTCTGGTTATGAGTTGGTTGGTCCTGGTTGGCATCCTGGTGAGCGGGTTCGCTTGGAATCAGCTCCAGTTGAACGGCCTCCGCCAGGAGTTGGTGGCGGTCCGCTTGGAACTGGCCGGGAAAGCATCCACCCCACCGGCGGTCGTTCCCGTCGCTCCGGAGGGAGCGGCCTCCCTGAAACCGGAGTTACTGGCGCTACGGTCCGAAATCGCCGCGCTGTCACGACGTCTGGATGGCGCGACCCGTGACCGGACCGTGAATGCCGGCCCCGCGGCCACTCCGCCTGCGGCCGAGGGATCGATTCGTGAGACTCCGGGCCGCCCGGGATTTGTGGAATGGTCGCGGCTGCCGGCCGCAGTGACCGAAGCCCTGCGCCAGCAGTTGGGCGACACCCCCATCGAGGGAGCCCGCATGAAATCGGCTGGGGACCGGGCGTTCTTCAACGTCGACACCCGATTGTCAGACGGACGTGGAATCGAGTTGGTGGTGGATGGGCAGGGGCAGGTGCTGACCCGGGTCTTGGAGACCCCCTTGGAAGCCCTGTCGCCCCGGATCCAGGAACAGGTGGCGGGGGAAGTGGGGGACGTTCCCGTTCGCCGTGTGGCCGAAGTCTATGAAGACGGTCGCACCGTGTACCGCGTGAATGCCAAGGGCCAGGAACAAGCCGTTCAATTGACGTTTTCCACCGACGGAGACCTCCTGCAAGCCGAGGTCACCCGGCGGGAAGCCAAGCCTTGACTCCGGCATCCAGCGCGAGCCTGGAAGGCGGGGTGCATGTTCAGGTGGCGCTGGCACGCTGGATCAATTCCCAGAACTGGGCGGTGGTGTTGTGGTGCGGAAACGGGACTTCCGGTACGGCGACACCCAGGAACCGGCACAAGGGCTCCCAACCTTGGGCGACATCAAAAATCAGGAGACGTTCCGCTG
>JBGAPN010000173.1:1859-10090 GCA_044221235.1 Limisphaerales bacterium
GATCCGTCACCGGGGCGTGGAAGGTCCGGTCGGCAATCAGGGTGCGGGCGGCCAGCATCATAGACTTTACATGGGGCGGAGCCGGGGCGTCCTCCACGTGTTGCAGCAAGGTTCCGATGGTTCCCGAGAAACTCTTCCACC
Organism: Limisphaerales bacterium; assembly: GCA_044221235.1. Classification (GTDB taxonomy): domain Bacteria; phylum Verrucomicrobiota; class Verrucomicrobiia; order Limisphaerales; family UBA9464; genus UBA9464. Next base: position 2,001 of record JBGAPN010000173.1, read on the forward strand.
AGGACTCCTCGGGGCGGACGCTGAGGACGACTTTGGCCTCTGGAAATGCCGCAGCGAGTTCGCGCCAGACATGCGCCCCAGGCCAATCCACCTGTGATTTCCACCCCGCGAATACCGAGTGCCAGTCGACCGGACGGCCGGCGACATAGTCCTCCCAGGGGCGGACCGTTTCCGGTTCCTTGATGACCTCCTCCATGTGGTGACAGGGTCCGAAGCCGAGGAGTTCAAGGGCACTCTTGAGGGACATGGTCCCGGTGCGGCCGAAGCCGGGTCCGATGACGGAAAGTGACATGCGACGGGAGGTGTGATGAATCGTCCCCGGATCCAGGCGGAGTGCCGAATCTCGGCATTCGAAGCCTGTCGGGATGAGATCAGGAAACTGAAATGAAGTCCGTCTGTCGAGAATTGGTGGGGCGGGCGTGGAGACTGGGTGCGACTTCGGAAGTCGGGAACGCAGGTGCGGTATCGAGGTTCGGAGTCTGAAAAACAGTTGGAATTGGCGGGTGGGCCGAGGGAGGCTTGAATTTCTTCCCTTCAGCGCAGTTCCAAATGAAGTTGGCGAACCTGAATTCACAACGACGACGTATCGGCCGGGGACTTGCGGCCGTCGCGTGGATCGGTGTCCTTTTGACGGGGGACGGGGCGGTGTCCTACGAACGGGACCTGAAGCCCCTGTTCCGTGAACGTTGTTATTCCTGCCACGGAGCTCTGCAACAGAAGGCAACGCTGCGCCTGGATACCGTCCAGTCGATGAAAACGGGCGGGAAATCCGGTCCAGTCCTTGTCCCGGGGCAGCCCGAACGGAGTCCCATGTTCCTAAGGGTGGGTGCGGACGACCTGGAGGAGCGGATGCCGCCTGAGCACGAAGGACAGCCGTTCACCGAGGCGCAGCGGTTGGCATTGAAGGAGTGGATTCTGGCGGGTGCACCGGCCCCCGATGGCGAAGTGGCTGAGTTGAATCCGCGCGAACATTGGGCCTTCCGTCCTGTGGCCCGACCGGCCATCCCGATACCGGCGGATTCGGAACCCCCCCGAAATCCCATCGATGCCTTCCTGGCACGGGATCATCAGGCACAGGGTTTGGTGCCGCGTCCGGAAGCAGACCGGATCACGTTGATTCGACGGCTCTACCTGGATCTAGTGGGCCTTCCTCCCTCGCCGGCCGAGCTGAAGGCCGCCGAGGCGGATTCTTCCCCGGACGGGTATGAGCGGTTGGTGGACCGGTTGCTGGACGACCCGCGTCACGGACAGCGCTGGGCGCGGCACTGGATGGATATCTGGCGCTATAGCGACGCATGGGGATTGGGCGACCAGCTTCGCAACAGCCAGAAACATTTGTGGCATTGGCGCGATTGGATCGTGGAATCCCTCAACGCGGATCTGCCCTACGACGTCATGATCCGCCAGATGTTGGCGGCAGACGAGACCGATCCGGACGATCTCGACCGCCTGCGGGCGACCGGGTTTCTGGCCCGGAATTATTTCCTCTTCAACCGGCACCAATGGCTGGACGAAACGGTGGAGCACGTTTCAAAGGGGATCCTGGGGTTGACCTTGAACTGCGCGAAATGCCACGACCACAAATACGATCCGTTTCCCCAAGTCGACTATTACCGGCTCCGCGCGGTTTTTGAGCCGTACCAGGTCCGCACGGAAATGGTGCCAGGCGAACCCGATTTGCAGCTGGACGGGATCTCCCGTGTGTATGACCGCGCTCCGGACGCGCCCACCTACCGGTTCATCCGGGGCCAGGAGACGCAGCCCGATAGGTCGGTGGCGATCCCGCCCGGTGTGCCGGAGGTGTTCACGTTCGCGTCATTGGACGTCCGCCCGGTCTCCCTGCCGGCGGTGGCATGGCAGCCCGGGCGGCGGCCATGGGTGATTCCTTCGCACCTGGAGGCCGCGCGGGCGCGCTTGGCGTCGGCGGAGTCCCGGCGAACCGGCCTGCGAAACCAGCCGGTCCCGGCGGATGCCCAGGCTGCGGCCGTCGCGGCGGCGGAACGGTCCGTGAGTGAACGGGAGGTGGAACGCGCCGCCGCGGACGTCGAGAGCCTCGAACGTCGGGCGGCATGGTGGCGTTGCCGATGGACGGCCCCATTGCCGGACCCGGAGATTCATCGTGACGCCGTCCTTTCCGAACGCCGGGCAGTGGTGGCGGCGTCGGAACTGTCCCTCGCCGAGGCGGAATTGAAGTGGGAAAAGGCAGATGCTCCGATCGTGGGTGCGGCGTGGACGCCGACCCGGTTTCTGGATTCCACCAAGGATGATCCCACGGTGGATTTTGTGTCGCTGAGCACCGGACGTCGGACGGCCCTGGCGCAATGGATCACCGATCCGCGGAACCCCCTGACGGCCCGGGTGGCCGTCAACCATGTCTGGAATCGTCACCTCGGTGCGCCGCTAGTGCCCACGGTGTTTGACTTTGGACGCAAGGGCATTCCGCCGGCCGACCCGGAGTTGCTCGATTGGCTGGCCTCCGATTGGATGGAACACGGATGGAGCTTCCGTCATCTGCATCGCCGGATCGTCACCTCGGCCGCCTACCGGAGGAGTTCCTCGTTGGCGGGGGCCGACCGGGAACTGGCGCGCGACCCGGACAACCGCTGGTGGTGGAGACGTCTTCCCATCCGGCTCGAGTCCCAGGTGGTGCGCGATTCGCTCTGGGCGCAGGCCGGCGAACTGGACGTCCGGTTGGGCGGTGCGCCGATTCCCCTGGCCGCCCAGGAACAGTCCCGCCGCCGAAGCCTTTATTTTCTACATTCCAACAACGAGCGAAACCCCTTCCTGACCACCTTCGACGAGGCCCTGGTGAAGGAGTGCTACCGGCGTGAACAGAGCATTGTCCCGCAACAGTCGCTGGCACTGCTCAACAGCGCCATGGTCCACGAGGCGGCCCCGGCCATCGCCCGGCGCATTGAAGCCTCGGCCGGCTCGGCCGACGACCGCGCCTTTGTCCGCGAAGCCTTCCGGGTCCTGCTCGGCTTTGAACCGTCCGCCGCCGAATGGACCGCTGCGCTCCGCACCGTGGATGCCTGGAATCGCCTGAAGGCGGGCGGTGGCTCCCAAAAGGCACGGGAAAACCTCATCTGGGTGCTCGTGAACCACGGCGACTTTGTCACCCTGCGATGATGCCATGAATGCATTCCACCAGCCCCGCCGCACCTTTCTCTCCGACCTCGGCATGGGATTCACCGGCCTCGCCATGGGAGCGGTTCTTCAACAGGACGCCCGTGCGTCCACCGGACCGGAAGAGGAACAGCCCGACGGCCGACCGCATTTTGCGCCCCGTGCCAAGAGCGTGATCTGGCTCTTCATGAACGGCGGCGTGAGTCACATGGAAAGCTTTGATCCGAAACCGATGCTCACCCGGTACGCCGGAAAGACCATCGCGGAGACGCCCTTTGCGTCGGTCCAGGATCCCAAGAAGCTGGCCCTCGAACGCCTGGTGGTTCCGGATGCCAACGGTAACCAGCGTAACACGCTGTACCCGCTCCAGGTGGGGTTTCGTCCGTACGGACAAAGCGGAATCGAGATGTCCGACTGGTTTCCCCACATCGGACAGCATGCCGACCGGTTGGCGGTGGTGCGGTCGATGTGGACGACGGACAGCAATCACGGCGCCCAGACCCAGTTCCATTCAGGGCGGCATCAGAACGACGGGGATTTTCCGACCCTCGGGGCGTGGGTGCACTATGGGTTGGGTTCGCTCAACGAGAATTTGCCCCAGTTCATCTCGATCGGGACGCGGGAGTACTGGAATCGGCGGGATGGTCATTATCTGGGTCCGAAGCATGACGCCGTACCGCTGCGCATCGATCCGGCCAACCCGCTCGACTTCGGTCGATCCATGGGTGGTCCGGAGGGGAAGGAGCGCGAGGCGGGTTTAGAATTGATCCAGACCCTGAACGGACTGCGCGGGGTCGAGTACCCTCAGGATCCGGGAATTGCAGCGCGGTTGGCGGCCTATGACCTCGCGTACCGGATGCAGATGTCGGTGCCGGACGTCGTGGATTTTTCCCGGGAAACAGATGAGACCCGCTCCCTGTATGGATTGGATCTGCCGCACTGCCGGGAGTTCGGCCAGCAGTTGTTGGCCGCGCGGCGGTTCGTGGAACGGGGAGTGCGATTCATCCAGATTCAACATGGGGGAGGTGGGGCAGGAGCGTGGGATGCCCATTCGGGACTGAAGGGAAACCACGAGAACCTTTCCCGTGCGGTGGATCAGCCGATCGGGGCGTTGCTCACCGATCTCGACCGGCGTGGATTGCTCGATGAGACCCTGGTGATTTTCGCCACCGAATTCGGCAGAACTCCGGGCACCCAGGGTTCCGACGGACGGGACCATCACATTTTTGGATTCAGCGTGTGGATGGCGGGTGGAGGGTTGAAGGGCGGGGTGGTGCACGGTGCCACCGATGAGATCGGCTTCCACGCCGTCGAGAACCGCCATTACGTGACCGACGTCCACGCCACCCTCCTCCACCAACTCGGACTTGATTCCCGGCGCCTGGAAATCCCCGGCCGCAAGCGTCTCGAAATCGACCACGGGCGGCCCATTTTTGAGATCATTTCGTGATCCGAAAGATTCGCGGAGTGGAACGCCTCGGGTCCGCCGGGTGGCCAGCCCGGCACCCTCTGTCGCGACGTCCACCTTTCTGTGCTCGACTCGTCATCCGCCTCCCTCCAACGTTCCAAGCACGTCGTTTACCAATGAGAATCAAGTCAGTTCTGAGTTTGTTGGTCTGTGTTTTTGTCAGCACCCTTGTCACTCTTCCTGCGGTCGCCAAGCCGAACATCGTCCACATCGTGGCGGACGATCTGGGCTGGAAGGACGTGGGATTCAACGGTGCCGCTGACATCAAGACGCCAAATCTCGACAGGCTTGCGGCGGGCGGGACGATCCTGAACGAATACTATTCCCAGCACATCTGCACGCCGGCACGCGCGTGCATGATGACCGGACGGTATCCTTTTCGATATGGACTGCAGACGGTGGTCATTCCGTCCGTGGCGCGGTATGGGCTCGACACGAATGAAATCCTGCTCCCGCAGGTCCTCAAGGATGCCGGGTACAATACGGCCATCATTGGGAAGTGGCACCTGGGTCACGGGGACCGGGCCATGTGGCCCAAGCAGCGAGGGTTTGACTACCAGTATGGAGCGCTGATCGGCGAACTCGACTACTTCACCCACGACGAACACGGCGTGCTCGACTGGTACCGTGACAACAAGCCGGTCCGGGAGAAAGGCTACACCACCCAGCTTCTCGGTAAGGATGCGGTCCGGTACATCGATTCACAGAAGGCTGGCCAGCCGTTCTATCTCTATCTGGCCTTCAATGCACCGCACACGCCGTATCAGGCTCCCAAGGAGTACCTGGAGCGCTTCTCCAGCATCTCTGACCCAACCCGCCGCACTTACGCGGCCATGATTTCCTGCCTCGATGACGAAATTGGCCGGGTGGTGTCCGCCCTGGACCAGAAAGGGCTTCGAGACAACACGCTGATCGTGTTCCAGAGCGACAATGGCGGCACCTTCGATGCCACATTCACCGGGGTGATGGCCGACGTCACCAAGATCAAGATCCCCTGCAACAACGGGCCGTACCGTGACGGGAAGGGAAATCTCTATGAGGGTGGAACGCGGGTTTGCGCCTTGGCCAACTGGCCGGGCCATGTTCCAGCCGGCATCCGGTTGGACGAAATGATCCACGTGGTGGACCTGTTTCCGACCTTTGCCACGCTGGCTGGAGCCTCGACCGCCAAGTGCAAGCCGCTGGACGGACTGAATGTCTGGAGCTCGATTGCCGAGGGCAAGCCCTCGCCCCGCACCGAGGTCGTGTACAATGTTGAACCCTATCGGGCTGCCATCCGGCAGGGTGATTGGAAGCTGATGTGGCGGACCATCCTTCCGGCCAAGGTGGAGTTGTTCAATCTGGCCACGGACCCCTACGAGAAAAACAACCTCGCGGCGGCGAATCCCGAGAAAGTGGCGGCCCTGCAACAGCGGGCCAATGAACTGGCCCAGGGTGCGGCCAAGCCGCTGTTCCTGGTCGAACACCTCAAGGTCGTCATGAAGAACATGCAGGGCGAGCCCGTGCTGCCCGGCGAAGATGGATTCGAATCGGGCGACCAGCCCTGAAGAGCGAAGGAGACATCAGTCGCGATGCGCGGGTGGGCGGGGGCCGACGCGCTCGAGCAGACGCGGCCGGAAGCCCAGCGCGGCGGCGGGAGAACCCCGGCGGAAGCCCAGTTCCGGACGGCGTGGATTCACCAGCTCCGGGTCGGCGATCCGCGAGTTCCGGTCGAATCCCCGCGCCTGCCAGTCGGCCCAGGTTCCGTTGGCGAACCGATAGGCGGTGGTGTTGGTGCCCAACCGGGTGTCGAACCAGAGATTGTTGTCGCTCCAGAACTGGTTGGTCGATCCCTCCCAGCTGCTGCCCAACAGGTCCCCGGTTTCGGCAATGACGACATTGTTGGTGAACCAAAAGGAGCGGTGTTCCTCCACGCGGGTGCGCATGAGGCCGTGGTGGGTGTTGAAGGCAAACACGTTTTGCCGGACAACGTTGTCGCGGCCGTAATGCTGGTGAAATCCGGCGTCGGTGCACCGGTAGGCGACATTGTTCTCAAGCAGAATGCCGGTGCTGCCTTCGTCGGTGTAGAGGCCCCACCCCCCATAGCGGTAGCTCTCGATGTCGCGGAAGAGATTGTTGCGGATGACCGTTCCGGGCTGGGGACCGAGGGTATAGATGCCTCCCATGTCGCTTAGCATTCCCTGCCCGATTTTCTCCGCCCGATTAAACTCAATGAGGTTGGCCCGGCAGGGGTTTTCGGCGTAACCCCAGTTCCAGCCCACGCTGATGGCGGTGTAGTAGAGGTCGCGGATATCATTAAAGGCAATCCGGTTGGTGCCACTGCGGAAGATCAGGATGCCGCAGGCCGGCGGGAAAATCCGGCCCAGGCGGAAGATCTGATTGTCGGTGATGGCGGTGGTGTGGGTCGAAGTGAGCGGGTCATCCGTGCCGGAGGGTTCCCCCACCCGAACCCCACCCCCGCCCAGGTCCTGAAAGATGTTGCCGACCACGACCCAATTCTGGCAGCCGCGGCCGAGGTCCAAGCCGTATCCGCCGACGTTCTCCACCGTGCAATCCTCCAACCGGCAGTTGACGGCGAAATCAGCCCGCAATGCCCCATGGATGCCCACCGCGGCCTGGGGAGAGATAAGCCCTTCGGCCGGCAGCGTGTAATCGCCTTCGGTGAACCGCAACCGTCGGAGCGTGATGCCTTGCACCCGGCCCTCCGGCTCAGGGCGGCCCTCCCAGCGAACCAGCGTTTCCAGGCGTGGAGCCATGACGTCGGACTGGTTCGGGTCGAAGGCTTCAGTGGGGGCGATCAATTCCACCAGCCCGGTTTCCGGGTCAACCCTCCACTCGCCAGGCCGGTTGAGCCCGGCGGCCGAGTTCTCGATCCAATAGCGGGCGTCGGGTTCATCCATCCAGTCCGGCCGGGGCCCGCCCGGAAGCACCGCCGTCCGAGTGCTGCTGTCCACCGACCGGACGGAGAGATGCAGGTCGGTCCATTTCTGCAGCATAATCAATTCGACGCCCCGTCGGGTGTCGTCCGGAGTCAGGTCGCCCGCGCGGAAGGGCAGGGTGATGGGCGAGCCTTTGCCCAAAGGCCCGTTGGCCTGGAAGAATCCGGTGTCCGGATGTCGGGCGCGCTGCAGGCGTCCCCCGTTCAGAAACAGCTGCCGGAAGTACCAGCGTCCGGCGGCCACGTCCGGTACGTGCGTGCTCCAGCGGCGTCGGTCCGTGGTGCTGCGGGTCCAGCCGCCGAGGCGTTCGCCGCCCGAGACGATCGAGCCTCCCCGGGGCACCCCCTCGATCGTCAACCCGGAGTCTTCCGGCCCGAGCCGAAGGGTCTCGGTCAGCGGATAGCGTCCGGCCGCCAGGCGAAGGGTGACCGGACCCTGGTTACGCAGAGTGCGGGCCTTCTCCACCGCTCGGGGGAGGCTGCGGAGCGGTCCGGTCCGGTCGATCGCCTCGGGTGAGGCCTGGGCCCCGGACCAATCGTCCTGGCCGGCTGGATCGA
>JBGAPN010000174.1:0-9957 GCA_044221235.1 Limisphaerales bacterium
CCCGTCTTCACGTACAAAACCCTGCGCGGTCGGGGGACCGATCCGGAGGCGTTCGGCGTCACCATCACCGGAGGCTACGTCTACCGGGGCAAGGCCCTCCCGGAGCTGACCGGCAAATACGTCTTCGCCGACTGGTCGCGCAACATGGGCTTCCCGGACGGGACGCTGCTGGTTGCCAGCGTTCCCCAGCCGGGATCCGGGAACGCGCGATGGACCGCCCAGCCCCTCTCGCTCAAGGAATTCCCCAACGGCCGCATCAAGTCCTACATCTGGGCACTGGGTGAGGACGAAGACGGGGAACTCTATGTCCTGGCCAACGGAATCAACTCCGTGGTGAACACCCGCGGGAAGCTGTTCAAGCTGGTCCACGAATAACACTCCATGAGAATCCTCCTTGTATCGATTCCCTCCGGAACGCGACGTGCCCTTGCCGCAGGGTGGGCGGCTCTGGTTCTGGTTGTCCTCCCGGCCGCAGCCGCCGAGACATGGGCGCCCGATCCCGACGGGTACATCCGGCGCTGGCTGGTGCTCGCCCCAATCGCGCTTCCAGAAGGTGAATCCGGCGCCGACGCCGTCTTGCGCGAGCAGATCCCGAATGAGGCGGCGCTGCGTCCCAAGGCCGGGGACACGGTCACCGTTGGAGGGAAGGAACGGACCTGGCAGCCGATCACTGCGGCGACAAACTACGTCGATTTCAACGGCATTTTGAACTCCGCGAACGACCATGCCGCCGGGTACATGGTCTCCTACGTGGAGTGCGACGCGGAAACGCCCGAGGTGATTCTCGCCGTGGCCAGCAACGATCAGGGCCGGATCTATTTCAACGGGGTGGACATCTACGCGTTCACCGAGGCCCGCCCGCTCCTTCTCGATGCGGACAAGGGCCGGGTCACCCTCAAGAAGGGGACGAACGTCTTTGTCTTCAAGGTCATCAACGAACAGAACAGCTGGCAGGGCGCCTTTCGACTGTTGGACAAATCCGGTCGTCCGCTGGAAAAGATCCGCATCCGGCTCGCGCCCTGAGATTGTTTGGAAGGCCGGTACGCCATGAATTCCCCCAGCTCCATCCCCCTCCGCTGGCTTTGCCTCATCGTGCTGGTCATCACGACGATCTCCCTGACGGCCGGGACGCCCGCCACGCTCCAGGAGGCGTTCCAGGGGCGCTTTCCCGTCGGAACGGCAGTCAATCGCAGCATGGTCACCGGCGGCCCGGGGTTCCGCCGCAGCACCGAGCAGAACGCAGCCGACGTCACCCTCCTTCGCGAGCAGTTCAACCAGATCACGGCCGAGAACGACATGAAGTGGCAGCTCATTCACCCGAGGGAAGGAAGCGGGGGATATGATTTCGGTCCGGCGGATGCGTTTGTGAACTTTGGCATGAGCAACCGGATGCTGGTGGTTGGCCACACGCTGGTGTGGCACAGCCAGACACCCAACTGGGTGTTCGCCGGGACCAACCCTGCGCCTCCCTCCGCCACCAACGATATGGCCGCCGCCACGGCCCCCTCGACGAATGCCCCGGGCACGAATCCGCCAGGAAGAATGCGATGGGGTCCCGGCTTCGGCCGTTACACTGGTCCGCGGGCCTCGCGCGACGAACTGCTCGAACGGATGCGGGACCACATCCACACCGTCGTCGGCCGCTACAAGGGCCGGGTGAAGGTCTGGGACGTGGTCAACGAGGCCCTTGCCGACGGAAACGGAACGAACGTGCTGAGAAACTCCCTGTGGCTCGAGATCATCGGCCCGGACTTCATCGCCAAGGCATTCAAGTACGCCCATGAGGCCGATCCGGACGCGATCCTGCGCTACAACGACTATGGGCTCGAGAATCCCGTCAAACGCCGCAAGCTCATCACGCTCATCCAGGCGCTCCAGGCGCAAGGAGTGCCGGTCCACGCGATCGGTTCGCAGGCTCACCTCAACGTGTCGGTGAATTTCGAGACCATGGATCAGGCCCTGTCGGAAATGGCCGCATTGCGTCTGCCCATCCACATCACCGAACTCGACGTGAACAGCGCGGTGTCCGGGCAGGCCGGTCTCGGCGCCGACGTCGCCAGCAACGCCGCCACCACCCAGGGGGGCGTGGTCAGTGACGCCGACCGCAAGCTCGCCGAGGCTTACGCCGGGGTGTTCCGCGCCGTTCTGAAGCACGGCGACGCCGTGAAGGTCGTCACCTTCTGGGGAGTGAACGACGCCGTGTCCTGGCGGTCCCAGGGTCGGCCGCTCCTGTTCGATGGCGAGAACCGGCCCAAGCCCGCCTTCGACGCCGTGATCGCGGAGGCGTCCCGGTCCGCATCTCAGTGATCCTCTTCAGCGGTGGTCCAGTTCCCGGAATCGCAGCCATTTTCCCAGCGACAGCCCCGGCCCGAAACCGTCGCATCACGGCCTCTGCAACTCCGCGAGCACTACGTTGAGTTGCCTCAATTGCGGCAACACCCGGCCGAAATAACGGATCGCCACGCCTGCCACGCTCATCAGCAGAACAGCCCCCATGAAGACGGTCATGGAGGTCAGCTCGCGCCCCGATACTTTTCCCGTCGCCTTGAGCTGGCTGACGCAGACCGACACAACTGGAATCAGGATGACCCACAGCGCGGCCAGCCGTTTTAATTGGGACTCCTCCGCCTGCTGTGAACCAATCGCCGCCTTCAACGCATCAATGACGGACATCTCGCCACGCGCGATGGGTGCGGTGGGTGTCAGATGCCGCCTTCAACGCTTCGATTACGGACACCTCGCCGCGCGCAATGGGTGCCGAGGGTGCCAGATAACGACGCAGGAAATGGATCGCGAATGCCCACGGCAATAGCAACAGCGGGATCAACGCCCACTCCTGTCGGATGGAAAACTTCCCTTCCACGACGTTCCACGCCGCCAACCCGCTGACCAGTGTCAGCCAGACGAAGGAGTTGACCAGCCAGACACACTGGAAACGGCGGCGGCGTTTGATCTGGCGGGCAAACTGGTCGACCAGCATCTGATGAGCCGCGAGCGGTGGCTGGTTGCCCGGCGATCTCCAAATCGACTGCATTTCCTCAAGGTTCATTGTCGTTTTCGTTCAGTGTTCGAGTGAGTTGAGATTTAATCCGGCTGATTTTGACGCCGACGTTGCTCTCCGACAGGCCGAGCACCTCGGCGATCTCGCGATAGCTCAATCCGTCCAGCAACAGCAGCATGAGCGACCGATCCACCGGCATCAGCGCGTGGATCGCTGCATAAAGCCTCGCCAAACGTTCATCGGTCACCGCATCCGCTCCGGAAGGAGATTCCCAGGCAGAAAGCGCTCCAAACCGTTCCACCCGCCGGCGGTAATTCCTCTGGGTACGACTCCACAGCAATGCCGCATTGTGGCTGACGCGATACAGATACGTGGTGGGCCTGGACTGTCCGCGAAACGCCGGGACGGATTTCCACACCGCCAGCAGGACGTCCTGCAACAAGTCATCGCGGTCCTCGCCCGAGGCGAAGCCATGGACGACATGATGCACAATCGCGCCGTGATCGCGCATCCAGTCGGTGAACCGCTGCTGTTGTTCGGCAATGTCCACGTGTTCTTTTTGGCATATATGAAGCCGCATGCCGCGATTCCTTACAGGCAAACCCCACTGGAATCGTGGCTGCCATTGCGTGGATCGGGAGCAGGTCCAAACCGCGCGTTCTCATTCGCCACTCCAACTGTAGCCGAAGCCAAGTCCATCCGGTGGCTCATCGTTTCGTGGGTCCGAGCCGGTGACTCCGTTCCAATAGATCCGCTCAAAACCCACGTGCCCGTCCACAAACCCCAGCTCAGATCGCTCGCCGCGGTAGTTTCCCTCGCGGGATGGATGCCACGATCCGCCGAAATAGGCCGTCCATTCTCCCACCAACACCGCCTGGGCAGGCCGGCCGATGCCGCCCAATTTCTTTCCCGTGATTCGCGGCAGATCCTCCGCACCCACTTCGTAGCCATTGAACGTGAAACTGGTGAAGGCGTGCACCACCTGCCGGTGAACCGTCCGATCGGAAGGACAGATGAACACCCGCTCGTCCGGCGACGCCCGGCCGGTTAATCCCAGATACCGTTTCACCAGCTGTTTGTAGTAGGCACCCACTCCATTGGGATACGGATTCGGATCCGGCAGGACCGGAAGTCCGTCCGCATGATCATCGGCATACAGGTGGAACGCCTGGCCGACTTGCCTCAGGTTTCCGGAACACTCCGCGCGCCGAGCCTGGTCCCGGGCTCGCCCCAAGGCCGGCAACAGCAGCGCGGCCAGGATCCCGACCATGGCGATGACTACCAGAAGCTCGACCAGTGTGAACGCCCGTCGAGTCGTCATAGGTCACCGGACTGTTTCCAGTCCTGGCCGATCCGTTTCATGATGACCACCACCTTGCCGTTGCGAAGTCCATCCTCGGACGGCGGAGCACTGATGTGCAGATGCACCTCATCGTCGGAGACCGTCTCCTTCCGCGTGATCCGGTAACCGGTCATCGCCTTGGCCCAGGCTTTCGCTGCGGTGCCGACCTCCGCATCCGTTTTGCCCGCCATCTTGTTCCGCAGCCGCTCCGCTTGCTCTTCCGTGCAGCCGTCGAGAAACCGTTTGAAGTCTCCGATGCTGCCCGCCCAGAACAGGGATTGAATGGTCGCCTCCGGGGTCGCGTATCCGACGAATCCCGACGCCTGCGCCACGGGTTCCGGTTTGGCCCGGGCGACGAGGACCACCGCGGTGGTGGTGCCGGCCGCCAGGGCGATCGCGATTCCGGTGACAAGAGCAGTCTTCAATTTGGTCCATGCCATAAATTTCAAGGTGAGGTTGAGAAGCGTGGAAGTAGTCGGTGACACCGCCGTCCCGCCAGCCAGTGCCAGCGACGCGGAGACCGCGAGTCCGGCCGGCGCCGCCTGAACGGAATGCGCCGAAACTGCAGCGGCGATCGAGGCCACCGGAAGAGCCACGCCACGCCGCGCCAGCAGGGACCGAAGTTTTCCGATCGCGCGGTTCACCCGCATCTTGGCTGCCGCCTCGGTGATACCAAGCTGGGCGCTGACGTCGCGATAACTTCGGCCCTCCAGGAATCGAAGCACCACGGCATTGTGATCCGCCTCCGGGAGACGGCTCATCGCATCATCGAGGAGGGGCTCGATCTGCTTCCAGTCCTCGTCGGTCGAGACTGCAGGATGGGATGGGTCGGATGATGGAGACTGCATGAAAGCTTCCTGTTCCCGCTCCAGACGTCGCCGCTGCATCGTCAGTGCACGCGCGGAAACATAACGGGCAGTCTGGCAAAGCCACCCGGAGACGACGGTTTGTGACCCCAGCGACGATGCCTTTCGTGCCAGGAGAATGAACACCGTCTGCGTGATCTCCTCCGCCAGATGCGGATCCCGGACCTGCCTCAGCGCCACCGAATAGACCAGGTTGACATGGCGGGTCACCAAGGCGGCAAACGCCTCCTCGGATCCGGATCGTGCATACGCCTGCACGAGCGCCCTGTCATCGTTCATCATTTCTTCAGGACATCCACGCCCGTCCCGGAAAGTAACAGGGAATTTTGCAATGGGGAGGTTCAGCCCGTCGGGTTCGGCTCCCCCACGCACATCTATCGAGTTGTCCTCCTCCCTCCCCGGCCGGAACCCACTTCCCGATTCCATGTCTCAGGTGGGACATGGAGTCGGGAGGCCCCTCGAGCCTGGCCGTTGAAACCGTCGGCGGAGAACTCCCGCAGTCGGCTCCGGTTGGCCGCAGCCGCGCAATAGTCCACGAGCTCCTGGGAAGGGAGGCGCGCCTCGGGCATCATCCAGTTGAATCAGGGCCTCGTCATCGATGACGGGGGCGGTGATTTCCAACTCATGGACATCCAGGGGCACCATGCCTCCATCCCGCTTCGCAGCCCGGCGTCGACGCGCCCGGTCGATGAGGATCCGCCGCACCAGCAAAGAAATGGGACCGGTCACGATAGGCGGGAGCAGAGGTGGCCGAAAGGCGGAGCCAGGCCTCATGGACCACGCGGTCGGATGCAGGGTCTGGCCCGGATTCTCGGTCGCCATTTTTGCCGCGGTCATTCATCGCAATTCGGCATACACCATCAACATCAGGTCCTCCTCCGCCGCCGCGTCTCCGGCACCCATCGAGCCGAGAAACCGGGTGATGTCCCTCATGTCGGGTCGGAACGTTCGCGGCGGTGAAACCAGGCATCATCAATTTCTCCATCAGCCTTCCAATCCCCAAGCCTGCGCCAGCCAGTCCAATCCGGGGTCAGTCTGTTTGAACCGGACCACCTGAACCCGCTTGCGAAACGCCGGTACGTTGGCCTGATCGTCAATCCAGTAGCGGAGAACCGATTCAAACTCGTCCAGTTGTTGTTCCTCCAGTTTCCGGGCCTCGTCCGACTCCGGACGGACCGCCTCCTGGCTCAAGCGGCGCTGAAGCCAGTTCTCAATGGCGGCCGCCGTCGCCGGAAAGTCCACAAGCAGCCAACCCTCCGAATCAGGCCGACATCTCAACGTCAGGGGACGACCCAACGTCTTGGATTCGAGAGTTGCCTGTTCCAGGGGGCGGCGCGCTGCCGCCAGCGTTTCTGGTCGGAGCAGCTCCAACCGGTGCGGGATGACAATCTGAAGGCGCACCGGCTGGGTCTCGAGATCCAGGGTCTTATCCCCGATTTTTAACTGTCCCGCCTCGCCAAGCTGCGTGCCGACGGTCCGGACAAAATTCATGTAATACCCCAGGGCAAGCCCTGCCGCCGGCGGATTGGCATCCGCCTTGTCAAAGCGGGCCTTTCGTTCCTGCCGGGCCTCCAACCGCTCCTGGATAGAACTCATGGCAAGCTCGATGTCGTGCGCGAATCGCGGACCGCTTTCAATCTCGGCAGCCTGCAGGGTGAGCAGGCCCCGAAGGTAGGCTGGCAGGTCGTCCTCGACTGGCATCGTTGCGCCCTTGATGCAGATGGGCACGACCAGCTTGTTCCGTTCGAGTGCCTCCCGAATTTCAATGCGGACCCAATCCTTTTCGAAGTGCGGTTTTTCTCGGATCGCCTTGACCCATTCGGGTCCGATGATGGCCAGCAGCGCGTCGCAACGTCGGACTTCCTGGCGGATGAACTCCGGGAAGTCGGCACCCGCCGGAATGCTGTCGAAATCCATGAATACATTGGGCCGGCCAAAGTGCCAGGCAAACCACGACCGGATATGTTCCACGAAATCGGCATTGTCCCGTCGCCGGTAGTTGATGAAAAAGCGGAATGGTCCGGCTTTTGGCGGAGCTCCACCGGGTACCTGCGGGATGTCAGCCATGGTTCCTTCTAGGGGTTGGCGGCGGTGTTGGAACATTCGCAGATTTGGTTTCCGCCCCGGCTCTTGGCCAGATACATGGCCCGCTCCGCACGCCGAACCCATTCCAGGGCGGAGTCGGTAGCAGAGTTAAGGCCCGCCAGACCTGCGCTGGCCCGGATCATGAGTTCGACGCCCATGACGGTGATCGGTTGGGCCAGGGCGGCGAATAGTTCCCGGGCAGCATCCATCGGTGATTCGACGTCCCGCAGAAACAGTCCAAACTCGTCACCTCCCAACCTTGCCGCCTCGCCCGGGTGCGTCTCGCAGAACTCTCGCAACCGCTGCGCAACGGCCATCAGCACCGCATCACCCACATCATGCCCGTGCACCCGGTTGACCTGCTCAAACCCGTCGAGGTCGAGAAAGAGCACCGTGAAATGACCGCCGGACGGGTTCGATCGGATTGTCTCCTCCAGGTCCCGGCGAAACCGACGTGTCGGGGTCGCCTATGGGGAGCGCGGGTACGCGCCGGAGGATGATGGCGCCATGGAGCCGGGAGGGGAGTTCGGCGGAGCGGAGGATCGTTTCCGCGGAGAGCGGAACGATAACCGCGGCGTACCGGTCGCCGGCATCACCCTCGAGGTGTTGCATGCGTTGGGTGCGGACCGCCGTTTCGCACGCGGCACGAATGGCGTCATCCTCTGCCCCAGCCAACGCAACCCCCTCGGAGTTGAAGCGGGTCTCCTGGAGCTGCGTCACGTTCCATTCGAACAGGATCAAGGAAGCGTCGCCCGCGCCCGAGTACCGCTTCGCCTTCGCAAGCATCAACCGGATGAGCGGAAGTGGGGCGTCGGCAGCGCTCAAATCACGCTGGACGAACGGGAGGTCGGGAAGGGACATCGGCTTGTCGCTGGTGATCGCAGTGTGGAGAACCGGCAGCGACCCGCAAGGCCTAGCCGGAGCCCGTAAGGGATCGACCGTCTCTGAACGTTGATGGAATCCCGGGAGTGAATTCGGCACAGACACTATGGAGGGTCTTCCCCATTCGGATCGCCCCATGCCGCCAACGTCTGCCGGTGTGTCTGCTCCCGATCGAGGTCCAAAGCAGGCCGGGAAGATTTCGACAGGCGTCGACCACCAGGGCACCATCAAGTGCGTTTTAGCGGGTACTTAACCACTCCCTGTTTAGGGAACTAGAGACAGGGGACAGGACGTCTATCGTTCCTCCGACGTGGAATCTCAGCCGGAGCCATGCAGATGAATCCGCAGATCCCAGCAGATTGACGCAGATGGGAGGGGGCGGCGTTGGAAACCAAAGCGGTTGAAACAACG
Source organism: Limisphaerales bacterium (assembly GCA_044221235.1). Classification (GTDB taxonomy): domain Bacteria; phylum Verrucomicrobiota; class Verrucomicrobiia; order Limisphaerales; family UBA9464; genus UBA9464. Next base: position 8,588 of record JBGAPN010000174.1, read on the forward strand.
CACCGATGGGTGAGCTCTTTCGCCGCTCCTCCCCCGGCTTCCTGATCTGCGCTCATCCCGTTCATCTGCGGATTTCCCCCTCGGCCGACGGCATTGTTCCAGCTCAGGACGCAAGGGATTGCCCGGCGCCGGACTCCCCTTCCGCCTCCGCGGACGGGGTCCGGACCCGCTGGACCAGAACCCGACCAACCCGGAGGCCATCCAATTCCTCCACCGCCAATTCGAAATCGCCCAGCGGGATCCGATCCGACCGTCGCGGAAATCGGCCGAGCTTTTCCGTCATCCAGCCGCTGACCGTCGTCGCCGATTCCGCCGTCAGGTTTTCACCGGTCAGTTCCGCCAGCTCAAACAGCGGCAAACTCCCTTCCAATTCCCAGAGATTGTCTCCGCGGCGCGTCAACCTGGGTTTCTCGTGATCGAACTCGTCCTGGATCTGGCCCACCAATTCCTCCAGCACATTCTCCAGGGTCACCATGCCCGTGGTGCCACCAAACTCGTCCACCACCAGGGCGAAATGAAGCCGGCGGTCCAAGAACAGCTGCAGGAGACGCTCCAGCCGCGCGGTTTCGGGAACATAAATGATCTTCCGCGCGACCGGACGCAGGTCCTCCCCGGTTCCTGTGGGGCCGCGGCTGGCAAACAGGTCCTTGCAGTGGACCACGCCCACCGTGCGGTCGAGGTCTCCGCGTTCACACAGCGGAAAGCGGGAATACCGGGTTCGCTCCGAAGTTTCGAGGCAGGCGGAAATCGGGTCCTGGGTGTTGAGGAAGGAAATTTCCCGCCGGGGCCGCATCACCTCCGCCACCACGCGGCGGCGGAGATCCAGGGAATTGAGCACGATGTTCCGGCCCAGCTCCGTCTCCCGCTGGGCCCGGCCGGCGGACAACAGCATCAGCCGGAGTTCCTCCGGGGAATGGCTTCCCTCCTCGTCGAGCGACTCGACTCCGAGTTTTCGCGCCAGCCGAAGTGCCGTCTCGTTGACCACCCAGATGAACGGCTGGGCGAGGCGGATCCACCAGGTCAGCGGTTGGGCGAGCGTGAGCGCCACGGACTCTGTTTTGTTGATGGCGAGGGCCTTGGGCAAGGCTTCGCCAAAGATCATCAAGGCGAAGGACATTACGACAAATCCCGCCCCAATGAACACGCCGTAGGCCCAGTGTTTCGGGGGCAGACCCAACGAATGGATCACCGGCTCGGCGATCACCTCCACCATCGGTTCCACATAACGCCCCAGCCCCATCCCGGCGAGGGTGATGCCCAGCTGGGTTGCCGTGATGGCGGCATTCAGGTTCCGCTTCAGCTTTAAGGCGGGTTTGGAACCGCGGCGCTTCTGGGCATCCAGCGCGGCAAGCTGGGTCTCCCGGATTTTG
>JBGAPN010000175.1:0-9876 GCA_044221235.1 Limisphaerales bacterium
GAAAGCACCGGTCCGACCTCGGTGAAGTCGCCGGCCGTGTTGGAAAACTGCTGACGGTTGGTGGGGATCTCCAGGAGGGTGTTCCACCGCGGATTCCAGGTGGCCCCGAAGGCCGGTCGGAAGCCCAACGTGTTGCCCTGCACCTGGGCTGTTCCGATTCCCGAGTCGATCTCGGACAGATCGATGAACTGGTTGATATAGACGTAGGAAAACGTGGCCCCGGCCTTCCACCAGGAGTCGGACTCGTGGAGGTAGTTGGCCATGGCCACCACGTTCTGTTCGTTGGGAACGTTTTGCGAATCCAGGTACTCGCGATTTTCGCCGGAGACGAAGACGTACGCATTGTCCCCACCCTCCGGCAGCCGGAAGAACATGAGTTCTCCTCCGTATTCCACAAACGAGGAGGGCTGGCGCGCCTGGGGAAGATTGGCCAGCGTGGGATTGCTGTCGTAGCCCCCGCCGGTCTTAAGGGTAAGACTGTTGTCCCAGTAGAGGAACGGACTGGGTTCGGCCATGGGCTTCGAAACCTCGTACGGGCCGCCATGAACCAGGCTGGTCATCAGGACCGCCGGTAACAGGGCACAACGAGGATGGATCCGGCTCAAGGGACAAAACGAGACCGGCGACCATGGGTAGGTCGCCGGTCTCGTGTCAATTTTCAGGATGAAGGGGGCGGGGAATCAATCGCCTCCATGACGCTTGCGTCCGCCGCCTTCGCTGGATCCGGCCGCCTGCGGCCGACTTTCGCGGATGCTGGTCTTCAGATCCTTGATCCGCTCCTTGATGTCGTTGCGGATGTCGCGGGTCTGGTCCAGAAAGGTTTCCCGGGCCATTTTGAGTTGTTCCTTGAGACGCTCGCGGTCTTCTGTCGTGGCGCCCTTGATCAGCTTCTGCAGTTCCTTCTGCTGGCTGACGTAGGATTCGGCCTGCCTCCGAAATTCGGAGACCAGCTGCTTCATGTCTTCGGGCAATTGGGTCTTCGGCGGAATCTTGATGTCCAACGACTCCATGACCGAGGATGCCGTCGGAACCGTTCCGCCTCCGATCCCGTCCTTGGGATTGGGTGGCAGGTCACCAGCGACCGCCGTCAGGCGTGCGGCCAGGACCAATGTCAGGATCCCCAGGCTGCTGAGCGCGTGTGTTCTGTTGGATTTCATACCGTTCCTTCCGCTTTGGGAACAGGCTCCGGGGCGCCTGGTATCTCGAATCGGACGCTGGACCCGTTGCTAGCGCAATGCCAATCCACTTATTGGACACATCGAACGATAACGCATTCAAAACAAGGCGTTTTTTGAAGGTGAGGTGGGGGATGGGACCGTGTTGAATTCTCAAGGAGGGGAATTCTGGGTGGAATTCCCCAAATCAGGCCCCGGACCTCCCGCCGGCTTGGCGTCCTTCCACCCACCCAGCCGGTACCGAAGGAAGTCGCGGGAGACTCCCAGCAGGCGGGCCGCCCCGGAGACATTCCCATGGGTCTGGGCCAGGGCATGGTGAATCAGCCGCAAGATGGCATCCTCCAGCGAGAATCCCTGGTCCGGAAACCGGTAGGATTCGTTGAACCAACTAGTTCCAAGGGCGGAGGTGGATCGAGGTTCCCCCGCCGGCATGGGAGGAACCGGGGGCAGATTCCCGGTGGATCCCATCAATTGGTCGAAATGGAGTGCCTCTCCGTCTTCAAAGACCAGGGCCCGTTCCAATTCGTGGGCGAGTTCCCGGACATTTCCCGGCCATCCGTAGGCGAGCAGTCGGCGTTTCCCCAAATCGGAGGGCGACCGGACGGGAAGCCGGTGTCGTCGGGCCAATCGCGCCAACAGGGCATCCGCCAGCCGGAGAATGTCCGTTCCCCGCTCCCGCAGCGGGGGTAGAACAATCCGGAACAGGTCGAGCCGGTGGTACAGATCCTCCCGGAATCGACCCTCCCGGACCAATTCCCGCAGGTCCCGATTGGCGGCAGTGATGACGCGGACGTCGACAGTAATGTCCCGGTTTCCTCCCACCCGCCGTACCCGGCGGTCCTCAAGGACGGTCAACAGCTTGGCCTGAAGAGGCAGGCTGAGCGATGCGAGTTCGTCCAGGAACAGGGTCCCCCCGGACGCCGCCTCAAAGAGTCCCATCCGTGCGCTGCGTGCATCGGTAAACGCGCCCTTCTCGTGTCCGAACAATTCAGATTCGGCCAGGCTGTCTGGGATTGCGGCGCAGTTGGCTTCCACCAGGGCGCCGGCGCTGCGGGGACCATTGGAGTGAATCCAGCGGGCGATGGTCGTTTTGCCTGTGCCTGTTTCCCCCTGGATCAAGACCGGGGGAAGGGGGGCTCCGGTGCCCTGGAGTCGCTGGTCGGCGGCGAGGATTCGACTCAGGGCGGTTTCGAGGGGCCCCAGGGAAGCCCCGAAAAAAAAGGACGACTCCGGCGCGTCGGACCGTCGGTGTTCCGTGGCCCGCGCAGACTGCCGTTGCTGACGGACGCGGGCCATGACGACCGCCAGGGCTTCCGGTTCGAACGGCTTGGTCAGGTAGTCCAGCGCACCCAGTTTCATGGCTTCAACCGCCCCAGCGACACCTCCCTCACCCGTCATTACGATGGCGGCCGTGTTGCTTCCGAAGACTCCCTCGCGCAGCAGATCGATTCCCCGGCCGTCGGGCAGATTGACGTCCAGTAGGACGAAGTCGAATCCCAGTTCCGACGCCAGTTGCCGCGCTCCCCGGAGATTCTCGACAGCCGTGACATCGGCTCCCATGCGTTCCAACGTGGCGGAAAGGTGTCGCCGCAGAAGGGGTTCATCCTCCACCACCAGGATGCTCAGTCCGGAAAGGACGGTGATTGCCATGTTTGGGAAGTATGGCGGACGGTTCCCTGGGAACCAAGCCCCGGCTGCGGGTGGCGCCAGCCCCGCTGGGAGCAATCGAATTGAATCCGGCGTTGTGCTTGTCGGCCCGGTCGTTAACCTAGCCCAGCGTTACGAATGAATTCGTCGGGGGAACATATGCGGGCGTGGATCGAGCGGGAGGGGGCACCCCTTCTGCCGGTGCAGGACAATTGCTCCATTGGACGGGCCACGAGCAACCTTCTGGTCCTCCGCGATGACAAGGTGTCCCGCAAACATGCGATGATTCATTACCAGGGCGAGAACGAGTATTGGCTCGTGGACCTGGGGAGCGCGAATGGCACCTACCTGAACGGTCGCCGTGTGTCCCAGCCGGTTCCGCTCAATGACGGGGCTTCCATCCAAATCGGTTCGTCCCTGCTCAAGTTTTGTCAGCGCCGCTCGGAGATGTCCAATTCGGGGGAGTTGGCGGACCGGACGTTGATGGATATCCGGTCGGCCCAAAGCTGGTTGCTGCTCGCGGATATCGAAGGGTCCACCCAGCTGGGGCAGAAGGTGTCGGCGGAGCAATTACCGATCATCACCGGGCGCTGGTTCTCCAACTGCAAGCAGGTCATTGAGGCCAACGGGGGTACCATCAACAAGTACCTCGGGGACGGCTTTTTCGCCTATTGGCCCGCCGAGGAGGCGGATCGGGAGCCGCTCATCAAGGCCTTGGAGGAACTCAAGGCCCTTCAGGCCGCGGGACAGCCCTCGTTTCGGATCGTGCTGCACCGGGGGCTGGTCTTCATGGGGGGAGCCCCCTCGATGGGAGAGGAGAGCCTGTCCGGGCCTGAAGTGAACTTCATCTTCCGCATGGAAAAGCTGGCCGCCGGTCTCCAACGCCGTTGCATGATCAGCAAGGCAGGCATGGATGGATTGGCGGGCAAGCTGTCCGTGGAAGCGCTCGGCGAACATCCCGTGGCCAGCTTTCCCGGAACCTACGAGTTCTACGGGTTTTAAAGCCTCTCCAGAGTCCAACGAGACGCCCGAAGGGATGGGGTTCCGGTTGGAAGCCGGTCGGATTTGGCGCCCAACGCCCGGAAGTGCTCCCGGGCCTCCCCGTCGTAAAACGCAGAGGGCGGCTTCTTCTCAGAAGCCGCCCTCGCTGTTTAGGGATTTCCTGATCTGCCGTCTCAGGATTCCGCGGTGCCCAGCTCGGTGCCGGTCGTGATGGTCACCGGCTTGTAGCCACCGATCGCCTTGAAGTAGAGCAACAGCAGGAAGTAGATGGCGGCCATCGTCATGGGGATGAATGAGTCCACTTTCAGGGTGCGACGGTCGCCCATGATGCTGGCGTCAGCCACGGTCTTTTGTTCGGCATTCCGCTGGTTGGCGGCCACGGCTTGGGCGGCGCCCAGCTTGCTGCCGTCAAGACCGTTGACCTTGTCGAAGATGAGGAACGAGCTCTGCTTCTCCGCCTTGTACTGGGAGTAAAGGGCCGGATTGGCCTTCTGAAGTTCCTCGGCGGCAAACCGGTCCTTGGCGTATCCGAGACCCGCGGAACCAAGCAGGCCGGCGGACATCATGCCGCAGCCGCCCATGATCGAGATGGCGATGGCGCCCGTGCGGGGGAACCGGTCGCTGGCCACGGCAAGCATGGTGGGCCAGAAGAAGGTCTTGCCCAGTGCGTAGACGGCGAGGGCCAGCATGGCGCCGGCGAAGGTGGTGATGCCGCTGACCAGGTTGAGTCCGATGGCGGCGAGGACGGCGCAGATCAACAGCAGTCCCACCGGGGATACCTTCAGGTTGTTCTCGATGAAATGGGCGCAAAACCGCAGGGCGAACATCAGCAGCGAGGTGAACACAAACAGGATCTTGCCTTCGCTGGTGGTTAGGATGTTGCCGGTGATGTTTTGGATCCAGCCATCCGTGCCCAGTTCGACGGCGCCCACCAGCACGTGGGTGACAATCAGGACAAAGAGTAGCCAGGCGCCCAGTGAGAAGCCGGTCAGCGCGGCGACCACGGCCAGCAGCGCAAAACCCAGTCCATAGGAGATGCCGGATCCCATGCCCAGGGCGTTTTGGAAGAACAGCACGAGGAGGTAACAGGCCACGGCAGTCCCCAGGATGCCCACGTCCTTCATCATTTCGCCCAGGCTGAGTCCCTTGGCGGACGCTTCGGATTTTGGGAAATGTTGGCCCATGAACATCAGGCCGTAGCCCACGGTGGGCACCAGGAACAGGCCCAGCTGCAGCTTCCAGTCGAGGTGCATGCGGTCACCGAGGATCCAGCCGATCAGACCACCGATGACCAATCCGGCCGGCCAGCTGGCGTGCAGGATGTTCAGGTAATGCGTGCGATTTTTGGGAAAGAGGGTGGCGACCAGCGGATTGGCCACCGCTTCGAGGGTGCCGTTGGCGAGGGCGAAGATGAACGTGCCCCAGTAGAGGTAGTTGTAGGCGACCGGTTGGGGCTGCCCCTTGGTGGCGGCGAAGGTCACCACGGCGGACAACACATGGAATAAAAAGGCGGCCACCACCAGTTTGCCGTAGCCGATTTTGTCCACCACGACACCGCCGATGATGATGCCGAAGCAGAAGCCCGTGAAACCGGCGCCGCCGATGTCACCGAGTTGGCCCGCCGTAAACCCGAAGTCAGCTCCCCAGTTGGCCAGGATGCCGCCGCGGATGCCGAACCCGATGCCGGCGGCCAGAATTGCCGCAAATCCGGCCCAAAGAAGCCGTTTGGCATTGGGGACAATGCCGTTGTCGTTGCCGTTGCTCATAGTGGTACGAGTGTATTAGGACGTGGAACGCGCCGAAGTAAACCGAACTGCGTCCGGCGGGTCCACAAAAGGTTTTGAAACCGGAGGTCCAACAGACCGACCGGAGAAACCTGTCCCTCTTGGCTGGCGGGGTTCCCGGCCTACTCGACGGTCAACTTGAGGTATTCCTGCCCGGAAGTGACCGGGATTTGAACCTCGTTCCGGTAGCCGTCCCCGTTCAGATTCAGGATTAGCCTCGGGGTGCCACTCGGGAGCGAATTGAGGCTCTGGATTCCGTAACGCCGCCCGGGGCGCGTATTCAGAGTCGCCTTAAACTGGTCACCCGCGAGCCGGGTGTCCTCCAATCGCAGGTCCGGGTCGGGAAGGATCCGCCGCACGAATGTTCCGCTGCGCCCCACCATGAATTCCCGCGTTGCGTACAGGATGGACCCGTCTCCGGGCGATGCGGCGGCGGTGACCGAGTGACTGACCGAGTCCGGGACTACCGGGATGGGGGGCTCGAACAGGGCATCGTACTGCCCGTCGGCAGTCCACTTGGTCACCCGGTCCGTCAGCGGACCGCTCTGGCGCGAGAAGAAAACGGAGCCGCCATCCGGAAGGGGCGACAGGGATTGGAGGGAATCCGTGGGGAAGACGGAGGCCGAAGCGGGCAGTTCAAACCGCTGCACCAGCTGCCCCTGCGAGGTCCAGCGCGCCAAGGGAAATCCGGCCAACACCGTGCCGCCGGGTTCCACAAAGAGGCGTCGGACAGCGCTGGTGACCCGCTGGAAAGTCAGGTCAGGACTTCCGTTTTCCAGGAGTCGGACCATGCCGAAGGGCGGTGGGTTGGTCAGGGTCCCTTCGAACGCGAACTGAGCGCCACCCGCGAGGACTCGCCCCTGCTGGTCGGTTTCCAGCGCGTCCACCACCTGGAATGGTTCCATGGGAACGGTGAAGTCGGAATCCAGGGATAAATCGGCCTTCAGCCGGGCAACCCGGAACTTGGCCTGGCCGCCGACGGTTTGGAACGGGCCCGCCAACAGATACCGACCGTCCGAAAGTTTGAGGGCGGCATGGACATTGGGGACGTCCAAAACTGGAAATGGTCGCAGCACCCGTCTGCCAGAACCATCCAGTTCTGCGAGGCCCGAGGCGGGAGATCCCTCCATCGTTGTGAATCGGCCGGCCACCAAAACGCCTCCGTCCGGAAGGGGGCGCAAATTCTCAACCACCCCGTCCCCGGAGACGACGCCCCCAGTGCCGAAATCCGGATCCAGTGTGCCGTCCGGCAGAAGTCGACCGACCATGGGGTGCTGTGCCTCGATGGCGTACTGGCCTGCCGCGAACAGTATCTTTCCATTCGGAAGCGGAACCAGGTGGGTAATGCCGTCGATCCCTTGGAGTGGGCCCGCCCAGATTTCGGTGGCGGATCCGGGTTTTGTGCTGGGGACTGCCAGCGAGACCCTGCCGAAATCCAGTTCGTTGGTGGCGCTGACGTTGCTGGCGACCAGACGGAATTCGCCTAGTTGGATATCATTGGTGATGGCCAGCCGCAGTCCCCGGTTGGTCTCGCCCGGAATCGGGACGCCATCGCGGTACCATTGTAGGGCGGGTGGCGGAAATCCGGAGGTTTGGGCGGTCAGATGCAGTACCTCGTGGGCTCCGATTCGTTCGCGTCGGGATGTGGACTCCAGGGTGAGGGCTGACGCCTCCGGTTCGTAGGCGAAGAGCCGGGCAAATCCTGGGCGCGCCACGCCATTGACGGATTCAAAGTTCCCGCTGATCCACACTCGCCCGAATGGATCCAGTTCCATGCCCCAGACCTCGGCACTCGATGGGGACAGGGTGACTTGAAAGGTGGAATCCAGGCTGCCGTCCGGTCGGATTCGGATCAGGCTGCCGACAGGGGTTCCGTTCCAATCCTTCAGCGGTGCGCCGGCGAGTAAGATGTTTCCGTCAGGTTGGACAGCCACAAGACGGGGACTCACGGGGGAGGACTCCGGGAATTGGGACACGACACTGCCCTGCGCATCGACTACGGCCATCCGGCGGCCCGTGCCCTCCTGCGGGTTCGCTTCGTCGAGGGAAACAACGATGGAACCATTGGTGCCCACGGCGATGGCCGTCGGGCGCGCCGTCAGAAACTCCGAGGGAATTGGGTTGAAGGCACTGATTGGTCCGAGGACGGCGGGGTCGGCCCAGTTCGTGATGGCCATCCCCAACGCGGGACCCGGATTCCACGTGGGATCCGGTCGCCCATCGGGCAGCACTCGGACCAGACCCACCCGCTCCACGCCGCCGATAGACTGGAACGTGCCTCCGAGGAAGTAACGACCCTGGCGATCCTGGGCCACCACACTCCAAAGGGTCCCCAGGGTGTACGGTCCACCGCCGGTCTTTACAAATGCCAGGGTCTTGACCCGGGAATTCTGAGAGAAATTGGGATCGGTCCGGCCGTCGGGCTGGATGCGGGCCAGACCGGCGTTCACCTGTGCGACCAGGGAACCGTCGTCACGGGCGAAGACCCGATAGGTGGAGGGTTGGAAGCCCTGGGTGAGAATCCGCGTCGATGTTCCATCACGTTCCATCCAGTACCCCGCAAGGGTGTCCGCGGCGATCCAACCTCCCCAGGGTGTACCGGTGACGCCCGCCATGAGCGTTGTCAGAGGGGCTTGGATCCGCCATTCGGTGTCCACACCACCGTCGTCGCGAAGGCGCCGGTAATCCGCGAGCCTCACGGGCGCCGACGGATAGAGATACCCGCCCGAAAGCGTGAACGGAGTGGCGAATTGCGCCGCGGCGGCTGGGGGATTGAACGTCGCATCGAGGTCACCGGACGTTGCAGCGAAGGACGTCGACAGGCCTTGGAAAAGGACGCTGAACGCCAACGCAGCCGCGCCGGAAGGGAGTCTGAGTAAACTCATGGTGATCGTGATTGGCGATGGAGATACAGGGGCCCAGCGTTGGGTGCAATAAGAAAGTTACAATCGTAAACGTTCCGCAGGAAACGAAAACGGCCCGATTCGGATTTCGAACCGGGCCGAGAGAGTTCCGTCCTGACGCGTCGATCAGACGCCGCGGAAGTTGGGCAGGTGCATCTTTTCGCCGCTGCGCATGGCGGATTCGTGGGCGAGGATGCCCACCATGGTCCAGTTCACTGACTGGTAGAGGTCGGGAAAGCTGGGACGGTTGTCGACAATGGCCGACACGAACTCGTGCGCGAGGTGCGGATGACTGCCACCGTGGCCGCTGCCTTGGAGGAAGCTCAGGTGCACATTCTCCGACATGTCGTAGACGCCCTTGGTCGTGAAATCGCGAATGCCCTCCGGCAGCAGATGCGCGTAATCCGGGATCTTCACCTTCTCCACTTTCTCGCCGCCGACGTGCAGGACCGGGTCGTCATGCTCCACCAGCTGCCACTCGAACGAGGTTTGCGAGCCGTAGCAGTCGAAGCTCTCCTGGTACTGCCGGGCGGTATCGAAGAGGTATCGGGTGACCTCGCCGGCCACGTCCTGGTTCCGCACCTTGAAATGGGCGGTCTCGAAGGCGAAGGGCGACCCGTACTTGGCGATGCGCGCCTCTGAGATGCGTCCGGATCCGAGGCACGAAACGAACTCGGCCTCGCCATTGACAATGCCCAGGCAGGGGCTGACGCAGTGGGTGGCGTAGTGCATGGGCGGGAGACCCTCCCAGTAGCCGGGCCACCCGGCCATGTTCTGCAGGTGGCTGCCGCGGACAAACTGGATGCGACCGAGCTTGCCGGTGTCCCGGAGTTCTCGGACGAACAGGTACTCGCGGCTCCACACCACGGTCTCCATCATCATGTACTTTTTGCCGCTCTCCTTGCTGGCCTTCACGATCTCGCGGGCTTCCTCGAGGGTGGTGCAGGCGGGCACGGTACAGGCCACGTGCTTGCCCGCGCGCAGGGCGGCGATGGACTGCGATGCGTGAAGGTGGATCGGCGAATTGATGTGAACCGCGTCCACCTTCGGGTCATGGAGCAGGTCCTCGAAACTCGTGTAGCGTTTCTCCACTCCGAAGGCCTTGCCCACCGCGTCCAGCTTCTCCTTGGAGCGCTGGCAGATGGCATACATGTTGGCGTTTGGATGCCGCTGATAGATGGGAATGAACTCGGACCCGAATCCGAGTCCGACGATGGCCACGTTGATTTTTCGGCTCATGGAAATGGAGTGTTGGATGTCGGTGTGGGTGGGGACGAAACGTCCCGATCACAACGAATGCGTTCCATCAGTCAACGCGCCGGGCAAAACCATCGTCAACGGTAATCTCGGGACCTGGGGCGATAC
>JBGAPN010000176.1:0-10663 GCA_044221235.1 Limisphaerales bacterium
GCTCCAAGGAGCTCGCCAATGCCTCTGAATTCGGCGGGAAAATCACCACGGAGATTGTGCCGTTGAAGAAGTTTTATCCCGCGGAAGATTACCATCAGGACTACTTCAAGAATCACCCCAACCAGCCCTATTGCCAGGCGGTCATTGCCCCCAAATTGTTCAAACTCGAGAAGAGCGGCGTCGTGCCGAAGTAGCGGGCGGGGGGGGAATTTGGAAGGTCGGAAGACAGGAATGGTCCGGGGAAAATGTAGGGGAGAAAGTGGTGAGACGAGTAAGTTGGGAGCTATGGTCTGTTTCGACCCTCTACTGCTGTACTCCGAAACCTGGCCTTAGGCGCCGGGGGAAGTTGAACCACGGATGACTCAGATGACACGGACGGGGATGAAGGGCTAATGAAGAAGGAGACCTGGTGGGTGCGGGGGAGAATGGGAAGCGGGAAGGATCTCTTGCACGCTCACTCACTTTCCCACTCCAGCCTTCACCCACCTACTTTGTTTCCGGCCTTCCAAATAAATCCGTCAGCCACTCAAACAATGTCCTGGATCACCTTGCCGGCAATCCCCGTGAGGCGGACATCCAGCCCTTGGAACTTGATGGACAGTCGGGTGTGCTCAATCCCCAATTGTCGAAGCATCGTGGCATGCAGATCGTGGACATCGATGGGGTTGTCCACCGCGGCATAGCCCAGTTCGTCCGTCGCCCCATAGATCATCCCTGGCTGGACCCCTCCTCCGCACATCCAGACCGTGAATCCGGCGTTATGATGGTCCCGACCATCGCCTCCCTGACTCATGGGCGTGCGGCCAAACTCCCCTGCCCAGACGATCAAGGTGTCCTTCAGGAGATCGCGCTGCTTGAGATCGGTGATCAGGGCCATACAGGCCCGGTCAACTTCGGCCGCTTTGAGTTCAACGCCCTGCTTCACTCCGCCGTGGTGATCCCAATCCTTGTGATACAACTGAATGAAGCGAACTCCCCGCTCGGCGAGGCGTCGCGCGAGCAGGCAATTGGACGCAAAGGATCCGTCACCCGGCTTACAGCCATACAAGTCCAGGATGTTTGCCGGCTCGTGGGAAACATCCATCAACTCGGGCACGCTGGCCTGCATTTGAAACGCCATTTCATATTGGGCGATGCGCGTGGAGATCTCCGGATCATCCACAATCGAATCGTGGTGGGCGTTCAATGCATTCACCGCCTGAACCACACTCTGCTGACGTTCCCGGGTAACCCCAGGCGGATTGCTCAGATAAAGGACGGGGTCCCCTTTTCCTCGAAGATGGACGCCCTGGAACCGGCTGGGCAGGAGCCCGGCGGCCCATTGCCGGGCTGCAATGGGCTGGTTTTGTCCCCCCTGCCCTAGCGAGGTCAACACCACGAACCCTGGTAGGTTTTCCGCGTCGGAACCCAGGCCATAGACAATCCAGGAACCCATGCTCGGACGCCCGGCAATCTGGGACCCAGTGTTCATGAACATATGGGCCGGATCATGATTGATCGCCTCGCTGGTCATGGACCGGATCCAGCAGATCTCATCCGCCACTGAACCGATGTGCGGAAATTTCTCACAGAGCTCGATGCCGGACTTGCCGAATTTCTTAAAATTCAATTGGGGGCCGTAACAAACCAGTTTCTGCCCCTGGAGCTGGGCAATCTGCTTCCCTTTGGTGAACGATTCCGGCATGGGCTGGCCATGCATCTCGGCGAGCTTGGGCTTGTAGTCGAACGTCTCAAGATGGGAGGGACCTCCGGCCATGCTCAGCCAGATCACCCGTCGAGCCTTTGCGGGAAAATGAGTCGGTTGAATGACTCCGGTCCACCGGTCCGCCGTTCCGGCAAACGCCTGGGGCCGGAGCAGTGAGGTGAGCGCCAGAGCCCCAACCCCTTGGGAGGCCCTTCCCAAAAATACCCGCCGGGTTTGCTGCTGGCGCTGAAACTGAAGAAGTTCAGGGAATGGAGTCATCGGTCAGGAGCGGGTAATGGTTTCGTGAAGGTTCAAGAGAGCGCGAGCCACGTCGGTCCACGCCGCCATGTCCACGGGATCCAGACCGTCGGGAACGGGGAGGGCTCCCACCTTCAGATATCGCAGCGCCCCGTCCGGATCCTGGCGGTAACCCGAACGCTGCCGCTCCAGAAGCGCCCGAAGCGTGGTCAGCTCTTCCGCGTCCGGAAGCCGGCAAAGGGCCTGGCGCCAGGCCCAGGCCAGCTTCGCCGTGTCGTCGCCCGCGCACTCTTTCATGACCCGGCCTGCGAAGGCGCGGGCCGCTTCCACATAGCTGGGGTCGTTCAGCAGGACCAAGGCCTGCTGGGGAATGTTGGAACGACCCCGCTCGGCTGCGCATTCTTCCCGGGTGGCCGCATCAAACGCCAGCATGCTGGGGTGGACGTAGGAACGCTGCCACCACGTGTACAGCCCGCGCCGGTATTGGTTTGATCCCGCGCTGGCGTCATAAGTTCGCTGGGGAAAATTCAAGTTCTCCCAATATCCATCCGGTTGATACGGCTTCACGCTGGGCCCGCCAATCGTGGGAACCAGCAATCCGGAGATGCTCAGAGCCCCATCCCGCACCAATTCCGCTTCCATTCGCCACCGGCCCTGTCGTGCCAGTTCCCGATTGTCCGGGTCGCTGGCCAGCAATTCCCGGGAGGCATTCGAGGTCTGCCGATAGGTCCCACTGAGGACGATCAATCGCACCATGTGTTTGGTGTTCCACCCACTGTCTCGGAACTCGCAGGCCAGCCAGTCGAGCAGAGCCGGATTACGGGGCGGTTCTCCCTGCGCACCCAGGTCATCCAGAACCTTGGAAAGCCCGACACCGAAAAACTGCCGCCACAGGCGATTCATCACGACTCGCGGCACCAATGGATTCCCGGGAGCCACCAGCCAGTTGGCCAGGTCAAGGCGGTTTAAAGGTCGTCCTGCCGGAACGGGGACGGTCTTCTCCAGAAACGTTGGGACCGCCGGGGACACGACCTCCCCGGTTTCCACCAGCCAGTTACCCCGGGGGAGAATTCGCACGGTCCTCGGCTTCTCCGTCACTTCCGTGACGATGCACCGCGGGACGGTCGATTCGAATTCCGCCCGTGCCTTTTTCGCTGCCTCCAGCCGGGATCGAAGCGCTGCCAATTCGGGGGCCTGGTCCCGGTAGGCGACCCAGAGCTTGGTCCGTTGGGACTCGTTCCGCTCAGCGGGTGCAACCTGGACAATCTCAACCCAGTCCTTGGGAGGCGGGCTGATCGGCGTTCGCTGGAGGGCCGCCGGGTCCGTCGCGACCGAAAGACGGAAACATCCCAAAGTGTGTCCCCCGCTCCCGTGATGCTGCTGGAGGTCGATCACAAGCGCTTCCCCAGGCTCAATGTCAGGGAATTCGGCAGCTCAATTGCAGAACTGAACCTTTTCCCACCCGGGCAAAATCGCCCATCCGGCCGCATCGCCCCGGACATCGCCGTCAATGGCCGAGGCGGCGGACCACACGCCATAGGGATTCTTGTCGATGGCCACGGATTGCTCAATCGATGCCTTCGCCGATCGGAATGCCACCGGCCTCGACTCGCCACCGGGACGCTCAATTCGGGCAATCACTTCGGTCAGGACAAAATTGCCGTTCCCCGCGCGTCCGGGCCCCTTCGCGGGCAGGGAGTCATCGGGCAAGACTTCCAGTCGAAGGCCAACCATGGCCGAGATTCCGTTGGTAAACCGGAGTGAGTAGGATTCCCGATCGGGATTGGCGCCGCCCGCGAGGACCGAACGATCCGGCCGGATGGACAGCGTCGAGCCGCTGGAGGACTTCGCGGAAACCGGTGTCAATGGAGCCCACACCTTCTCCGTTTCCAAGAATTCGCGGAGTTGCCGTTGCCATGCAGAATAGGCCGATTCCAATTCGGGATGCGGGCCTTCGTATTGGGCTTGGAGATCGGTTACCTCACGGGCATGCCGTTCCAACTTCGGAGCCTGTGCGTCGTCCGGGACAAATGCCCCGTCCTCACGTCGCCCGATGATCGGTTCCTTGATGTCCGCAAAAAACGCCCCCAGGGCGTAAAAGTCCCTCGAGGTCACCGGATCGAACTTGTGGTCGTGACATTGCGCGCATCCCACCGTTTGCCCCAGCCATACGGTTCCCACGGAGCGCACCCGGTCGGTGAGGTAGCGCGCCTCGTAGTCCTTCTCTTGCGCGCCACCTTCCTCGGTCGTCAACAGAAGACGATTGAACGCCGAAGCCACGCGTTGCTCAAGAGTCGCCTGGGGCAACAAATCACCAGCAAGCTGTTCCCGAGTGAACTGGTCGAAGGGTTTGTTGGAATTGAAGGCCCGGATCACATAATCCCGATAGGGCCAGATGTTCCTCGGATTATCGGAATGGTATCCGATGGTGTCTGCAAACCGCACCACATCGAGCCATCCAATGGCCATTCGTTCTCCGAATTGCGGAGATGCCAGCAGACGGTCGACCAGTCGTTCGTAGGCCCCCGGAGCCGAATCCTGTTCGAAAGCCGCAACCTCTTCCGGGTTCGGGGGAACTCCAACGAGATCCACATACAGGCGGCGGGCCAGGGTACGCCGATCCGCCTCGGGGGACGGCTTCATCCCCAATTCCAAAAGGCGGCGGTGAACCAGGTAGTCAATGGCGGCCGCACCTTGGGGAACCTCGGGTCGCACAGGAGGCTGATACGCCCAATGCCCCTGGTATTCCGCCCCCTCCGCAATCCACCGGCGAAGCAGTTCCCTCTGGGCCGCAGACACCGACTTGTGGGACTCCGGGGGCGGCATCAAGTCGTCCGCATCCGTCGTCAGCAATCGGCGGACGAGTTCACTGTCTTCGGGATGCCCCGGCACAACGGCCGTTTTCCCCGACTTGGCCGGCTTCGTGGCCTGATCCCTGAGATCGAGACGAAGCCCTCCCTTCACCGTCCGGGCATCCGGTCCGTGACACGCAAAACAGGCATCCGAAAGAACGGGACGGATATCGCGATTAAAATCGACCCGGACGGCGGCTCCGCCCGGGAACACGCCCACTGCCGCCAGACATCCCGTCAAGATGGAACGCCGAATCCACTGTGTCGTTTGAGAACTCATGGAACCGAACCAACTGTGACGGGATCCAGCCAAAAGCCAATCGAATCCCGGGAGAACTCAATGGACTGCCCGGCGATCAGCACTTCGCTGCTGCAAGATCGCAGCCCCGCACCTTGGAAGAGCCGGATGCCCGGGGCAACGATCGGCCGCCCTTCAGAAGCCACCGCGGGCGGAGGATCGGCAGCGAGGATTCACGAAACGCTTCGATCGCAATCCAAGTCGATGAGAAACCAATTTCGTTCGTAGAGAGTTCCTCCGAAAGGATCGATTGTGTCGGCCTGCGCCCCACCAAAGCCGCCCGACGCCGAATCACCGTCCGCCGCCCGGATATCGCAGATCGCGTTGAACAATTATCTTGATCCACTGTTCGAAAAGGCTCCTTCTCAACTCACCCGCCGTCTTCCATGAGACCCCACCCTCTCGTCGGACAGCAGAACCATCCACCGTCCAAGATTCTCAGATCTTGGAGCGGAAATCCTTGGGATCATGCTCGCCCCAATCTTCCCTTCGCCGCGTTCCGTCCCCGACGTCGATTGGGAAGGGTGTCGACGTATTGACCCAGGTCGCTGGCTACCTTTAGTCGCGCAAATAAAACACTCAGCATGAACACTTTACAAGATTTAAAGCTTGAAACGCTTTCGACACTTCTAGGCCCTCTATCGCCAGATCTTTGCGTTTTAGCCACGCGAGGCGGTCGCGCAGAAATCCGTGGGTAAGAAAAACTCCTAGCGGTTTCGAGAGAGGCACTTTGTGTGCTTTTCAAGAATTCGAGAAGCGCAATGGACCGGAAAACCTCCAGCAGTATCGAATTGCAGAACCGGAGTGGTTCCCGCGACCAGGGAGTTGAAATCACGGCCGCGGGACTCGGGTACCCACCTTGCCAACTCATTCCGGTCAAAGGGTTTCAGGTCTGGTAATCCGGCGATCATAGGCACCTCACAATGGCCGCAAAGTCTCATCCATCCACGGTTCTGACTGCCACGGAAATCAGGGCGGCCGTGACGGCGGCATCTGAGTGCAGGTCCCATTATCCCCGCCCCGTTCCCATTCCTGAATGGAAGCGCCCGGTGGACTGGGCGATCCTGCTGGTCCTTTCGCCCCTCCTGGCTCCTGTGATGCTACTCATCACTCTTGCCATCAAAGTGTTATCCAAAGGACCCACGTTCTTCCGGCAGGAGCGCATCGGCTACGGGGGACGCCCGTTTCAAATCCTAAAGTTCCGGACCATGAAAGTGGACGCCGATGTTCAAGTCCACTCCAACCACCTGGATCAATTGATGCGGTCCAACACGCCCATGACCAAGCTGGATTCGGTGGATTCGCGGCTGATTCCTGGGGGGCGCTGGTTGCGGGCCACGGGACTCGATGAACTGCCTCAACTTTTGAACGTGTTGAAGGGCGAAATGAGCTTCGTGGGGCCCCGCCCCTGCATGGAATACGAGGCCGAACGTTATGACATGGGCCAGAAGCGTCGTTTTGGGGCACTGCCTGGACTCACCGGGCTGTGGCAAGTGAGCGGCAAAAACCGACTGCCATTCCAAGAAATGATACGGCTCGACGTTTGCTACGTGGAGAATCCGAGCCTGCTGCTCGATTTGAAAATACTGTTCAAGACTCCATTAGCCATTCTCTCCCAAGTCGGAGATACCGTTGGTTCACGGCAACAGATTTCAAACAGCGTCGGGGAAACCAGGACGAGTCCAGGTCCCGACCCGGAGTAGGAACACTTTTCGTAACTTCCATTTTTCCCGCGAATGCAATCCAAGATCAAAATCGGCGTTGTTGGTTGTGGTTACTGGGGTCCGAATCTCATCCGGAATTTCCGAGCCCTCCCGGACTGTCAGCTCAAGGCGGTGTGCGATACCAGCGCTGAGCGCCTTCGGCATATGCAGAGCCTGTATCCCGAAGCCCAGGTTTTTACCGACTATGAGTCCTTCCTACGGGACGGCGAACTCGACGCCGTGGTCGTCGCCACATCTGTGGGACTTCACTACCGCATGGCGAAGGCCGCCTTGGAGGCGGGAAAGCACACCTTCGTCGAAAAGCCCATGGCGACAAGCTGCGCCGAGTGCGACGACCTCATCGCTATTTCCAAGGCAAAAGGTCTGACCCTCATGTCGGGCCACACATTTCTGTTCTCGTCCGTCGTCCGGAAGATCAAACAGATCGTCGACGACGGGGACATCGGCGACGTCCGATACATCTCGGCCCGCCGTTTGAACCTCGGATTGTTCCAAAAGGAGATCAACGTAGCGTGGGACCTGGCGCCTCACGACATCTCGATCATCCAATACATCATGGGAGAAATGCCCGTGAGCGTGAACTGCCGGGGCAGCGCCAACGTGGCGCGGAATGTCCACGACATCACCACCATGTGGCTCGGATTCTCACGCAACCGCTCCGCCATCATCCAAAGCAGCTGGCTGGATCCCCGGAAGACTCGCGAGATGACCATCGTGGGCAGCCGAAGAATGATCGTTTATGACGACGTCGCCACGTTGGACAAGATCCGGGTTTTTGATGCTCGCGTGGACCTGCCGCCCCACTACGACACGTTTGCCGACTTCCACTACGCCTACCACTACGGGGATATTTACATTCCGTACGTGAAGCAGGAAGAGCCCTCAAGGTGGAATGCCAGCATTTCCTCGACTGCATCCTGACCGGTGCGCAGCCGGTGTCCGGGGGGCCCCAGGCGAAGGATATGGTCGAGATCCTCGAGGCCGCTTCCCAGTCCTTGGGAATGGATGGCGCCCCCGTCAATCTGCGCGAACGCAAGCCGACCTCCCTTCCAAGGGGCACGGGGGAAACTCAAACGGTTCCCGACCTCCCTCGCAGGAAGGGAAAAACGGGAATGGTAGTCCGGCCCATCGGGGTTCGGAACGCACCGCAACGAACGGCACCCACACCGGAAAGTCTGCAGGATCGGGCACCAGCCGAAAATCGATCACCACCCCGTGAGCCCCCGCGAGACCATGACGGATCGATCATCCCTCATGCTTGTTTCACCCGACGTCAAGCTGGGGTCCGGCGTCCGCCTCTTCGGGTTTGTTAATCTCTACGGCTGCGAAATCGGCGACGACACGAAGATCGGTACCTTCGTTGAGATTCAAAAAGGGGCGCGGATTGGTCGCCGTTTGCAAAGTTGAGCCACACCTTCATTTGCGAAGGCGTCACCATCGAGGACGAAGTTTTCATCGGCCACGGTGTCATGTTTACCAATGACCTTTTCCCACGAGCGACCAATGCCGATGGCTCGCTGCAAGGTTCCGAAGACTGGACCTGCCAGCCAACCCTGGTAAAGCGGGGTGCTTCCATAGGATCCGGAGCCACCTTACTTTGCGGCATCACCATCGGCGAAGGCTCGCTGGTGGGAGCCGGAAGCATGGTCACCAAAGACGTCCCACCCAGGACCGTGGTTGCCGGAAACCCCGCACGTGTGGTCCGTCACCTGCCCTGATACCGAAGTTGAACCACGAAGACCCAGAGGCCCAAAACGAGCCCGTAAGAATCATGGGAATCAGTGCCTCCAAGAAACAATGCCCCTTCCTTTCTCCGCGTCTCTGCGGTGAACGCCGCCGTTAATCGATTCGCGCCATCCGCAGTTCAACAATTTCCAGAATGAAAGTCCCCTTCCTCGATCTCGCTGCCACCCATCAACCTCTCCGGGCCGAATTGGAGGCCGCCATGGGAGAAGTCCTCGACTCCAGTGCCTTTGCCGGAGGGCCGTTGGTGGCAAGATTTGAGGAAGAATTCGCCGCGTTCTGCGGGGCAAAACACGCCGTCGGGGTGGGCAGCGGGACCGAGGCGCTGTGGTTATGCCTTTTGGCGCTGGGAGTCTCGGCCGGGGACGAGGTGGTAACAGTCCCCAACACCTTCATGGCGACGGCTGAGGCCATTACCTACTGCGGTGCCCAGCCCGTATTCGTGGATGTGGATCCCCGATTCCACACCATGGATCCCGAGCTGCTGGAAGCCGCCATCACGCCCCGCACCAAGGCCATCATTCCCGTCCACCTGTACGGTCAGACGGCCGACATGGATCCCATTATCGCCATTGCCCGCAAACACGGGATCCCGGTGATCGAGGACGCGTGTCAGGCTCACGGAGCCGAATACAAGGGGCGAAAGGCCGGAACCCTCGGAATCGCAGGATGTTTCAGCTTTTACCCGGGCAAGAATCTCGGCGCCTTGGGCGAAGCCGGAGCCATTACCACCGAAGATCCGGACTTGCTCTACAAGGTCCAAACGCTTCGAGAACACGGCCAACCCCGGAAGTACTACCACAGCATGATCGGGTGGAACGCGAGGATGGACGGCATCCAAGCGGCGTTTCTCCGGGTCAAACTGCGCCACCTGGCTCGCTGGAACACTCAGCGACGGGCTCATGCCCGACTCTACAGCGACCTACTGGCCGGACTGGACTCCGTCGGTTTGCCCGCGGAAGCGTCCTATGCCCGGCACGTCTACCATCTTTTCCCCGTCCGGGTCCCCAACCGCGACGCAGTCCTGAAAGAAATGGGTGAACTGGGCGTGTCTTGCGGTGTCCACTATCCCGTGCCCGTGCATCGCCAGGCCGCGTATCATCATTTGGAACTGGGATCCGATTCGTTCCCTGTTTCGGAAAAAGCCGCTGGGGAATTGCTTTCGCTGCCCATGTTCCCGGAGCTGACCCGGCAGCAAATGGATCACGTGGCATCCTCTTTGCGACAGGTACTTGATCGCAAAGCTGAACATGAGCGTGTGGTTTGATCCAGGAACGACGAATGTGGCATCCGGCCAGACAGCTTCCTGTTCGAATCCATCCTATCACATCGTCAACCCACTGGAGGATTCCTCTTGGGACCTTCGGATGGCGCGGTTTCCCAACGCGAACGCCTTCCATACGCGTGGCTGGGCCCGAGTCCTGAACCAATCCTACGGATTTACTCCGTTCTACCTCATCGCAGGGCGGGGAGAGGACTGGACCCACGTTCTTCCTGTGATGGAGGTTCGGTCATTATTTGGATCGCGCCGCGGGATCTCCCTCCCCTTTACCGACTCCTGCCCGCTCCTGTCCCTCCTCCCCGATCCCTCCTCCCTTTCCCCGGAAAGAGAGAAGGCGCCCGAAGGGGGAATGAAGGCATCCCCTCTCCCTCTCCCACCCTTTCTCAACGCTCAACTCTCAACACTCAGCCTCCCTCTCGCCCAGCTCTGCCACTCACGCCAATGGACGAGCCTTGAACTGCGGCCGGGCTCAGCGACAGATCCATCAGAGTCTGCATCCGTCCGTTATTTTTCTCATCAAATTCCTCTGTTACAGAGTGATGCGCATCAGTTAGAGATCTGTGAACCCGCCGCTCGTCGGAGTCTGAAAAAGGCGCAGTCAAGTGGCCTTCGCGTCACCATCGACGGTCAATTCTCAAGTCTGGAGACCTATTTTGGACTCCACTGTTTGACACGTCGCAGGCAGGGTTCTCCTCCACAACCCATGCAATTCTTCGCCAAACTGCATCAAGAACTCTTAGGCCAGGGCATGGGCTTCATCGTCCTCGCTTGGAAGGGATCGGTGGCGGTTGCAGGCGCCGTATTCCTCAAATTCCAGGAAAG
>JBGAPN010000177.1:0-9776 GCA_044221235.1 Limisphaerales bacterium
CGTTGAGGGTGGCGACGAACGACTGCAGGCCGAAGACGACGGGGTTCCAGATGATTTTGGGCAATGGAACCGCCAGGAAGAAGAACAGGATGGGAAAGGCGAAATGGCGCAGCGTCCGGGGCCCGGCCAGCGCAAGGATATTGGCGGCCAAAAAGAGGGTGCAGCCCAGGCTGAGCGCCATGGAGGAAGACGGCGTCCGGGCAACGCCGATGCGGTACAGTTCGGACACCGCGATCCAGGGCATGCCGGCCAGCGCGCATCCAAGGGTCCATTTCCAGTCCAGGGGTCGGTCCTTGCGGGGGCGGCTGGGCCACCGCTCCCAGCCCAGGTACGCGGCCAGCAGGAGCACGAGCCAGCCATAGTGGTAGTCCACCAGGGAGGACCACTGGAACGATAGGTCCCGTATCCACCATGCGGCGATGGCGATGGCGGGAGCCCAGGAAATCCAGTGAGACGATCCCGCGGCCGTCGGGGCGGGCTGCGGGCGGGTGGAATACATGGGCGGGCAGCCTCAAAACGACAGGGCCGGCGGGCAAGACGAATTCCAGTGGATTGGCGAGGGAAGGCTTCGGCCCGGAAGGGTGTAACCGCCGCGCCACGGGACCCGTCTCCTCCCATGTACTGACACTCTATGAAAAACGCAGCACGTCCTTTGTTCCCCCTTTTGGCCCTGGCGGCCACCCTCGCCCTCCCGGTGGGACTCCTCGGGCAGGATTCGAAACCCGCGTCGGAGGGCAAGGCCCCGGCGGAGGGTCGCAAGCGTCCCGAAGGCAGCGGGTCTGATCGCTCGGAGGCCATGCGCCAGCAGCGGGATGCGTGGATGAAGGACATGGGGCTCACCGAGGAGCAGATGGGCAAACTCCGCGACATCACCAAGAGCCAGGGCGACAAGATGCGGGAACTCCGTGCCAACACCGCCTTGAGCGATGAGGACCGGCGGAAGAAGTCGGCGGAACTCCGCGATTCCACGAACGGTCAGATCAAGAAGGTCCTCTCCGCGGACCAGTACGCGAAATATCAGAAGCTGATGGAGGAGCGTCGCCAGCAGATGGGCAATCGCAGCGGCCGTCCCGGCGGATCCGGGGGCGAAGGCCGCCGTCCCCGCGGGGAAGGCAAGCCGGACTCGACGCCGGCCGCACCTCAAAAGTGATTTGGGTAACGTGAGACGATAACAGCGCAGTTGGTGAACGGCCGGGTGCAGACACCCGGCCGTTTTTGTTTTGGACGTTCCCGGCGTGGATGTTCGGAAACCGGGCACGGCGGCCCCGTTCATTCCCCTTTTTGGGGCCCCGTGGTACGGTGCCCGGAGGTCCCAGGTCCTGTTGTCCACTTGATTCGATGAATGTCACCCTCGCCGCACTGTCGGCCGGCCTTGCTCTCGGCGCCACCGCGCAATCCATCCGCCCGCTCGCGCCCCGGCCGGGTCCCGCGGGATTTGTCTACACCAACGCCCCCGATGCCATGCCCAACTATCTTGCGGGCGAAAAGTGGGGTACCCAGGGTGGGGCGCTGACCCGGATGCAGATGCCCCTCAGCCCGGAGGCCTCCCTTCTTCGCCTCGCGCTGCCCGAGGGTTTTACTGCGTCGTTGGTCGCATCTGAACCGGAGGTGGCCAAGCCGGTCGCCCTGGCCTTCGACGCCCGAGGGCGGCTTTGGATTTCCGAGACCTTTGACTACCCGAACGAACTCAAGCCCGTCGGTGAAGGGCGCGATCGCATCAAGATCTGCGAAGACACCAACGGGGACGGACGGGCGGACAAGTTCACGGTGTTTGCCGATCATCTAGGCATTCCCACTTCGCTCTGCTTCGCCAATGGCGGCGTCATCGTGATCGAATCCGGCCGGACCCTGTTCCTGAAGGATACCAACGGCGATGACCTTGCCGACGAGCGCCGGGTGCTGTTCTCGGGCTGGGGAATGGAGGATACGCACGCCACGGCAAGCAATCTGCGGTACGGACCCGACAACTGGATCTGGGGGACGGTGGGATACAGCGGCTTCGACGGTGAAGTGGGAGGGAAGCGGCTGAAATTCGGGATGGGGGTGTTCCGCTTCAAGCCGGACGGTTCGGCCCTGGAGTTTCTGCGTTCCAGCAACAACAACACCTGGGGCCTGGGAATCAGCGAGGAAGGCATCGTGTTCGGCTCCACCGCCAACAACAATGCGAGCTGGTACCTGTCGATTCCGAACCGCTACTACGAAGCGGTCCCGGGCTGGAGCGCGAGCCGGATGGAAACCATCGCGGATTCACAGGCGTTCTATCCGGTCACCGACAAGGTCCGCCAGGTGGACGCCCACGGAAAATACACGGCGGGCGCCGGACACGCCCTCTACACGGCACGCTCGTTCCCGAAGGAATATTGGAACCGGATCGCCTTCGTCGCGGAACCCACCGGACACTTGGTGGGATTCTTCCGGCTGGATCCGAACGGGGCGGACTTCCGGGCCGTCAACCAGGGCAGCTTTCTGGCCAGCGATGACGAGTGGACGGCGCCCATCGTGGCGGAGGTGGGACCCGACGGAGCGTTGTGGGTGATCGACTGGTACAACTACATCGTCCAGCACAACCCCACCCCGATCGGTTTCAAGACCGGCAAGGGCAATGCCTATGAGACCTCCCTCCGGGACAAGCGCCACGGGCGGATCTATCGCGTGGTCCACAACGCTAGCCAGCCTTCGAAATCGCCGAAACTGGACGCCGGCGCCCCCCAGGGACTCGTGGCGGCCCTCGCGGGCGAAAACCAATTGTGGCGGTTTCAGGCCCAGCGCCTGCTGGTGGAACGGGGACGTCCCGACGTGACCCCGGCCCTGCTGGCGTTAGTGGGGAACACGGCGCAGGACGCGGTCGGACTCAATGTCGGGGCAATGCACGCCCTCTGGACACTCTCGGGCCTCGGAGCTCTGGACGGCCGGGATCCGGCGGCATTGTCAGCCGCCCAAGCGGCCCTCACGCATCCGGCCCCAGGAGTGCGGCGCGCGGCGATCCAGGTTCTCCCGCGGACCCAGGCGTCTGAGACAGCGGTGTTGAAGGCGGGTCTGTTGCGGGATCCGGATGCACAGGTCCGTCTGGCGGCCTTCCTCGCCCTGGCGGAGACCCCGGAGAGCGATGCGGCGGGACGTGCCATTGCGGTGGCCTTGCGCGATCCCGCGAACGCCGGGGACCGCTGGCTGCGCGAAGCGGCTGCCGCTGCGGCCGCCCGCAATGCCCCCGGCTTTATCGCGACCCTGGGAGATCCCGGGGCAAACCTTCCCGCCGCCGCCGCCGAGGTGGCCCTGATTCTCAGCCGGAAAATGGCTGCGGTGCAGCAGGTGGATCTCACGGCCTGGTTGAAGGCGGCCCGGACTTCCCCCGCCGTCGGAAACGCCGTCCTCGACGGACTCATCGCCGGATGGCAGGGCGAATCCGGTCCCAGCCTCTCCGATGCCGATCGCACCGCCCTGCAGGAGACCATGAAGGCCCTGCAGGAACCGGGACGCGACCGGATGCTGGTGCTGGCCCGGAAATGGAACCGGCTCGATCTCTTCCCGGAGGAGGTCAGTGCGGCCGGAGTGCGGTTGAAGCAGGCGGTGGCGGATGAGCAGCTTTCCGAGGCGCGCCGCGCCGATGCTGCCCGCGCCTTGATCAATCTTCAGGACGATCCCGCCATCGTGCGCCTGGTTCTCGACCAAGTTCAGCTTCAGGCGTCACCCGCCTTGTCTGCGGGACTCCTTCGAGCCATTGGCGACAGCCGGAATCCGGCAACGGGCTCCGAGATTCTGTCCCGCTGGTCCAAATACACGCCGGGCCAGAAGCGTGCGGCCATGGCCACCTTGCTGCGGCGGGCTGCCTGGGCCTCGCTGGTCCTCGACCGCATCGAGGCGGGATCGATGAACGACAAGGAACTGGGCCTCGACCAGTGGCAGCAGCTCCGGAACAACCCGGACCCGCAGATTGCCGCGCGGGCCAAGGCGGCCAGCGGACGCAAGAGCGGCGGTGACTCCGACCGCGCCGCCATCGTGAAACAGTTCCTGCCGGCTGCGTCGCGCGACGGAGACCTCAAGCGCGGCGCCGAAGCCTTCAAGGCGAATTGCGGCGTCTGCCACCTGTTCTATGGACAGGGAGGCAAAGTGGGGCCCGACCTCAGCGGCATCGGCGTCCGCCCGCGGGCCGACATCCTCGCCGAGATCCTGGATCCCAACCGCTCCGTGGAGGCCAACTACGTCCTCTGGACGGTGGAAACCAAGTCGGGCGACACGCTGTCCGGCCGGTTGGACACGGAGACCCAGACCAGCATCGAGCTTTACGATCTCCAGGGCCAGAAGCACAGCGTCCAGCGCCGTGACATCACGAGCCTCGAGGCCTCCAACCAATCGATCATGCCGGTGGGCCTGGAGCAGCTGGGTGAACAGACCTTGGCCGATATTCTCGCCTACCTGGCATCTGGAGCCCAGCACAGCCCGACATCGCCCTGATTCGCCGGGTCAGTGGCCGGCGGCGCCGCCGGTTGCGAGCAGTTGAAACACGCCGGAAGACTCGAATCCCATCCGGCGATACACGGGTAACCCCGCCTCCGATGCGTGCAGGGCCAGCAGGGACGAGTCCATGATCTTCGAAGCCTCCGCGATCGTGTGGCGCATGCCCGCCTCAGCGAATCCGCGCCCGCGGAATTCCGGCAGAGTCGCCACCAGGGCCACGTACAGCGTGCCCGCCACCGGAAAGGCGCCGGCGCCTGTTACCGGCTTCCCGTCGAGGTAGCCGACCGCGCCATAGGAGTCGTCGTGCCAGAGACGCCGGTTGCAGATGCAGTCCACCATGTCCAAGGGCAGCCCGTAGGCATGGGCGTTCACCTGGGCAAGGTCCGTGGCGGTTTGGTCATCCCGGATGGGACGCCATTCCAGCTCCGGCAGACTTCGGGTCGGCGGTTTCAGGGCCGGCGCGGTCATTCCGGTCAAGAGCATGGTCGGTTGGAAGCCCGTCTCCGTCGCGACGGCCTGCCATCCTTCGGGAACCATTTCCTCGCAGAGCAGGTGAAGCCAGGGGTGGGTGAAGTCACGCCCGATCGCGGCCACCCGATGAAGGTCGGCACGCAGTTCTCCAAGGCTGGCGACGGGACGGTTGGCCAGAATGACGTTCAGGAACGGAAGCGGCACATTTCCGTAGCAGACCGTCAGTCCATCGACGTCTTGGATTCGCGGGGCGGGCAGCCGGCCGCACATGAGTTTCCAGGTATCAATGAACAGTTGGTTGGACTCGATCGGTGTTTGCATGACGTGGACGGGAAGGGGGGGCGGATCGTGGGTTCCTGCGTTTGTCTAAGCGTCTTCGTGCCTCCGTGGCTTCGTGTGCATTTCCTACTGTATTGCTCCGGTTTAGAGCTCCATCGCCCGGAGCACGGCAAAATAGATCCAGTGGCCGAAATCGTTGGGATGATTGATGTCATTGCCCAAGAGGTCCTCGGGTTTCTTCCGGGCCGCCAGAGATTGCCAGTTGGTGAATACATCCGCATAGGCGCACTGAGAGTCCTGGGCCACTCGTGCGGTGGCTGCAGCGTACTGTTCCATGCGGTGGGAGCCGTATTTCCACTTGGGATTAGGCGGAAAGGTCGAGAACAGGCCGATCTCCGCGCCGGTCTGGCTCCGGATGCGGGAGATCATTTCCTTGAGGTTCGACTCGAACTGCGGGATGGGAACGCCGCCAATGTTGTGGTCGTTCATGCCGAATCCGATCAGCACGAGGTCGGGTTTCTGGCTCAGTACCTTGGCCTCCAGTCGGGCGAGACCCTGGACCGTACTGTCGCCACCGGTGGCGCCGTTGACCGCAGTGATGCGGGCCTGCGGATACTTTTGCTGCAGCTCGGCGGCGTAGCGTTCCCAGAAGATCCATTCCGGGCGGGTGGCGTCGCCGCCGGCGGTAATGCTGTCACCGAACGCCACGATCTTGAAGTCGCCGCCGGACTGGAGTTTTGCCCTCGATTTGGGGAGCAGGGCCATCTGGGGCGGCTGGATCGGCCATTGCTGGATGGTGCGGAACGGGTAGTCGACGAAGGTGAAGAATCCGGTGTTGCCGAATCCCGGGAATTTCGAGTGGTCGAAGGATTCCTGGCCGTAGAGCGAGTTGGTCCGGAAGTCGGGTATCCGGGACCCGGGGAGGCGGCGGAGTGTGCCCGAGCTGCGGTCGATCGCGTAATCCCGTCCCTGGGTGTATTCGACCGTACCTGATCCGGACTGGTAGGTGCTTCGGACTGCGATGGGTGTGCCATTGAGGACCGGGTAAGCCAGTGCCGCGGGTTCTTCGCCGACGAACACGAGGGATTCCCCGTGCATGGTCCGGGTGGGGTTTGACTGGCGATGGGCGCATCCCGATAGGCCCAGGAGCGTGGCCAGCACCAAAATCGCCGCGGGGATCCGTGTGTGCATGCGCAAGGGTGTCAGAATCCGCTTCCCGGGCTCAATGCGCGAAGGGTGCGGACAGGATGACGGGATGAAGACGGGATTCGAAGGGGCCGAAGGCGAGACCGTTCGTCTGGTGATCTTGTCATCTTGTCGTGCATTTCACGCGTGGAGGCGGTGTGGACAGGATGATGGGATGAAAACGGGATTCGAAGGGGCCGAAGGCGACGCCCGTCGTCTGGTTATCGTGTCATCCTGTCATGCATTTCACGCGTGGAGGCGGTGCGGACAGGATGACGGGATGAAGACGGGATTCAAGGGGGCCGAAGGCGAGACCGTTCGTCTGGTGATCGTGTCATCCTGTCCTGCATTTCACGCGTGGAGGCGGTGTGGACAGGATGACGGGATGAAGACGGGATTCGAAGGGGCCGAAGGCGAGACTGGTCGTCTGGTGATCTTGTCATCCTGTCCTGCATTTCGCGCGTGGAGGCGGTGTGGACAGGATGACGGGATGGGACATGAATCTCTATCTCGCCCGGACATCCTTCAGTGGGGCAGTGGTGGAGGAGGCAGAATCCCAAACTGTGCCAGCAGCCACCAGGCCCCAAAGGCCAGCACCACGAGGCTCGCAAACCAAAATAGGAGGGACAGGAGGGATTTGGTGACCTTCCAGACCACCACGAGGCCGCACAGGGCGACCACGACGAGGCCGGCCGCCAGCAGGTAGGCCTTGGCTTCGTGGTTCATGACTCAGGCCGCAATCAGTTCACGCCGCACGGTGCGAAGGCGGTCCGTTCCATGGCGGAGCATCCGCTCGGTGACGTCCCATCCCAGACAGGCATCGGTGAGCGACACGCCGTACCGGATGTCCGCCCGGTTCTTCGGGATGGGCTGGTTGCCCTCGTAGAGATGGCTTTCGATCATCACGCCGATCAGCGGATCGCTGCCCTCCAGCCGCTGCGACACCAGGTTGAGCCACACTTCCTCCTGCTTCGCGTGCTGCTTGCTCGAGTTGGCGTGCGAACAGTCGACCATGAGGCCGTCGGGAAGTCCCGCCTTGCGCAATTGCTGCGAGGCGTCCGCGATGCTGGCGGCGTCGAAATTGGTCCGGGCCCGTCCGCCGCGAAGCACCACATGCCCCTCGGGATTGCCGGTGGTCTGCACCACCGCCACCGCGCCCGAGTCGTCGATGCCCAGGAAATGGTGCGGGTGCCGGGCGCTCAACATCGCGTCGATGGAGACCTGCAGGGAACCGTCGGTGCCGTTCTTGAAACCGACCGGCATTGAAAGGCCGCTGGCCATCTCGCGGTGCGTCTGGCTTTCGGTCGTCCGGGCGCCGATGGCCGCCCAGGTCACCAGGTCCGCGGTGTATTGGGGAACGATCGGATCCAGAAACTCGGTTGCGGCGGGGATGCCGAGGTCGTTGATGTCGAGCAGCAGCTTGCGGGCGACCTTCAGCCCCTCCTCCACGTCATAGGTGCCGTCCAGATGCGGGTCGTTGATCAATCCCTTCCAGCCGATGGTGGTCCGGGGCTTCTCGAAATAGACCCGCATGACCAGGAACAGCTGGTCCTGAACTTCCGGCGCCAGGGCGGCCAGGCGCTGGGCGTACTCGAGGGCACTCCGCGGGTCGTGGATGGAGCACGGTCCGAGCACAACGAGCAGGCGGGGATCCTCCCTGCGGAGGATGCGCTGGACGGTGGTGCGGCCGTTCACGACCGTGGCGTTGGTGCGCTCGGTCATCGGAAGCGCCGTCTTCAGATCGCGGGGCGCCTGGAGGCGACGGGTGCGGACGACCCTCAGGTCGTGCGTCGGTTGCATAACTGGGGAAGCCTAGCGAACGGCGGTGGTCTTGGCGAGACGCGCGTTAACGCTCCCAAAGTGAAGCCTTGCCCGTGGGACAGGTTGCGGCTATGGGAAGAGCCGTGATTCGTCCGCTAAACCTTCGACGTTCGCTGGGCGCGCTCCTTCCGGGCCGCGCGGTGGTCGGGGTTTGTTGAACGAAGACGACGCTTTCCGCCCCATCGCCGCATCCCGGCGGTGGGGCTTTTTGTTTCCCACTGAGGATGCCGGCGCGCGGCGCTCAAACCACAACACTGCAACGACATGTTGAAGAATCCCGCAGCAAAGTACCGCCCGTTCCCGCCCATCCACCTGCCTGACCGCCGGTGGCCCGGCCGGGTACTCGCCCACGCCCCGACCTGGTGCAGCGTGGATCTCCGGGACGGCAACCAGGCCCTGGCCGTTCCCATGAACGTGGCCCAGAAGCTCGAACTCTTCCAGGCGCTGGTGAAATGCGGGTTCAAGGAAATCGAAGTGGGCTTTCCGTCGGCCTCGAACACCGAGTTCGCCTTCAATCGCCGCCTGATCGAGGAGAACCGAATCCCGGACGACGTTACCATCCAAGTGCTGGTCCAGGCCCGCGAGGATCTGATCGAACGGACGGTCCAGTCCCTGGTGGGCGCCCGCCGGGTGATCATCCACCTGTACAATTCGACGTCACCCGCCCAGCGGCGGGTGGTCTTCGGGAAGACCCCGGCGGAGGTCAAGGCCATCGCCGTACAGGGGGCCCGATGGATCCAGGAACGCCTGCCGAGACTGGAGGGCACGGATGTCCGCCTCCAGTACTCCCCCGAGAGCTTCAGCGCCACGGAGGTGGAATTCGCCAGGGAAATCTCGGAAGCCGTCATGGACGTATGGCGACCGACTCCGGAGCGCCGGATGATCCTGAACCTTCCCGACACCGTCGAAGTCGCCATGCCCAACGTGTATGCGGACCAGATCGAGTGGATTTGCCGCAATATCCGGGACCGCGAATCGTTGATCGTCAGCCTCCACACCCACAACGACCGCAGTACTGGGGTGGCGGCCACCGAACTTGGATTGCTGGCCGGGGCCGACCGCGTGGAAGGCACCCTGTTTGGCAATGGCGAGCGCACTGGCAATCTGGACATCGTGCAGGTGGCCATGAACCTGTACATGCACGGCATCTCGCCGGGCCTGGACTTCAGCGACATGAGCGGCCTCATCAGCATGTATGAACGCACCACCGGCATGACAGTGGCCCCGCGCCACCCTTACAGCGGAGAACTGGTCTTCACCGCCTTCAGCGGCAGCCACCAGGATGCGATCAAGAAGGGACTGGCCGGTTACGAAGAGCACAAATCCATCTGGGATGTGCCTTACCTGACCATCGATCCCAACGACATCGGCCGCGAATACCGCGAGGTCATCCGCGTCAATTCGCAGAGCGGCAAGGGCGGCGTGGCCTACCTGCTGGAGAGCGAATTCGGCATCGAACTGCCGAAGGACATGCAGCGCGAGTTTGGCCCGCTGGCCAACGACATCGTGGACAAGCTGGGCCGCGAAGTCACCGCTACCGAGTTGAAGAACATGTTCTGGAAGGA
>JBGAPN010000178.1:0-9771 GCA_044221235.1 Limisphaerales bacterium
TGGTCGGCGCTGGCCTCAGCGGAACGACATGCCCACGCACAGATTGCCGAAGATCGAATAGGGCACCCGTTCCGTGTTGCTGAGAGCCCACCATTCCACGCCCGCCACGGCCTTGACGAAAAAGTTACCCCCGAGATCCGCGCGTAACCCGGCTCCCACATTCCAGGTGAACGCCGCTTCGGTGCTGGTGGATTGGTAGCACACATAGCCCCACCAATAATCCGGATAGCACACTGGATCGTAAGTGGGATTGTCGACCGTCAGCGTGACAAACCCGATTCCGGCGCTGATCAATGGCGTAATCCGGCCGGGCAGCAGGTAAAAATCCATGTTCAGCTTGCCGCTGCCCAGGTAGACCGTGTCTTTGATGCTTCCCGGGAGTCCCGGACTGCTGACCTGGAAATCCGGGCCGCCAACCAGCAGTTCAAAATTGAGGTTCCAGAATTGGTTGAAGTTGTACCCGACGCCGACACCGCCCTGGACATGCGTGTCGATATCCACATCGGCGGAATAGCCGCTCCCCAGCACGTTGCCGTACTGGATCGAGTCGTTCGACGCGCCACCGATGACCACGTAACCGTCCCATTTTCCAGCGCGGTCTCCTCCTCCCGGCGCGAAGTAATTGGGCAGTTGGGCATGGGCGGCCAGCAACGGGAGAGACAGAAGCGGAAGCAGGGTGCGTTTCATGGAGATGGCTGGGATTGGTTTAGGACCTTTGCGGGGAGAAACAATCCCGGACTTTGCTGGACCGAAAGGGGAATTGTCCGCGGGGTTGAGGACCGCGACGCTGATTCTCCCGACCGGGAACGGGGTGGAGGGATTCTGGATTCCAGCCTTGCCATCCCGGCGGGGTTGTAACATGCCAGCCCACGCCCGGTCCAAGGTTGCATTATTCAACGCCGGTTTATCCGGTCCTCCGTTCATGAAGCTCCTGTCCTTGTTCGCTTGTCTTCTCGTACTGAACCCGGCGCTCGCTGCCGGACCCGATCGCCTGCCGGGGCCTGTCTTTGAAGAACTGGGGGACCTGCAGTTTCCGGTCACGACCCGTTCCCCAAAGGCGCAGCGGTATTTCAACCAGGGGTTCGCGCTCCTCTATGGGTTCAATCATCAGGAAGCCATCCGCTCCTTCCGTTCTGCGGCCTTCCTTGACCCAGGGTGCGCCATGGCGTGGTGGGGTGTGGCCTACGCCTCGGGTCCGCATGTGAACCGGCCGATGAACCCGGAGGATACCGCCCGAGCGTGGGAGGCCCTGCAGCAGGCCCAGGCGCGGGCGGCGTCGGCAAGTCCGCGCGAACAGGCGTACATCCGGGCGCTCGGCGCACGCTATCAACCGGCACATGTCGACGACCGGTCCGCGCTTGACCGGTCCTTTGCCGATGCCATGCGGCAGTTGGTGAACGCCTATCCCGATGACATCGATGCCCGGGTGTTGTTTGCCGAATCCCTGATGAACCTGATGCCCTGGGATTACTGGCAGTCTTCGGGTGTTCCCAAGCCGGAGATGGTCGAGGCGTTTGACGCACTTCGGTGGGTGTTGAGCCGTGCTCCGGAGAACCCGGGTGCCAATCACTTCTACATCCACGCCGTGGAGGCCGGCCCGAATCCGGAGCTGGGGATACCTTCGGCGGACCGGCTCCTCCGATTTGCGCCGGCTGCGGGTCACCTGGTCCACATGCCGGGTCACATCTACATGCGCGTCGGCCAGTATTCCGATGCCATCGTGGCCAACGAACGGGCTATCAAGGCCGACGAGACTTATATCCGACGGGTGCGCGCCCAGGGTTTCTATCCCGGGGTCTATTACCCCCATAACATTCACTTCCTCTGGTATGCGCAGCTGTTTGAAGGTCGAAGCCGGGAGGCGCTGCGGACGGCGGACAAGGCGGCGCAATATGCCCTGGACAACAATTGCGGTCCCTCGAAGGTGATGGAAGCACCGCGCCTCCGTCACCTGCCCTGGCTGACGTTGGCCCGGTTCGGACGGTGGGACGAGGTGCTCAAGGTCCCGCGTCCGGTCGCCACCAATGCCTTTCTCGTGGATCGAGCCCTGTGGCATTTCGTCCGGGGCCTGGCGTTTTCCGGTCAGGGACAGCTCCAACACGCGGAGGCCGAACAGGCTGCCCTGTCAGCGCTGCTTCGGGACCCGGCGATCAAAGCGTTGGACAGCCCGGCATTCCCGGTGTCGTCGATCCTGGCGGTGGCAGATCATTGGTTGGCGGGTGCAGTGGCCGGGGCGGGCGGCCACTGGGGCCAGGCCGTTTCGGAGCTCGAAAAGGCCGTGGCAGCGGAAGATGCCATTCCCTATATGGAGCCGGCGTTCTGGCCGGTCCCAACCCGACCGGCGCTGGGCGCGATGTTGCTGCGGGCGAACCAGCCCGCACAGGCGGCGGAGGTTTTTCGTGCGGATCTGGCCCGGTTCCCGCGCAATGGATGGGGACTTCAGGGACTCGCCGAAAGCCTTCGCCGGCAGGGCAAATTGGAACAGGCCGACCTGGTCCAGCGTCAGTTTGAGAGCGCGTGGGCGCATTCGGACGTCCGGCTGGATCTGGCATGGTTTTAGGGCGGGCCCTCACCCCGGCCCTCACCCGTTATCCCCGAGTCGAAAGGGGGAGGGGGACCTGTGGGCAATGCTGATGATCGGTGGTGGGCTCTGGACCCGAAGGCAATGCCGTCGCCTTCTCCCTTCTGCAGCGAAGCGAACGAAGGAAGGGGGTGGCCCCGCAGCGGCGCGGTCGGATGAGGGCGCCAGCTTCCGATGTGTCTGCCCCGGCTTCCTGTCCGATTTGGGCTTCTCGCGGGGACAACGGCCGTGAACAGTGGGTTCATTGAAGGCTGGGTTCCTGTCAGCGCTGTTTCGGCATCTCGCACGGTTCGTCGGGTATGGAACCTTGGCGATCGTGCTGGCGGTCTCTATGGGATATGGGCTGTATCTGCACCGGCAGCCGGCCTTGAAACCGTGGCACCTGGCTTCCCTCAACGCCGAATTCCGAGTGTCAGATCCGTCCGCCATACCGGACTTCAAAGGCTACCTGGCGCGGGAGGAACAACTGTTCCAACAGTTGAAGGAGGAAGTCCTGGACCGGGTGGACCCTTCGGACCGGCGTGAGTTGAACCGCTTCTCGGCAGGATCCCGGGCGGATCCCACCGCGTGGGCCACCAACTGGAACCGGACCTTTGTCCTGCCGGCGAACCCACCCCGCGGGGCGGCACTGCTGCTCCATGGACTCTCCGATTCACCCTACAGCCTGCGCGCCATCGGGCAGTCCCTGAACCGGGAAGGGCTCTTCGTCATTGGCCTGAGGCTTCCTGGACATGGTGTCGCTCCGGCCGGCCTGACCCGCGCGACGATGGAAGACTTCGCAGCGGCCGTTCGACTGGCGGCGCGTCACCTGAAACGCGAGGTGGGGGATGGTGTCCCGATGTATCTGGTCGGGTATTCGAATGGGGGCGCGTTGGCTGTGGATTACGCCCTGGCGCGCCTCGAAGGAGAGGACCTTCCCGAGGTGAAGGGATTGGTTCTTCTGTCACCGGCCATCGGGATCACGGCAGGCGCCGCCCTGGCGTCCTGGCAACGCCGGTTGTCGGAGTTGCCCGGAATGGAAAAGGTGGCATGGCAGTCGGTGGGACCCGAGTATGATCCCTACAAGTTCAACTCCTTCCCCGTGAACGCCGGCGAACAGATCCACCGGCTGACCGTGCGCATCGACGAACGGATCCGGCGTCTCCAGGCGGGGAAGGGATTGGGAGGAATGCCGCCGGTGCTCGCGTTCCAGTCGGTGGTCGATTCCACCATCCTGCCGAGGGCCATTATCGACCGGTTCATGCAATATCTGGAACCGGGAGGCCATGAGCTTGTCTTGTTCGACATCCAGCGGAATGCCGAGGCCCGCGCCTTCATGGTGGGTCGGCCGGAGACCTTCTCCGAACTGCTGATGAACGACTCCGGCATGCCCTTCGCGGTCACCGCGGTGGGCAGCGTTCCGGGTGATCCGCGTTCCGTCCGGCTGCTGCAGCGCAAAACGGGGTCGACTTCGGCGGTCACCTCCCCGCTGCACCTCACCTGGCCCCGGGGCATTTTCTCCCTGTCGCATGTCGCGGTGCCGTTCCCGCCGGACGATCCCTTTTACGGCGAAACCTCGGGATCGACACCCGGCACCCTTCCGCTGGGCGGCCTTGAGGCCCGCGGGGAGAACGGTGTTCTCCTCGTCTCGCCGTCGGTCCTGTTGCGCCTCCGTTTCAATCCGTTCTTCCCGTATCTGGAAGACCGGGTGTTGGCGTTTTGCCGGTAGGGCTGGCGCGCTGCGCTGGCCCTGCCGCAAGGCGGACGATTGGGGCGTCGCGTGGAAGAACACCGTAGTCTCGCTGACACCCGACGCGCCGGGATTTGAATTTGGAACGTGGGAAGGGAGGAAGGGGAAGTGGGTGGGTGAGAGACGGTCACCTGCAGATGGCATCCTGCGATCTGGCGGCGGTGGTGGCCGGCGCGGCTACGGGTAGACGACGAGGGAACGAGACGCTGACTGCTCCGCAGCGGACCCTGCCGACGGAGTTCGCGGGTTGGGCGAGTGGAGAGGGGATGGCGCGTCGTGCCCTCCGCGGCTACGGCGGCTACGGCGGTACTCAGGGGGTCAGCCAGTCCAGGATTCCGTCGAGGCCGAGGGTGTTCAGGGCGGCGGTGGCCTGCTTTTGGACTACGGGCTTGGCGCGGAAGGCGACACTGAACCCCGCGAGCGACATCATTTTCAGATCGTTGGCGCCATCCCCGAAGGCGATGGCGTCCCGGGTCGAACACCCCAGGGCGGCACATACCGATTCCAGTTTGGCCGCCTTGGCATGGCTGTCGACGATGTCCCCAAGCACGCGCCCTGTGAGTCTGCCCGCGGCGATTTCCAGGCGGTTGGCCAGGGTGTGATCGAGTCCGAGACGGGTTTCCAGCCGGCCGGTGAAATAGGTGAACCCGCCCGACACCAGGAGCGTCTTCAGTCCTGCCGACCGCGCAGCGGCCAGCAGCACCTCGGCGCCAGTGGAGAGCCGGAGCCGTTCCTCATAGACCCGTTGCAGGACGCCCTCGGGCAGTCCTTCCAACAGGGCCACCCGTTGGCGGAGGGCGGACGGGAAATCGAGTTCACCGCGCATGGCAGCGGCGGTGACGGCGGCCACCCGCGGCTTCACCCCGGCGAAATCAGCAATTTCGTCAATGCACTCGATGGTGATCAGGGTGGAATCCATGTCCATGGCCAGCACCCGGAATTCCGAGAACCGCCGGGGCCGATCGAGGAAGGCGAAGTCCAGACGCTGCTCGCAGCAGAAGGCGACCAGGTCGTCCGACCGCCGGGCTCCCAGGAAGCGGGCGGCGGACGGTCCCGGGCGTTCCACCGTTTCGGTTCCGGCGAGGTGGGCGATCCGGGCGATGGACTCCTCCGGGAGAGCCGGACCTTGGACAATGAGAAAACTCATGCGACGAGCGGCGGAGGTTGCGGTACCCCGGTTTCTTGGCAAGTGTTGGTACACGCTCCATGGTGGTCCGTCTTGTCCTCCTGTTGCTGCTGTTCCAGGCCGCGGTGGCGGAGTTGCCCCGCCGGGGCGGCATCCTGCGGCTGGGCGTCAAGTCGGATTGGCGCTCCCTGGACCCGGCGATTGCCTTTGATGCCGATTCAATTCCGCTCCAGAAGCTCCTGTTTCGGGGACTGTTGAATTACGGGCCGGGCATCGAGCTGGTGCCCGACCAGGCCAGCGAGTGGAGCGTTTCGGAGGATGGCCGGACGTACCGGTTCCGACTCCGTCCGGGTGTCCGGTTCTCCCATGGCCGCGAGGTGGAAGCGGAGGATTACGTCTTCTCGTTGGAACGCATCCTGGATCCGAAAACCCGATCTCCCGGGCAGATGTATTTCCTCGATATCGTCGGGGCTCGGGACTTCAACGAGGGGCGCCTGCCCCATGTAACCGGCTTGCGGGCACCGGACCGGCAGACCTTCGAAATCGAACTGGCGCACCCTTCGTTTACCTTTGCCCACATCCTGGCGATGAACTTCGCCGACGTGGTTCCCCGGGAATGGGTCCGCCAGTACGGGGCGGACTTTCAGTATCATCTCGTGGGCTCGGGACCCTACCGAGTGAAGGAATGGCGCCGGGATGTTCGGTGGAACTTCGAACGAAATCCCTATTACTCGGGACCGGGGGGCTGGGTGGATGGCGTCGAGATCACCGTCGGCCTGAACGGGTCAGTTTCGGCCATGATGATCGAACGGGGTGAATTGGACCGCTCGAACGCGGATTCGGTTTCGGCGGTTCGGTTTCAGCGGGATCCCCGACTTCGAACGTGGGTTCACCATGTGCAGCCGGCCAATACCGGCTACCTGTTCCTGAACACGGAAGTGGCGCCGTTCAACGATCTTCGCGTTCGGGAGGCGGTCAGCCTGGCTCTCGACAAGTCGCGACTGATCCGTCTGACCGGCCGTCAATGTGTGATCGGCGATGGCATTGTCCCGTCGTCCATGCCCTGGACGAATCCGGCCCTTCCACCGCCGGTGTATGATCCGGACCGAGCCCGCCGGCTGCTGCAGGACGCGGGATACCCGGAGGGTTTCAAGACTGCGCTATGGTACATCGATTCCCGAAGTGTCGATCAATTCATGGCGGCGGGCATCCAGCAGGACCTCAAGGCGGTGGGGATTGAGATCGAATTGCACGGCGTCAGCTATTCCGCCTTTGAGGTCAAGGTGCGCACCCGCGGGCAGGTCCCCTGCGGTCTGTGGAGCTGGGTTCAGGACTTTCCCGATCCCAGCACGTTTCTGGACACGTTGTTGAACGGGGAACGCATCACGCCGGAGGACTGCAACAACGTGTCGTTTTACAACAATCCGGAGTTCAACCGACGGGTGAACGAGGCCTCCCGCATCAGCAATCCCGCCCGGCGGATCCAGCTGTTTCAGGAGGCGGAGGCGCTGGCCGTGCGGGATTGTCCCTGGGTTCCCCTCTATCACGAGCAGTATCCGGTCTTGAGCCATCCGCGGCTCCGGGGGGACGTGCCGCATCCGGTGTGGCTGTGGCGGTATGAGAATATGTGGCTGGACGGCCCCGAAACGCTCCGGACCGATTGACCTTCGAACAGGCGGTTGAAACCACGGATGAACCGAATGCCACGGACACCAAGGATATCAGAGAGTCACGGGCGGCGGGGCGGAATCGTGGGCTCTACCTGACGGTGAACTGGGGCGAGGTCGGTGATGCCAGTGAACTCGTTGGATATCCATGTCATCCCGTTGTTCGTGGCCGATCGACCTCCGTTCCGAGTTTGACCGGGAGTTCGCCGACCACGTCTTCAGGGAGTGGGCGGCGGTGCCGATGGAGAAACCAGCGATCGAGAAGAATGTGCCGGGAAAACCAGCGGGAGCGCAGGAGCTGAACGCCAACCCAGGACACCCAGTGGGTCGAGAGGAAGCGCGGATCGGTGTCGGACGGGACCGCGCGTCCGTAACGGGCTTCCAGGGCGGCGGGGTAGGACAGCATGGGGGCCTCCGAGCCTTCCCGTGCAGCCCGGGACACGGCGCGGGCCGCCAGTCGACCGGACTCGATGGCGGTGAGAATGCCTTCGCCGCTGATGGGATTGGCCAGACCCGCGGAATCGCCGACCAGCAGAACGCTGTCGCCCACGCAGCGTCGCTGGGGCAGTGCGTGGATCCGGTAGGCGTGACCCTTCCAGTTGGCGGGGAGGTCCGGCGGCAGCAGCGGGTGGACTCGAAGGAATTCCTGAAAGGACCACAGGAGTTCCGGGAAGGGAGGAGCCGATGGGTGGAGGCGGCCGAATCCAATGTTCAGGTAATCGCCCTTCCGTACCGCCCAGCCGTATCCCTTTCGGTCGGGACAAAAATAGAGCGCGGGCATGGTGGCCTCGATGCCGCACCGTGATTGCTGCCCGGAGGTCAGAGGAAACTCAATCTCCTGTGCGGTCACCAAGGGGCCTTCGTCCCGTTCTGGATTTAGCCAGCGAGCGACCGGACAGAAATGTCCCCCGGCCCCGATCAGCCATCGTGCGCGGATCCGGTTGTTGATGATCCACTGTCCCGCGCTGCGTTCAATGCGTCGTACGGTTTCGCCCGGGAGCAGACGGGCGCCGCACCGTTCCAACAAATAGTGGTCGAATTCGCACCGGCGGATGCCATGGCTGATGGGGGCGCCGTAGGAATTGCAGATTTCGGCGTGTCCAAGAGCGCTGGTCCTGAATCCGTGGAACGGCTGGAGGGTTCGTCCGGCTGCGTAGTCGGCCAGGTCCAGCCCCAAGGCATCCACCACGCCGGGTGTGATCCAGCCCGCGCACACCTTGTCCCGCGGAAAGCGCGCCTTGTCGATCACCACAACGTCCAGTCCGGCACGAACCAGGTCCCGCGCGCAGGTCGATCCGCCCGGGCCGCCACCGACCACCAGGACGTCGCAGCTAACGGCGGACTCATTCATTCCCGGTACAATCCGGCCCGGTTCATGGGGATGGCGTTGTCCGCCGGGCGGCCAAAGGTGACCTGGAAGAGTTGGAGTCCACCGGCGCGGAATCCGGCCTGGGCCTCCGCCAGGTAGAGGCGCCATTGACGGACGAACGGTTCACCAAACTGACGTTGGACCGTGCCTGCGGCCTGTTCGAAGCGTTCCAGCCATTCCGCGAGTGTGGCCGCGTAGTGCAGGCGCAGGTTCTCGACATCCAGGATGGAGAATCCGGCAGGTTGCAGCACGCCGCGAATCGCCTCCTCCAGGGACGGAATGTAGGCGCCCGGAAAAATGTATCGGGCGATCCACGGGCTGGTGGGTGCCGGAGCGTTGCGGCCGATGAAATGAAGGAGGCCGCGGCCGTGACCGGGATGAAGGCACCGGTCGATGACCCGGCCGAGTTCGGTGTGCTGACGGTGGCCGACATGTTCCAGCATCCCGATCGAGACGAAGGCGTCGCAGGTTCCTTCGATCTGCCGGTAATCCTGCTCGACGAACTCCACCTGCCCGGAAAGGCCCTCGCGTTCCGCCCAGGCCCGGGCCCAGCGCACCTGTTCCCCGGAGATGTTCCATGCGCGGACGCGAACCCGATGATATCGCGCCAGGTGGATCGCCAGCGAACCCCAGCCGCATCCCGCTTCGAACACGGTCTCGCCAGGCCGGAGGTTGAGCTTGCGGGCGACATGTTCATTCTTGGCGGCCTGCGCTTCCTCGAGGGACATGCCTGGCCGCGGATAGTATGCGCAGGTGTAAACCATCTCGCGGTCAAGCCAGAGCCGGTAGAAGTCATTCCCGAGGTCGTAGTGGGCATGGACGTTCCGCCATGAGCGGCCCAGGGGGTTGGAACTCAGCCAACGGCGGAGTGCATGGAGGGGCCCCCGCGCCCAGGGCTTCAACCACAGCCGGCGGGTCACTTCCTCCAGCATCCCCACCAGGTCGCCCTCCACATCGATGCATCCGCTCATGTAGCCTTCTCCAAAGCCCAGATCGGGATTCAGGATGAGTTTCAGCAGTGCGGCGCGGTCATGGAAACGGACCGTGGCCACATGGGGTTCCGGCGCGGCGTCGGCCGCCAATGTGTCCCCGAGAACGATGCGGATCGGGACGCCGGCGAGATAGTGGGCGGCATGGTTCAGGCAGGCTTGGTCAAAGGGACGCCACCACGACGGGTTCCCGGGTCGCGCGGCGGGTCCGGCCGCAATGCGTGCGCCACCGGGTTTGGGGGAAGGCGTCAAAAGAGGCGGCATGCGACTTCAGCGCCGGGTCACCCCGAGAGGACTCAATTCCCAGAAG
>JBGAPN010000179.1:0-9629 GCA_044221235.1 Limisphaerales bacterium
GGCCCAGTCGCACTTGAGCTGCCACGCCTTCCGGAAGAACTGGAGCTCGGGATTTCCATGCAGCGTGTACGCGGCATCCAGTCCCCAGGTGGCCAATCCCAGGAGCAGCAGCGTCAGCGCGAAACGCGGAACGCGACGACTAGAAGGCGAAGTAGATGAACGCATTGTTGCGTGTGGCGGCGAGCAGGACGGTCAGCACCACGAGGACGCAGGAGACCCAGGGACGCCGGAGGTCGTCGTAGGGGCGGTCCAGGACAGCGACGCTGCGCCATTCGATCCAGAGCGTGAAAACAGCCAGGGCGAGGAAACAGGCCAGGACAAACCGGTCGCCTGACGGCCAGTGGTGGATGGTTTCGCGGAGGGCCGACGGTGAATAGCTGGAGGGAGTCAGCAGGGTCCGCGTCTTTTCGACCAGGGCCGCGGTATCCGTCTCGTAGAATGCGAGCCAGGCCGAGAAGGCGATGCCCAGGGTCACGATCCAGCTCACGGTCCGGGGCAGGCGGATGCGAGGTCCGAGGAGGCGGTTGCCGATCAGGGCCACGGCGTGCACGGCGCCCCAGAGGATGAATCCCCATCCGGCCCCGTGCCAGATGCCGGACACCACGAACACCACGGCGAGGTTGAACATCCAGAAGCGGCTGCGGCCGCCGCCCATCGGGATGTAGAGATAATCGCGGAACCATTGGCTCAGGCTGACGTGCCATCGACGCCAGAACTCCACCATGCTGGTTGAGCAGTAGGGACTGAGGAAATTCAGCGTCAGCTGGACCCCCACACAGCGGGCCAGTCCGAGCGCCACGAGGCTGTATCCGGCGAAGTCGT
Source organism: Limisphaerales bacterium (assembly GCA_044221235.1). GTDB lineage: Bacteria > Verrucomicrobiota > Verrucomicrobiia > Limisphaerales > UBA9464 > UBA9464. The sequence continues at coordinate 823 of JBGAPN010000179.1, forward strand.
AGTACAGCCGCAACCCGAAGGTAACGTTGTCGAGCCAGATGGAAAACGGATTGGTCGTCGAAGTGCCGATGAAATACGACGCGATGTTGTCGCCCAGGCAGCATTTGAAGAACAAGCCGAGGACGATCCACCCCGCGCCCTCGTTGATGGCCGCCGGGTCCCAGCGAAACCGGAACTGCTCCATCTGTGGCAGCAATCCCTCCCGCCGCTCGATCGGGCCCGCCACGACCTGGGGGAAGAAACCGGCGAAGGCGAGATAGTCGAGAAACCGGGGCATCGGTTTCCGGAATCCCAGCGTGTCGACGACGAAGGCCACCTTCTGGAAGGTGTAGAACGAAATCCCCACCGGAATGGCCAGGTCCCGCAGGGTGGAGAAATTCAGGCCGAGGACCTGGTTCAGCATGAAGTTCGAGTATTTGTAATACAGCAGCGGGAGAAGCTGGAGGGGGATCAGGACGAACAACAGCCGCTTCCGATGGCCGAGGTCGAGTTTCAGGATTCCCCACAGCCCCACATACGAAACCACCGCGACGGTGATGAAGATGGCAAAGGTCAGCCAGCTGACCTTCAGGAGGAGGAACAGCCCAAGGCCGGTCAACGCCGCCTTGTCATACACCGGAATCCGGTCCCCCCGACGGAGCCAGGGCATCAGGAGCGCCCGCAGCGTCAGCACAACCGCCAGTCCGGAAATCAGGGCGATCCAGAACCGGCTTTCGGCGAAATTCATGCGGTGTAGGCAGGCGGATCGTGTCGCGAGGTCCGCGAGCAAACCGTGGGAGACCGGTCCTTGAAAAGGTGGAAATGCGTTGGTTCAACCGTGGGACACGATTCGCCGACGCGCAATGGGACGATCACTTGCCCGGGGCGTAAATCACCGCCTGACCCCGGGCTTCCAGGCCCACGCCGTACCGTTCCCCGGGTCGCACCTCGACGGTGACCAGCCGACCCTGCCGGGCAGACGCCGAAAGGGCCCGCGCTTCCAAAACGACGTCGCGCTGACCGGCCGGGATCACCACCACGGATCCCACCGGCTGTTTGGCAGCTTCCTTGCCACCCGGGTAGGTGGGTCCCGCTGGACCCGTCAGCTGGTAGTCGCGTCCCGGTTCCGCCGCCAACGATCCTCCACCCACTCCTAGGTTCACGGACAACGCGGCATCGAGAGGTCCGGTGCGGACGAGTCGGAACACCGCGGGATGCTCGTTCCGTGCGTCGGCCACGGGGATCTCCACTTCAACTCCCACCGTGGTGCCCAGAATGAAATGGGACGTGGCCCAGGCATCCTGGAATTCGTCCCAGGCTTCCCGCTCCCCTTGTCCGAAATCGGTCCAGACCCGGTAGCGGTCCACCCCGTGTGCCTCTTTGCCGACCGGATAAGAGAACGTGGCGATCCCATTGGCGTCGGTGACGGCGCTGAGTTTCTGCGGGTGGAGGCTTCCCGGAAGGATCTCCAGGTACACGGCGCGGCGGGGCATGGGCCGGGTGGAGGCCAGGGAACCGAGCGGGGTCGGCTGGATGGCCACGCGGACCGGAACTGTCAGGGTGCCATCGGTCCCGATTTTCCCCGGCGTGCCACACACCACCTCGACCGCGCCGATGAGGGGACGGTCGTTGAAGTTTGTTTCCATGCGCTGGGGTTCCTTGCCGCCCAGCGGCAGACCCTGCCATTTCAGACGGCGTGGCTGGTTGGTCTGGAGCAGGACCACCCGTTCCACGGTCCCGGAAGGCACAAAACCGGCGAGGGAGGTCAGGGGCTTCCGCAACTCCTGCATGGGGGAGGCGCGTTCCCCGAGGCGAGCCACCCGTCCTCCGCCGATGGACTGAAGCCCAACGAAATCGAAGGGCTGGCTGGAGATCTGATTCCCGGACAGGTCGACGTTCAGGGCGTCATTGCGTGGGATGGACGGGGCCTTGGCGTCGAATGGATCCTTCGAGGGCATCCGGTACAACAACTGGAAGGACGCTTCGGTGTCCTTGGCGAGCCGTGAACCGCGGAACAGATCGCCGGGCCGGGAGGTGAACCAGTTATTTAGCAGGTCGATTTCCCCGGCGATGCCGCCCACGAAAAGTCCGTTGGGCCGGTAGACGCGCGGCCGGCCCAGGACCAGGCTGGGATCCGCCTTGGGGGTCAACGTCCCCGCCGGATAGCCGAAATCGGTGTAATCAGACCCAAACAGGTACCCGCCGATCCGGACGCTGTTCCCCGAGAGCCGGTAGCGGAGATGGGAGGGCTGGCCGGCGAAGGGGGACCCCAGGTATCCGAGAGACACGACGTCCAGAAACAGGGAGTTGGTGAACTCCAGATCGCGCAGGGCTCCGGTGTCCGTGTTAAATCCCGAGCCGTTCAACACCACGGTGTCGCTCCAGGTCACGCGCCCGGAGTAGTTCGTTCCAATGCCAGCGGCGCCGAGGCCGATGACACCGGGTTGCTGGCCGCGTCCCCGGACCTGATTTTGACGGAACCAGACCAGGCGCCGGGACGTATCCTGTGCGGCCCAGGCGGGCGTCTCCGGCACATTCAGGCGGGTGACGGCCATCAGGCAGCTGGTGTACCCGTTGTAGAGACTGTTGAATCCGCTCACCTCACATTCCTCCACCACCCAAGGGGCCGGATCGCCCTCTTCCGGGGCCTGTCCCTCCTCGCGGGTGGCCACCCAGAGGGGGAACACCTCGACCCCTTCGCCCAGGTCGTTCAGGCGCTGGGGCATCACCCCGTGAGCGCCAAAATTGCGGACGATCACCTTGCGGATCCGTCCGGTGCGGGCGCTGACGGTGAGCGGGCTGACCTTGTAACTGCGGAGATAGCCGGCGTGGTTGTAGTTCGCGTGTCCGCTCCAGTTTCCGTCGATGGTGATGTTCTCCATCACGAACCGCTGGAGGTATTCGTTGTTCCGGGCGAGGTCGATGACACTCACCCAATTACCCCCGCTGTCGCTGGCCCCTCCCGGGTGGTTGGGCACCAGTTTCAGCACCGTGTCCTCCGGTCGCCGGCCTTCACCCAGGATCGAAATGCGAAACTGGCTGGGGTACACAGTCTCCGTGTCGACCGGCTCGATCAGGTACTCCCCGGGCAGGAAATGCATCACCACCGTGCGGTCGATGCTCTTGTCGTCGCCGAGCAGTTTCCACTTCAGCAGGTCGGGATAATACGAGCGGGGATTCTCGCGGGACGATCCGTCCCCGCGGCCGTTGGGCGCGAACCAGACGTTGGTGACGGCATGAGCCGCCTGGAAACCAAGGACAGTCGAAAGCAGGAGGGTGAGAATGTGGGAACGCATGGCCGACGGTGCTCCAGCACACGCCAATGGCCGCCCAAGTCAACCCCCCGTTCGATCGGCCCTTCACCCAGCCGCCGGTGCCGCTGGGGGCGGACTACACCACGCCGCTGACGGGTTCGTGAGGCTGGCGGAACACAAACCGGGGCCGCGTGTTCGGTGCGGTCTCGACTTCCCGATGTTCGGAACGCCGCGAAAGGTGCCAGACACAGGCGATCATGATGCCCGAAGGCATGGCAAACCAGCGCAGGGCAAACTCGGCATCCCCGTGCATGAAGACGAACGTGAACACGTTGGCGATCCACCAGGAGGCCTGAAGAACCGCGAACCGGACAAAGTCATCCTCCGCGCCATGGGTCCGGACATGCTTGATGATGCGCCAGGCCAGGAGGGTGCCGGACCACAGGACCAAAAACATGAAGAACGTGCCCGGGAGCCCGGTGTTCACCAGGAGTCCGACCGTGCCGTTGTAGAAGATGCCGTTGTCGGCGCTCATGTAGGTCAGGTCGAACCGGTACTGTTCCCGGTCGAGTTCGGTCATCTTGCCGTAACCGCGGCCAATCCAGCGATATTGGCCTGCCATCTCCAGACCGACCCGGCGGAGCGAGCGGCGTCCTTCCATGGTGGCCAGGCCGTCCTCGTAGGCGACGCGATCCACTTCCACCCCGGGGATGAAGGAAATGGCGCGCTGGGCGGAGAGGGGAAGATCCCGGGAGTACGCGATGAGCAGCAGGTAGCCGATGCCGGCCACAACCCCGAACACGACCACACGCGGCACCGTGAAGAATCGTTGGGCCCAGGCATTGACGAAGAGCATCGAGAAGCTGAGGTACAGCAGGTGCCGGTGGCCGCTGAGCAATCCCAGGGCGATCAAGCCGAAGGTGACTGGCCAGAGGAACCAGCCGGTCCGGGTCACATAGTCCCGGAGCGGAAACTTCACCCAGAGGATGCTGAGCATGCCGACCGCGAACGCGAACAGGGATTGGAAGCGGCGGATGCCGAAGTTGACGCTTTGGCTCTCGAAATTGATGCCGTCGGCAGGGAGCTCGAAGAAGATCAAGAGATCGAACAGCGGACCGCGCGCATAGGCGAAAATGAAGTCGGACAGCAGGAAGGTGGCGGACAGCACGCATTGGATGATGAACATCCGGACCAGCAGCCGTTCGGAGAGTGGCAGCATGGCCAGGAGCAGCGGGAAAATGGCGCAGGCAATCTGCTGCACGTACAGCCGGCCGCCCATTTGCCCGGCCGTGGCGTCGGATCCCAGGGCCCGGATGCCGACGCCGCGATAATACATGAGGAACAGCAATACCCCGCAGTATCCCGCGATCCCAAGGAAGAGGGACCAGTTCTGGCGCAGTCGCAGGCCAAATCCCTCTTCCTGCCGGCGAAGGGCGAGGGTGACAATGGCCCCACTCCACCCCAGCCCGGCTCCCAATTCCCACCAGAGTGGACGGCCGGGCAGTCCGGGGATGATCAACGCCGAATTCAGCGTCGCCAATGCCAGGAAGAGCGACATCGTGGCGTGGTAGGGGAGCGTCATCAGCCACAGCACGCCGAAGAGCCCCAGCACCAGCATGAAGGGGGCACCCACCAGCAGCAGGCCCACCAGCACGGCTGCGGCAAAACAGGCGCCGAAGAGGACGGTCTTTTGCAGCTGAAATTGAAACTCGGCAGCGTTCATGAATCGGTGCAGGACGGCTCGTACGGTCAGCCTTCCTTCTCGCCGTTCCGGGCCTCGAAGTCGAGCTTCAACCGGCCGGAAACTTACAATGCCGACGAGGTGAAGTCACGGAATGCCGCCGCCAACTTTGGACACCCACCCGTAGCCGACGAGGGAACGAGACGCTGACCGCGGCTACGGGGAGGTTCGCCCCAGGCGCAGCCGGACATACCGGGGGCCGTCATCAACCACATCGGGCTGACTCCGGTAAGTAACGGTCACCCAGTTGGATCCCGATTGGCCGGTCTGGGATTCCTCACGGAAGTGCGGGTCGGCAGGTTCCCAGACGATCAGGTCACGACTGGTCTGCAGTTCGTAAACCAGGGAGGGATCATCGAGACGTCGGCGATGCTGGAGCCACCATCCGGTCTCTCCCCGCGTCAGTTGCAGCCCTCCGGCCGAATCGGGCTCGCGGGGGTCCAGTCCAAGGGCGTACTCCGCCAGGTTGGCGAGACCATCGCGGTCAGGATCGGCGTCGTCTCCGCTGATCCTGGCGTCCGCCAGTGCCTCGGGTGCGAAATGCTGCCTTCGCCACAATTCCACAGGGGGGAATGCCGGGTCGAGAAAGACGCCGTTCAGGACGGCATTGCCATCAAGGGCCCTGAGTTGGAACTGGACCGGGCCGACCACCTGCCATTGGTAGAGGCGTCCTGCGTCGAATGCGGACGCCTCGCGGCGGTCGAGGGTTCGACCTGAATCGAGATCGACCACCTCGATTTGAGAACGTCGCTGCCCCTTGTCCCAATCCAGGAGATACAGGCTGACCCGACGGGGCTGGCCGTCCAAGGTGGACAGGGAAAGCGGTAACGTCCCGAAGTCATAATAGGCGGAAGAAATCCGGCCTTCGGAATCCGGTCGCTGCATCGCGGGCGGTCCCGGATCGATGTCCGGCCAGGTGTATGGGGTGCCGCCGACGTTGACCGAGACGCGGTCGGTCCACTGCTGGCTGACGTTGGGAACGATCCATCCGTCGACTCCAATGCGGCCGCGCCAGGTTCCGGCGAAGGCATCGTCCGTTCCCAGGAAATCCGCCCGGGCGATGGGCATGACCAGTTCGAGTTCGACCGGGTCGGACACGGCGGAATCCCCGACGCGACTCCAGGCCCGTACCGCCACCGTGTACTGTCCGGCGAGCGGTGCGACCCAGGACAGGTTGAATGGGGCCTGGGCACTGGTGCCGATGAGCTGGCCGTTGGCGAAATATTCCACCCGCACCGGAGGCGATCCGCCCGTCATTGATTCCACCCGGAGCGTCAGGTCGACAGGCAACGTCGCCCGGGGAGCCTGGGGCGGTGGCACCAGCCGGACCAGGGGAGGAGGTTCCCCAACCGGATCCACAAACACCCCGCTGATGACCGCCTTGGCCTCCGTCAGGGGCACGGCCACAATCCGCACCCGGCCGCGAATCCGCCAAGTCAGGTAGACGCCCTCCGAAAAGGAGCGAACCTCCCGGGAATCGAGGAGATTGCTGCGATCGGCATCCCACAATTCCAGGCGTTGCGCCCGCTCATTGGAGGTATCCCAGTCGAGCAAGTAGACGGTGAGCAGGGCGGAGGTTCCGGAATCGAGGGTCACCTCCAGCTCGGGCTGATCTCCGGCGACCCAGCAGGCCGCCAGCCGTCCTTCGCCCGTGCTGCGTTGGAGGGCGCGGGCTGCCGAGGATTCGGCGTCCCAGACGAACTCGAATCCGCGGGTAAACTCAATCCGGGCTTCGGTTCCCCCGGCCGCGGCCCCGTCGCCCGCCAGCCGGTTCGCCCATTGGCCGTATTTGCCCACCCAGTTGCCCTGAGTCTGGATGTCGGTTCCGATGTATTCGGCCACTCCGTTGGGCCGTTGAACCGAGATGCGGTACGGTGACGAAAGAATCTGGCGCCCGAGGTCATCCGTCACGCGGGCGGTGACCCACTGATCTCCGGCTGGAATTCCCTTCCAAACCCATTGGAAGGGTTCCTGGGTCACCTCTCCGATGGCCTGCCCGCCCACCAGGAATTCCACCCGGGCCACCGAGGCCGGCGCCTCCAGCCCCTGGGTCTGTGCCTCCAGTCGGAACGCAGCCGGAGACACGGATTCTCCGGTCAGTGACGTCGCCGACATGGAGACCCGGGGGACGGCCAGCCCTTGAAACCGGGCCATCAGGACCTGGTCCGGGCGGCTTGCCGAAGCCACCGCGCCCGCTTCCGCGGTGGGTCCCATCTCCACTGTGACCGTTCCGGCCTCCTGCCAGGTCTTCCCATCGGTTGACACGCGAGCCACGAACTCCGAACCCCGACGTAGCAACCGGAACGAGGCCGGCAGGGTGACATCGAACCTTGGGAAAAACTCAGCGGCCTCACCGGCCGCCTTCCGGAAGCCAAACTGGGCGCGCCCATCCGTGTCCGCGCCGACAAACACAAAGGGGGCGTCCGACGCCAGCGACTGTCGGAACAGGAGTCCGGCCCGACCGGGAGTCCCATCAGCTCCCAGGTCATTGATGCGACCCAGCAATTCCTCATCCCCTTCGAGCGTCCGGCTCAGAAACTCCATTGAATCGGAGGTGCCGCCCAACGGGCCTGTTCCGGCGACGGCGAAGATCCCGCCTTCCAGGGAAACGCTGCCGTCCCGCAGGAGGCTGCCAATCGGGGTGGTTTTCCAGGGGCCCGACGGAACGGCATCGACCCACCGGTACAGCAATTGGATCGCTTCCAGGTCCAGCTGTTGGGTCGCGATGGGCGGCATTTGGAATGGTCCGCGTTGGTGAACGCGTTGGACGAGGGTCGAGGACGACGCGTTGCCCGGGATGACGTATCCGTTGTTGGTGATCCCGCTGGCACTGAGGGGAACGTGCAGACGCGCATCCCAGTTGGCCCCGTTGACCAACCCGCTCCCCGGATGATGGCAGGCGACGCAGTTGGCAGTGAAGTAGGACCGGGCCCGGTCCAGCAGGGGCTTGGTTTCGTCCGAGGCCGCGACCAACGCCCGATGCGACGGATCGGGTCCGGCATATCCCGTCAGCGCGCCCCGGTTCACAAGAGCCGCCAACTGGTTGGTGTGACCCTCGCCGAGGAAGATATCCCGGTTCAATTGGACCGTATTGAAGCCGAGCGCAATCCCGGCGGATGCATTATGGCAGGTACGGCAGCCGTTCTGGCTGGGGTACCGCCAGACCTGTTCCCGGACCACCTTCCCGGCGGGATCGACCACGGTGAGGTTCTCGTTCAGGCCTCCGGAAGAGACGAGCACGGCGTCCTTCTGGTCGTCCGTCCAACGGTAGGTCACCCCATAGACGTCGTTGGTCATCCGCACCAGGAACCGGGTTTCCAGGCGACGGCGGGAGGCCGGATCGCCCTGGACCATTTCCATCTCGAAGTGTTTGACCCAGACCGCGCCCACCGGGAGTCCCCACGGATCATCGACCTGGAAGTTGAACGACGTGCCCTCCGGCAGGCTGTACCAGCGTTGTTTCCAGGCGTAGTCCGACCAGAACGGGACATTGATTTCGTAGGGCACCAGTCCCGGGACCGGCTTGAGGTCCGCGAGGTTTTCAAACGCGCCGGTCTCGGACAGTCGTTGTGGGAATTGCGCTTCAGCGACCTCCTGGGGAACCCAGATCAGGCGGCGCAGGGTGCCTTCCCGGACGTTCAACACGAGGATGTCGCCATTGCGTGGATCGGTCCCGAAGGCCGACAGGCTGGTGTCGCCGGTCAACCGGGTCACGGTGACGCCGGCGGGCGAGTCCTTGGCGGCCCAGACGCTCCCCCGGGTGAAGTCGCCGTAGATATAGGATCCCTGGAGTTCGGGCAGTGCCGTTCCGCGATACACCAGGCCGCCCACCA
>JBGAPN010000180.1:0-10690 GCA_044221235.1 Limisphaerales bacterium
GGGAGGATCCCTTCGAGGGCAATGAGGACAGCAATCACATCTGGTCCCGCCTGGTGATGTACCTCTCGGAACATTATTGGGCGCTCGTAACCCTGATGCGGCGCTATGAGGCCCTGCCCAATGAGCGGGAGCGGGCGCTCTTTGAATGGGATTTTACCCGGGAACTCTTGGCGCTCGGCGTGCGCAGTCGCCCCGAACCCTTCGATGCACGCATCCTGTTCAACTTTCCGGCCAACCCGGAGGCCTTTGACCTGATGGTGATCCAGCGGCCCGGCGCGACGCTTGGGGACGTCATGCAGCAGGCAGCCGCAAAACTCCATACGCCGCTGTCCCACCTGATGCGGGTGGTGGAGAACTACCGCGAATGGAAACGCCGGGAGTCGCCGTTCCCCATCCATCCGTACCTGATCGAGGCGGCCAAGATCGCGCCCCATTTTGTCCTGACCGCGCTCGGAGCGCTGGTCTGGTACAATCACTCCGTCGGCGACAGCCCGATCATGCCGTATTTGTGGGCGCAGGCGGTGGCCTTCGCCCTCGACCCGAAGTCGCTGATCTGGGCCCTGCCGTTGTTCTTCGGAATGCTGCTGACCGGCGCCGCCGGATTCGTCCGGAGTTACCGCTTTCACGACAGCCTTCTCGAACGGGATCGGTCGGCGTTCCTGCTCGACGCCACCGTGACATCGATCTTTGGCCGCGAACGGGGCGAGGGACCCACCAAGGCCGGCTGGATGTGGAATCCCAACCTGTACCAACGCGCTTCGTGGATCTGCCGGATGGTGGGCTGGCTGCTCCTCGGCCTGACGTTGTTTCGACTGGAGACACCGAGTTTCAGCTCGTTCCTTATTGTGAAGGGCGTCCTGGCCATGCTGGCCCTGAGTGAAGTGGCCGGTCTGCTCCTGCCGCTGGCCGGGACCGTGGTGAGCCTGGGCCTCCAGGATTACGTCTCCGGCCATCCCCGGTGTGGCAACGCAATCCGCTTCCTGAACCGGCTCAACATCACCGCGACGCGCCCCGCATCCGTCCTTTGGTTGTCGCTCCGCTATTACCTGCGGCCGTCCCTGCCGTCGGGCGATGGCGCCAGCCGCCTCCACTCGATCCTGTTCTACCTCGTCTTCAACGCGGCGTTCTTCCTGGCGGGGGCGTTCCTGTGCCAGCAGATCCTTCCCCTGTGGTTCACGGAAACCTACCTGAATGCGTCGCCCGCCAAGCTGTTCGTGGGCGGACTGGTCTTCTGGAATACACTGTATCTTCTGCGTTACGGGTTGTTTTTGCTGGCGACGGCTGTGGCATCGGGCTTCGCGACCTTCCCACTCCGCACCGGGGTCGCCCTGGCGGTGATGGGTGGAGTTTTCCTTCGCCTTGTGCCGGGGAATCTGCTCGGAGGCAGTGCCCGGGGACCGGTCTGGCTTTGGGCGGTGGCGCTCGGACTGATCGTGCTTGCCGTGTGGGAGGTGCCCATTGTCAACGCCTGGCGGACTTGGCGGCGGAGTCGGGCGCACCAACCCACCGGATCCCCGGCATCGCCCCGGGAGGAAAACGGCCTCGCTGTCGTCTACATGAGCGGCGACGACCTGTCGCACCTGAAGCTCACTCCGGCATTGATGATGTCCCGCTGGCGCCTGATGCGGGACCAACTGGGTTCGGAAGGGCTGAAGCTGCTGCACCGGATGTCCGGCGAATGGAGTGAGGCCGATCTGGAGCGGCGATTTGGCCAGCTGTACGACCTCGAAAAACGATCGGGTGTGACCCTCTGGAATCCGCAGCAACTCAGGGTCCGCGGGCAGGAGGCACCTCCGGGCCTGGATGCCGACCTACAACTGCAGGTGGAGTCGGAGGCCGAACGTCAGGACCTGCTGACCACCTGGGATATCCGGCGCTGGCTGGTAACCATGATGTCCACCGCCGGACATTCGCAGGACACCGCAATCAACCTGGTCGACATCGCGCTTCGATTAACCCGGGAAGGCCTCGCGCCGCGCACGACGTTCTATTTCATCCAGAACAAATATGACAACCTGGAGAACAATCGCCCGGTCCAGCTCAACTACACCTCGGGTGAATTGGGACATCGGGACCGGCTGGTGCGGTTGCTGCGCTGGATTGCCCCCGGTTGCCGCGCCTGGAGCCTTCAGAACTGGACACCGTTTGGGTTCAAGTCCGCCGGCATGACCGGCATGGACCTCGTGCCTGAGGAGACCCTCCGGTTGGGTACCATGGTGGTTCTCGACCGCAATGCCACCGTCCATGACCTGGATTCCTTCATGGAGGATTTGCAGGAGGCGATGTCGGATCCCAATCTGATCATCGTCATCCCGGGTCGAGGCACAACCAACACCCTGACGGACCTCGGCCAGGGGTCGCAGCTGGTCGAAGAAGGGCACCGGTCCTTCCTGCGGGGGGTCATGGGATTCCTCGGCGGCCGGGCTGGGGAGTCGGTGGGAACGGGCTGGGGAAACATGGTCACGGTCAATTACGCGAGGGTCCAGCGGGCGATGCTCCGTCCCCTGACCCTGCGCATGCCGCTGACGTCGCGAATGCAGCGGGGCACGACCTTTGCCGCCCGGACAGAAGGGCTGATCGGATTCACGCCGCATGCGGTCGGGATCTCGGAGGACACCTGGGCCGTGTCCCAAGCCGCGCATGACGCCGCAGCGTTGGGAGGGCGTGTGCGGTTCGCGGTCTCCCGGGCGATGTGGCACAAGGTCCGGGAAACCTGGAGTCAGGCGGAGTGGCTCGCGGCCTTCCCGAGGTGGTCGGGCGGCTACCTGCAAATGATGCATGACCCGATCATGCAGCAGATCAATGAATTCGGGCCGTGGTCGATCTTTTCCAAGGAACTCCGGAGCAACAGCGGACGCAACTTTCTGGCGGCTCCGTTCGCCCTGCTCAATGCCCTGCTCCTGCCCCTGTCCATCATTCTCGACGTCACTCCGTTCATTCAAATCCTGATGTTCCTCTGGAATTTCGGCTTTGTGATGAACCAGGTGCTCACGCTGCACGGACTGAACACCTACCTGGAGGCCTCCGGATTCCATCGCGGGCCTGCCTTGGTGGGAACGGTGGTCTTTGGACTGACCTCCTCGGCGATCCCGACGCTCCGTCCCATCGCGCCGCTCTTTGCCGTCGTGGGGTGCCTCTACGGTGGATTTGTGGTCGGACTCAATCGCTGGTTGGTCACCCGCGTGCGGGATGTGGTCCTGTTCGGACCGCAGTTGGTGCTTCACGCGCTCGGCCAGTTGATGCGCCAGAGCATCGAATTCGTCGCCTCCGGTGCCTCGGCGACCGATGCGGAAGGGGTCAACATGGCGTTCCGGACTGCGGCAGGGCCCCGTGAGGACCGGCCTCTCGACCGCTTCCCGCATTTCATCAATCTCAAGACCGTGGTCTGGGTGTTCGGCGTGCCGTCGATCCTGTTGAACCTCGTGGCACTGGCGAACCTCGACATGTTCAACGTGCTGCTTCTGCTTCCGTCCCTCCTGTTTTCGGTGAGCCTGGTGGCCGGACCGTTCCTGACGCGGCCCCGCCGCGGCCCCGCTCTCGGATGGTCCGTTGCGATCCCCAAGCTGCTAGGCTGGATCCAGCGCCTTTGTCTTCCTGGTCATGGTATCCATGCTGGTCGCCCGCGGGGGCTGGCTCCAGACGCTGGGGTTTGCGCTGTTCCTGGGTGTTTTTGGCACGCTCCTCTGGGAGGGGGGCAGGTATTTGTTCTTCCGGTGGGGCTGGAATCGCAGGGTGAACCAACTGAAACGGCGCCTGCGTTCGGCCGGCGTTGCGTCTGCCGACCTGGACAAGGTCGCCTCCCAGGTGTTGGCCGCTGGGACGGACTCTTCGAAATGGGAGCCCGCCCTGGCCGCCGCGGGAATGGCACCGGATCAGCAGGGCGCCCTGGTGGCCTTCGTCCGGGATCGCCTGAATGGGATTCTCCGGGAACCCGGCCAATCACGGCATCGCCCCAATCGTGTTTGGAGTGAGTACCGGCGAACCACTGTCCTGGCGCTGTTTGTCCTGGTCTGGTTCATGGTGGTGCCGGTCCCCGGTTTGTTTGTGTTCACTGCCGGCGACTACAAGACCTCCATGACCTTGGCGGCCATTCTGGGCGGCCTGGGCGCGCCATCGGATTTGTTTTGTTGGGAGTGTCACTGGGACGCCTGGTGCTGTGGGATGCCCGGCGCGGCCGCGGAGCCGTTGGGCTGGAAGCCCGCTCCCTGCGCGCATGTGCGACATTGCGCGAACGGATGGGCCATCCAGGCGATTTGTCGGCCGAGGAATCGTCACGGCTTCTGGCGCTGTTCATGGACTTGAAGACCTATCTGGATCAGCGCAGCGACGCCTACATGGCCCGCACCTTGGAGCAGATTGAAACCACGCTGGGCGGAAAGGCGCCGCAATCGGAGGTCAAGTCCCCGCATTGACGGCGTTTTCCAACGCGGCCGAAGGAAGGTCCACTGCGGTTCCGGAATGCGTTTCCCGCGTCGATCCATGGCGGGACTCGCCTCGCGCCGGTGCATCCTCTAAGGTCTGTCCCGAGTGACGTCCACCGAACCCGCCTTCATCGCCCCGGAACACCCGCACTTCAGCGGATTCATTTTCAAGATCCAGGCCAACATGGATCCCAAGCACCGTGACCGCATTGCGTTCGTGCGGATTGTGAGCGGCAAGTTTGAGCGGGACATGGTGGTCACGCATGTGCAGTCCGGGAAAAAGGTGCGACTCAGCTCGTCCCACAAGCTGTTTGGCAATGAACGGGAGACCGTGGATGAGGCGTATCCCGGGGACATCATCGGCTTGGTCGGTCATGACGGATTCGGGATTGGCGACACACTCACCACCGATCCGGCCATCCGCTATGACGAGATCCACGCTTTACCCCGGAAGTCTTCGAATACTTCCACAATCCCAACACGTCGAAGTTCAAGCAGTTCCGTCAGGGACTCGACCAATTGCTGCGGGAAGGCGTGGCCCAGGCGTTCCAACTGAAGGACACGGCCAGCCGGGTTCCGCTGCTTGGCGCGGTCGGGCCGCTCCAGTTTGAGGTGTTGCATTACCGGTTGGAGACCGAGTACGGCGCCGAGACCCGGCGTGAACCGGCTCCCTTCCAGGCCGTGCGGTGGCTGCCCGCTGGAACCAAGCCCGAGGAGCTCGATGCCATCACGCTTCCCACCGGGGCCCGGTTTGCCTTCGACGCCCTGGACAACGCCGTCGCTCTGTTCCCGACCGAATGGGCGCTCAACTACTTCGTGCAGAACAATCCCAAACTGCCCCTGGGCGCCCTCCCGCCGAAGGTCCAGCCCGATTAGGATGATTCAATATCGGGCGGTCGCCCGGCCGTGATCCTGTAAGTGTCGCTATTTCCCGGCGGAACCTCGCGGACGGGTCATCCTGGAAGAGTTCCGGCCGGGGCTTCCCTCCATTTTCTCTACGCTGTCACCCTTGCGCAGGACGCCTCTGATGGCGATGTTTTAGATTGTAAACAGCCATGGGATTTGCCATACAAAATGTGTTCCATCCCGGAGGTCCAACCACTGCGCTGTTGTCGATGACATGAACATCTTCTCTCCCATTCCGGCTTGGATTGCCATGGCCCTCTTGCTGTGTGTCCGGCTCACAGCCCAGACCGGAGACCCGAATCTTCCGCCCCTCCCGTTCAAATTGTCGATCGATGCGCCCGCGGATGGGGAAATGTTCGCCTCCGGGGCACCGATCACCCTCCGGGCGACGGCCATTGATCCGGCGGGCGCGGTCCTGCGCCTGGAGTTTCTGGCGGACAACCAGCGAGTTGGAGTTTCTGAGATCCTCACCTTGGTACCGGTGACTCCCGGGGAACCCGTTCATCATGAATGGGTCTGGAAAGGGGCTCCGCCGGGACGCCACGCCCTGACCGTGCGGGCCCAGTCCAGGCAGGAGTTCCCGGTGACCTCCAGCCCAGTGAATATCGTGGTGGGATCGGAGGGCGGATCGTCGATCCGGATGGAATCACCGACCGATGGATCGGTTTTTTCGACTCCGGGCACGGTACCCATGACCGTCGTCACCCTGGATCCGTTGAGCGAGATTCGACGGGTGGAGTTTTGGACTGACGACCAGCGTCTGGGTGTCGCCGAGATTCTGACCCGGGATGTCATCATCCCCGGACGGCTGCGGACACTGTCCTTTACCTGGACGAATCCACCGCCAGGCATTCATTCACTGTGGGCCCTCGGAAAGGATTCCTCGGGAACCGAGATTCGTTCCAAACCGTCCTGAATCACGGTCAAGGACTCGAATGGGGACGGAGCACCGGAAATCTCGGTGGTCGCCGTCCAATCTCCCATTTGGGAAGTGGGTGAGCTCAAGGACCGCATGGGTTCCTTCGAGTTGCGGCGCAGGGAGGGACCTGACCCAGGCACTGGCGGTGTTTTTCAAGTTGGGCGGGGAGGCCACGCTTGGGACGGATTACCGGATTCTCCAGCCGGTCGACTGGCGCTCAACGCCGCGGGAACAGTGTCCCCGTTTGGTTCGGTGATGTTCCTGCCTGGGGCGTCGTCGGTGTCCTGGGCATTGAAGGCTCACCGACAAGGTGCTCGAAGGGACGGAATCGGTGGTGCTCACCGTCGAGTCCCCCTGATGATGCCCATGATTTGGCCTTTGCCCGTGGGTGACTATCGAGGTGGGGGTTCCATCGGAGGCGGTGATTGACATCAACGAGGGTGGGTCCGCCCAAAACAGCCTGGTCATCGTTTCCCCCGAAGACGGAGCGCGATTCAAGTCCGGCCCGATCCGGATTGAGACGGTCGGCGTGGGAAAGACAACTCCGGTAACGACCGTCGAGTTCTTCGCCAATGGCGACAAGATCGGTGAGGACTGCTTCGTTTGTCGGGTGGACGGCATCTTCCCCCCGGGAGCCCCGGTCCACAATGGGATCGACTGGGTGCCGGCCAAAGAAGGCCGGTATCTGCTCACCGCCGTGGGGCACTTTGGAAACGGGGAATCCATCACTTCTCAGAAGGTCCTCGTTGATGTGGGGACACCGCCTGCGGTGCCTACCTTGTCCATCACTCAACCGGCCTCCGGATCCGTGGTCAGCCCCAAGGAACCCGTGAAGGTCGTGGCCGTGGGCGTGGGCCGAGTGGGGGTATTACTGACGTCGAGTTGCTGCTGGATGGCGAACGCGTTGCGGAATCCCACCTGACGTTCATTCGGGCCCCGGGAGTGGATGAACCTGTTGAACACGCATTCGAAGTCCGCATTCCCCTGGGAGAGCATGTCCTCCGGGTTCGGGATCTGTCCGATCTCCAGGTGGTCTCGGCCGGAGTCAAGGTTCGATCGTCCCTGGTCCAAGTCGGGGGGATCATCCGGTGGATGTCCCCGGCCTCTGGATCCCGCTTTGCGGCGGGACGGATCATTCCGCTGGTCGTCGAGGCCATGGACCCTGACGGACTCATCTGGGAAGTCGTTTTACTCGGGCGACCAGAAGATCGGCACCTCAACATGGGATTGCTCGGTATGCCGTCTGGCACCTGGCGCAACGCTGACGCACCGGTTTGAGTGGAAGGACGCACCGATTGGAAACCATGTGCTTCACGCAGAAGCCACCCGGCCCGATGGGAGCCGATTGTTTTCCGAAAAGATTGAGATCGAGGTGGTGAAGCCTCCGGTTCTCCAACTGAGTGCCGTCCGGGACCTTCCGGATTCGTTTCGAGCCTGGCAAACCCTTCACGGTGCGTATCGCAGTGACGCCGCAGCGGATGTGCAAAACTACGTGGTGGAAGACGCTCCGCCCTTCGTAGGCATCACTGGGGCGCAACCCACGGAGGAGATTCCCCACTGGGTGGTCACGTCGGTGGGGCCGGGTGGCGTTGCAGACCCGGTCAACGGCGTGGTCAAGTTTGGACCCTTTTTCGATGCCGAGCCCCGAACGTTGTCCTACGAGATCACGCCCAACGCCGCGGCGGTGGAAATCGCCCGGTTTTCAGGTCGGGCCGTTGCCGATGGCATCCCCTACCCGACAGGTGGGGACCAGGTGTTGATGGGAACCCAAAGGCATCCGGCGGACATCGCGCCCGCGGACGACTCCCTCTCGGCGACGGAACTAACCGCGTACGGGGCCGCTTGGAAGTCGGGCAAAATTTGGACCGTGGGACCGGTTCCCATCCCTGTGGATTATGTCACACGGGCAGCCCAGCTCTGGCGCTCCGGGGAACACTACCGAACTGATCCCGAATTGGGTCCGCCGCCGCTCTGCTGGGTCAGTGATCCCCTGTTGCCGCCGACACCCGGCTCTGAGTCGTCGGCTGCAGATGCCAGCGGCCAGCCTCTGTTCCGGGGAATCGCCCTTCGAACATCGGATCCATCCGTGGACGGAACCCGCGTGGCCATTCGTGTGATGCCGGCCCCGGGGACCCAGGCGTTCGCGGTGGAGGAGGGAAGCCAGGGATCCCCAACGGAAATCAGTGACGGTGGCACATGGGATTCTGCAAAGGGCGTCATCCGCTGGGGTCCGTTTCTCGATTCCAATCCGCGCGAATTGCGCTATCGCCTGGCCGGAGTTTTCAAAGGGAACCCGGGAACGAGCCTTGCCTCGTTCGACGGCGCTTCGGTCCGGGTGATGGATGCCGGGCATCCCGACCCATCCAGTCCACGGTTGATCTGTGTGGAGACGGCGCGGGGCGGTGGCATGCAGGTGGTCATGGAGGACGCTTCGATTTCGACGGGAGCCGAATTTGAACTTCAAGTGAGCACCGATCTTAGGAATTGGCGCCGGGCGGGTGGTTTTATTGCGTCGGAGACCGCCGGCTTTGCCCGTGACGATTCTGCTTCCGGGGCCGGTCCCGTATTTTACCGCGCAGTTCGGATCCGCTGAGCGGTTGAACTCGGTGGAGTTCAGGGCTGGGGAGTCAAGGCGGTTGCGCCCGGCTTCCCAGCCTTCTTGTGTCTTGGCATGGACAGGCGCGCATCTGGGTCGAGGCTGTCGCCGGCACGAATCACTGCCTGCCCTTCCTTGCTGTGAAGCCGGGCGCTGCCGGATCTGCGGATTCGCCGCACACAGAAGATGACCTCCCGGCGAACCGACGTCCGACACCCCTTCCGGTTCGATTGTGCCAACTACGCCTGCCGAAGTCACCTATGTCTCTGTGACCGACCTGGTCGTCCGCTTTAACCAGCAAACCGTGCTGGGAGGCGCATCCCTTTCCGTGATGGAGGGCGACCGATCGGCCCGGTCGGACGAAATGGGTCCGGAAAATCCACCTTCCTTCGCATTCTGGCGGGAATTGGGAGCCGGATTCGGGACATGTGTCCCGCCGGAAGGATCTTGTCAAGAGCTACCTCCCCAGGAATTGGATCTGGATCCGACCAAGACCGTCCGGAGAACGTCCGGGATGGCGCCGCGCCATTTTGGATTTGATCCACGAGTTTGAGACCTTGCCTGCCGACTCCCCGCATCACGCCGAGTTGGAGGAGCAATATCCAGAAACTGGACGGGGATTGATCACCGGATCGAAACGGCGTTGTCCTGCCTCCACTGTCCTCCTCCCGGCGACCGACTCTCGAAGGACTGTCCGGCGGCGAAAAACGCCGGGTGGCGCTGTGCCGGGCCATTGTATCACGGCCGGATCTTCTGATTCTGGACGAGCCCACCAACCATTTGGACAACGAGTCCATCGAGTGGCTGGCCGAATACCTGGAGAATTACCCGGCGGCCTTCCTGTTGGTGACCCATGACCGACAGTTCCTGGAACGCTGCGCCGTTCCATTGTGGAACTCTCCGACGGCACGTTTTGGTCCCACTCCGGAACGTACTCGGACTATCTCGCGGCCAAGGCGATCCGACAGGCCACCGCCGAGGTCTCCGAGCACAAGCGGCAAATGGCACTGCGTCGCGAATTGGAATGGTATCGGACCGGTCCCCGCGCGCAGCGGACGAAGTCCAAGATCCGCATGGCGGCCTTCGAAGAGGCCGAGACGCAAAAGGCTCCCGAGGTTGAGCGGGATGTGGACCTGGTTATTCCGCCACCCCCGCCCCTTGGAAACCGGGTGGCCGAGTTGGTCAACGTTGGCGTGGAGCTCGGGGGGCGCTGGCTGTTCCGCAACGTCAGCCACCGGTTTGCCGCCGGCGACCGGATCGGTATCACCGGTCGCAACGGCATTGGGAAGACCACGCTGCTGAAGGTCCTTCTGGGACGCTTTGCTCCCACCGAGGGCGAGGTGCGACCGGGACCGCTCACACGGTTCAATTACGTCGATCAGGGACGGCTGCAGCTGGATCCCGAGCGGACGGTGCTGGAGGAGGTCGGGGATGGAACGGAGTTTGTGGTGTTCGGCGAGGGACGCCTTTCCCTGCGAGCCTACCTAAAACGGTTCCTGTTCACCGATGACCGGATCACCACCCGGGTCAAACATCTCAGCGGCGGGGAGCGGAGCCGGCTGCTTCTGGCCCGCATCCTCAAGCACGGGGGCAATGTGCTGGTCCTGGATGAGCCCACGAACGACCTGGACTTGCCAACCTTGCGCATCCTGGAGGAAGCCTTGCTAACCTTTCCCGGCGTGGTCCTGGTCGTGAGCCATGACCGCACGTTTCTGAACCGCATCTGCACCGGAATCCTGGCATTCGAAGGGGAAGGGAGGGTGATCTACAACGCCGGCACCTATGACGACTATCTGGCCTGGAGACGACAGAGCCAGGTGCCTTCCCCACCCGTCAACAAGCCCGCAG
>JBGAPN010000181.1:0-9622 GCA_044221235.1 Limisphaerales bacterium
GTCCCGGATTGGAACCACGAACGACACCAACCACACCAACGAAGGAAGCGGGGGAGAACCGTGGAGGCCGCCGTCAACTACGGCTTGTTCGGGTTGGCTCCGGTGAAGGCGACCCACGCATCAATCAGGGCTTTCTGACTGGTGCCCATAGCACTGCTCTTGTTGTTGTACGCACCGGCCGTCAGAAAGTTGATGATGGCCGTCTCCATGTTGCTCTTGGTCGACGTCGTGTTCTGGGACCACAATGGGACTTCCGGGCTCAGGAAGTTCATCAGGCAGTCCGCGAATTCCTGGGGGGTTGGATGCCGGATCACCGGTCCCACTCGGGTGCCGCCGTTCCCGAGGCCCCGATACCAGATCCCATTGCGACAGGTGTAGACCAGGTCGTCCTCCTGCACGACGTCGCGAAACTGGAGCACGTTGTTGGTCCCATACAGGCTCAGGCTCGTGCCGCGAATCACGTAGGGAACGAAGTTGGTCAGGCCCGGCAGCTGGGCGGGCGAATTCGTGGTCAATCCCTGGCTGCCGAGCGTGTATTTGCCCCGGTGTTCAGCCGACGAGTTGTGGTAACGCAGGGTGATCCGGACGAACAGGTCGTCGAGGTGAACCCGTTCGATGCAAAGATCACCCGGGTTTCCAGACCAATTCCAATCCGAGGGCACCTGTCCCTGCGCGGTCGACCAGAGATTGCTGAATTGTCCCACGGTGAGGGAAGCCCCGGACACCAGGTTGGTGGGCAGAGGATCTCCGGTCGAGGAAAGCAGCAGGAGCCGTGGATTGAGCGGCTGGAGGCTGCCTGTCATCCCCTGGATATACGGCAGCGCGCCTGTTCCGCTGGGTCCGATTGCCAGGCCCGGCTCCACCAGGACCACCCGTGGCGTTCTCCGGACGGACATCTCCGCCTGGCCCCGGGACAGGCCGGCCAACGGAGCCGCGGATCCCAACAGATCCACCGCCCCGGGAATCGATGTGGACTCCATCACCCTGTGTCGAATCGCCCGGTGGAGATCGGCAAGGGAATTCACTTCGGCGTACCGGGCCGCGCGGTCATAGACACCCAGTAAGGCAAGGGTGACCACACTTCCCAAGATGGTCGCCGACGCCAGCATGATCAGGACCGCCAGCAGGGTGAACCCGCCGTCTCCGGGTGGAAAACGTCGGGCCGCTGGGTTGCCTGCCCCCGAACTCTGTGGCGCGATGCTCATGACGGAATCACTTACCTCCTCCCCCGGAGCCAATCAGATTCAGCGTGCCCTGGTTCAAACGCGCGACCGTTGAGCGCACCACATAAACGTCGGGCGCCTGCCTCTTGTTATTGCCGCCCAAAAGAAAACCGGCGTCGGCCCAATCCATGTACGTCCACATCGTCCGATACAGCTCATCAATGGCAGCGCGGGGACGCTGCAGATTGGACGCCGAGGCGAAGGACGCATTGAGGAAGTCATTGACCAGAGTGGCAACCGAGGAACTCCAACTGGCCGAGCGTGACGCGGCGAAACGGGTCTCATTTCCCCAGCCCGTCTCGTTGTAATAGAGCGTCCTGTCCTCGGTAATCAGCTCACACTCCCACAGGGTTCCCTGCGGACCGTAGATATTCAGCCCCGTGCCATGGATGAAGCTTCGTTCCCATGGTGTCGCCGGATTGCTCCGCGTGACGGAAAACACCGTCCCGTTCGCTTCCAGGGATATCCGCGCGGGCGAGTTGTCGGATGCGGTGTTGTTGATAACCACACGATGCAGCAGCCGGCCCAGGTCGAGTCTCGCCACCTGAAGGTCGTCGGGATCCGGAAGATCCGCCGCGGTCCATCCCGCAGGCCGCTGCCGGGGCAAGGTGTTCCAAAGCGCATCAAAGGTGGCGACGGACCGGAAATCCACGCCGGCTGGGAACGCCGATTGGAGGGTCGACACGACGAGCATCCGGTCGAATCCCGGCGAGAGTCCCTGAAACCCGGAGGCCGTCTGGACCCACGCCGTGGCCGACGGCCGGATGGCGCTCGACGGGTGGTACAGCAGGAGCCGGGGAGCGCCGCTCCCCGTGGCCCCGAGGATTCTCGGGGGCTGCTCCAGCTTCCGGGCGGCAAGGTCCACCCAGTCATTCGTTCCGGGAAGCAGCTTGCGGTCGAGGATCACTTCCTCAAGGGCGGTGGCAATGGCCGCCACGGTCTGGAACTCCGCCCGCTGTTCGGCATCCCGCAAGTAGCGGAGTGCGGTGGGGACTGCCATGGAAATCATGATGGCCATGATCGAGAGGACCCCGATCAACTCCAGGAGGGAGAACCCACCGTGCCGGCCACCGGTATGGACCAGCACCTCCGGACGACGCGGCCTCACGCTCCGGACTCCAGCTCGCTGACGCGGGTTCGAGGTCATGGCTTGTTGAGCTGTCCGGGTGGCAATCCGGTGTAGTCCAGCAGCGCGGCGCTCAGATCGTTCAGCGGCGAGGCCATGTTCGCCTTCTGCCCGGACCCCATGGCTCCCAAACGAATGTAGTTGGACATCGCGTTGACGACCGCCGCCGCGGACGTGTCGCTGCCGGGTGCGCTCGTCGCCTTCTTTCCGCCACCGCCCGACGACGGGACTGACGTCGCCAAAAACTGTCGGACGGCCTCCTCAAAATCCGCCCCGGTGATCCCCGTTCGAAATCCGGTACCCGAAACCAGGCTGTCCGTACCGCGAATCCACCGCCCCTTCTCATAGGTGAAGGTCAGCGGCTCTTGAATCACCTCCGAGAGAATCGAGGCGTCGGCCGCATTGGAGAGCACGAGTGTCGTGCCTTGAAGGAACCAGCGGAGGTTCGGGGCGGGCGCGCCCCAGGGCGCCGCGAACGCATTCATTCCCGGCAGCCGGATCTGGCCGTTGGTGAACATGCCCGCGGTCTCGGCGTGATTGAGGGAGACGGGATGAAACAGGTCCATGAACTGCACGCGCTGGATGCACAAGTCGTAGGGATCGCCATCCCAGCTGAGGCCCGCAGGCAGGGAACCCTTTGCCGTCGCCCACATATTGGAGAACACGGCCGCACTGGGCTTTCCGCCCGGCGCAGCCGGAAGGCTGTCGGGTAGCGGTTGGCCAACGGAGGACACCAGAATCATGCGCAGATTGCTTAGCACGCCGGTGCCACCGCCGGTCATCGGGGCGTTCGTCTGCCGGAAGGGCAGGTCGAATCCGCAGTTGGTCACGCCCGGGTCAATCAGCAGAAGTCGGGTATTGCCCCGCGGGTTGACCAGCACGGCCGACGGCGACCTCCCGCAGTACTTGCCAATCTGGCTCGCGTAGCCGGATGGATCCGGAATCACCAGTTCCCGGATGGCCGACAGCCTCAACGCCTCCGCGAATTCTTCCAGGGCCGCCCGCTCCTGCTCCCGGACCTGCTGGTTCAGATAGGCCAGTCCGACCGAGAGGCCTGCGGACACCAGTATGGCGGTGATCGCGAGGACCCCGATCATCTCGATGAGAGTAAACGCCCGCAGGTTCGTCTCCGCGCCTGGCTCACTGACCGCAGCCGTCGTCCGACCACCTTGAGCGGGGTTCAACCTTGGATCCCGTCGAGGTGGACCCGGGAGATGAACATTGGTTTGAAACTTCATGACGGCGCGCGCTATTCGATGAGGTCCCAGCTGCCGAGCATCAACTGTGGGGTGACATCGAACAAAAAGCGGGCCGTCGGCGCCTCCCACTTGGAGTTGCCATTTTCGTTCTCAAAGCCGGCATTGGCCCAGTCGATGCCGCCGTTGAGGGTGTCGAACATGCCGAGAATAACGGAGCCGGGGTCTGTTCCGTTGGGGGTTGTCGTCCAGTTCGCGCGGTACATGAACTGTTCGACATACTGACCCAGAAGACCACAGGTGCTTGAGCCGTTGCGTCCGGTCATCGTATGCCGATTCCAGCGGCCGCCTTCAAAAACAAAGCTGGCCGCCTCCGACACCAGGATCGTGGCCTGCGGGGTCCCGTCGCGATAATGCAACAGGAGTGGCGTTCCATGAATGAAGCGGGTGGAGACCGGAGCGGAACCCACGGCGATCCCGTTCGTGAATCCGACGCCTCCCAGGCGGTTGGTCCACACGGCAAACGGAGCCAGGGAATATCCGTCAACATTGCTCAAGGTCACTTCGTGGAACAGATCGGTCAGGTCCACCCGCTGAATGACGAGATTCCTGGGATCCGCCGGCCATCCGACCGTCCACCCCGACGGCAGGGCGCCCTCCGCCCGGTTCCAGAGATTGCTGAAGCCGTCCACGGTATTCAGGTCAACGGCCGGGGCGCCCGGTTCGAGGCTGGAGATGATCACCAGCCTGGCGTTCGTCATGTTGGTGGCCCCGTTCGACTGCTGACGAAAGGGCAGGCCGGAAGGTCCCAATCCCCCCAGGCTGAACGCCGGATCATAGACCAGCCACCTTGCCACCCCCGCGCGGTTGAAGGTCACCAGATCCTCGGTGATGCCAATCTGGGCCGCGGCCAGCGCGGACCACGACGACGCATTGGTGGACGGGACCTGTTTGGCAACCAACACTCCGCGCCGGAGTCCGGCACCGATGCGTTCCATCTGACGGGCTTCGTCCTTCTGGCGGGATGCGTCCAATCGTTGCATCAGGGCATCTGCGACCGGCACTGAGAGCAGCGCCAGGACGGTGAGCACGCACAGCATCTCGATCAGGGAGCTGCCGGATTCCCGCCAGAACCGATCCCGCCAACAGGCATCGGTGGGACCGATCCCCTGACGCCGGTAATCGGCTGATTGACGCATCGACGTGGACATCGATGCCTCCCCGGCGAAGTCCTGGTTCAGAGGGGCACTCCGCACCGACAGGTCCCGGCCCGGAGGGGCTGTCGCCACGACTGTCAATTTTCCTGAGTGAATGCTCGTTAGGTTCACATTGCGGGAGCGGCCCGACTACGCACACCCAACGTTACTGTCCTGACCGGGGCCGGCGACTGGGGGAATTCTCCAATCCCCCTAGGTAAATCACACGAGGCGACCCGGCGAATTCCTTAGAGCCCGTCCGCTCTACAACGAACCCACAGGGGATCCAACGGTTCTTTTATGTCCTGGTCTCCGGCGGCAGGCGAAGGGCCGTTGCCATCGCCGTGATTTCCGGAAGCTCTTTCCCCGGGGCCCCGCCGCCCAACCGCACCAGCTTTTCCCCCTGCGGACGGACACGCCCCTCGTAGCTCCCCACGGCATCATTGAAGGCATCGTTGGCCGTCTCGAGCCCCCGGCGAATCTTGGCCAGGTGTTCGGCCAGGCGGGCCACCCGAGAAAACAACTCCTGTGCCGCCGCGGCGATCTCCTGGGCGTTGCGCGATTGCTCATGCTGCTGCCAGCTCACCGCCACGCTTCGCAATAGGGCGATCAGCGACGCCGGCGTGGCCAGCAGAATGCGACGTTCCGCCGCCCACACGATCAGGTCGCGGTCACCTTCCAGCGCGGCGCTAAACAGCGATTCGGCCGGCAGAAACAGCACGACATGGTCGAGCGCGTTGGCGAACAACCTCGGGTAATCCCGGTCGGCCAGTGCCTTGATGGTTGCCTTAAGCTTGGCCGCGTGGTCCCGCAGCGCCTCCCCGCGCCGCACGTCATCTGCAACATTCAGGGCGTCGAGGAAATCGAGGTCGGGCACCTTGGAGTCCACCACGATCACCCGGTCACCGGGCAACCGCACGACCAGGTCGGGTTTCTTGTCGCCCTCCTGCACCTGAACGTCAAAGTCGCAATGCGCGCTCAGGCCGGCCGCCTCCACCACCCGGCGCAGCGTCTCCTCGCCCCAGCGACCGCGCGCCTGGTTGGAACTGAGCACCACCCGCAGCCGCTGGGTCTCGCTGGACAAGGTCTGGCTCTGCGTGGCCAGCGCCCGGAGCTGCTCATTCACCTGCCCCAACGCCGCCTGCTGCTGTGCTTCGGCCTGCTGCAACCGTTCCTGGTACACACGAAGTTGTTCCTCCAGTGGTTTGACCAGTCCCGCAATCTTCTCCTGCCGCTGTCCGAGATCACCCTCGGATTCCGACCGAAACCGCGCGAACAGTTCATTGGCCAGTTCGAGAAACTTAGGATTGTTGATGGCCAATGCCTCGGAGGCTGTCGCCTTGAACTGGTCCCTCAACGCGGCCAGTGCACGGTCCCCGGCCTCACGCAGTTCCCGCAGCGCTATCTCCTGCTTTTCGCGCAACTCGCGGGCCTGGTCCTCGTGGAACCGCCGCTGCTCCGCCAACAGAGCCTGCCCCTTGTCCACCTCCGCCCGGGCGGTGGCGAGGGATGCCTCCAGGGCGGCTACCTGTTCCCTCAGCTGCGCCGCACGCTGAGCGTGTTCAGAAGCCTCCGCCAACCGCGCCGAAGCCAGCTGCTCGGCGGCCGCGCGGCTCGCATCGGACGCCGCCCGTGCGGCTCCGGCCTCCGCCGCGGCGGCCCGGACCCGGGTCAGTTCGGCATCCCGGGCCGAAAGCTGCCCGCGCAGCTCCTCCTCCACCCGGGTATCCGGGGCGCTCGTTCGCAGGGCGCGACCGAGCCAGCCCAGGGCAAACCCCAGCCCGAGCCCCAAGACTCCAGCCACGAGATATTCCACCATCGGCATGCCCCGATTGTGCGCGACCGGTCGGACAATGGCAGTCCAGGATATTCACAAACCTTCGGTCCAGGCGGTTCATGGTCACGCCCGGTCGAAGTTCTCCTGGATCACCCCCGCCAGGTCGATGAGCAGCCTACCGCACTGACCCACGTAGGAGGATCCGTGCATCACGGCCAGTGTCTCCGGTTTAAGGGCGGCAAGCCCTCGCAGGACACCGGCCGTCTGCCCGGTGTAAGGCATGTAGTCGGCAAGCGGACCCGACTGCATCTGCCGCATGGCCTTTCGGGCCGGGTCAATGAGATCCGAAGTGGTGACAGGAGCGACTTGGCCAAAATGATGAAAGAGATCGGAGCAGAACAACGTCTTGCGGGTCTCTTCAAACAGCACGCCAGCGTCCCACCCGTGCGGCAGGTGCGGTGAGCGATGAAACCGGTACCGGTATTTTCCTGTGGCCAGAACATCCTCCGCTGTCATTCCGCGTGCGGGCCGGATTGAGAAGTCATCCACGCTGACAAGCTTGCCAACCAGGGTGCATACCGGCTGGGCCTGGGGCGCAAGTTCCAGCCAGTGATTGAGCCCACCCACTTCGTCGGACTCAAAGTGGCTCCAGGCGATGTGCCGGAGCCGGGCCGGATCCATGAGCGTGGAGACCGCCTGACGCAGAGCCGGAAACATCCCCTTCAATCCGGCGTGAAACAGCAGCGGTTCTTCGTCGCGCACGAGGAAGTGATTGAACTGCATATCGTAGTCCGCGACGTAGATGGAGAGTCGAAACAGGTCGGGGGCGATCTCATTGATGGTGGTCACGGTTCAAGGGTACACTCCGCCGAGCTGGCTCCGACAAAAATAGTCGGCGTGTCCTGTCGTTTTATCTGCCGGACTGGATTCGTGACGGACACGTCACTCGTCCGCATGCCCATGGATCCACTCCCAGAACCGCCGGAGGCAATCGTGCGTTTCGCAATCTCCAATTCTCAAGTCTCCGAGGGAACCAGTCTAATTGCATGATCGAAGGGTCGACACCTGACTTGTTGGATTTCGTAAATATTGGCGGCATCCGACACATTGCGTTGGCGCCCGCCAAGCCGCATTGAAGGTCCAGGCACGAACAAAACCACCGGAATCCGGGTCGCAGCCCGGCGAGTCGCCAATCGGCCCGATGAATCCTGGGTGAATCAAACGACGCACCGGCCTTCTCCGGACCAGTCTTGGCACAGGGACTGCCACTCATTCTGCACAATCACACTGCGCATTCCCCGTGGGACAGCCAATCAACCCGGAACACGGGAAGTAGCGGACGAAACACTAACCTCAATCCATTCGATTGTATGAACAGAATCGGGGCGTGTCGGCGTTCCATTTCCGCGGCCATCGGCTATTCCGTTGTCTATATGCTGGCGGGGGGCGGCCTCATCGGCGCCGCCGTCATTTATGTGATCGCCAAATCACTGGGCAAGTGAGCCCAACTACTCCCAAAACCCATGACCTTTCATCACGTCCGATGGGTGGCGGTCTGGACGTTGGCCAGTTTGTTGACCGGATGTCAGAGCGTCCGTCCGCATCCGCAGCATAAGCTGGCGCCCAACACTGTCACCCGAAACAACTGTCTCAGCCTGCTCCATGATCTTCTGAGCCAGGAGAATAACGTCAGTCTATTGAGGTTTATCAAGGACGAACAGGGTGACGTCCGGGGGCTGATCCGGCGGGTCTCAGAAAGGTCTGCCGCGGGAGTTCGCATGCTGGAGATCCAGGCCAAGGAGGATAACACCATCGTTCTCGATGCCCTCGACCTTCCGTCCGGCGAACGGGCAACCCGGGAAGCCATTGCCGCCTCGACGAGAGAGGAGCTGCTTCGTTCCAGCGGCGAGCTTTTCGAAGTCCGCTTGCTGGGCAGCCAGCTGCAGGCGCTGACCTACGCAGAGTACCTCGCCTGGGTGGCTTCACAGAATGAATCGGAGACCGCCCGGGCGCAGGCACTGAAGGACTTCAGCCTGGAAATGAAAGTCCTGCATCAGGAAGCCCTCCGGATTCTTCAGTCGAGATAGGATTCCGGCGCCAGTCCACCGGGCGTTCTGGCTCCGTACCGACACCCATTCGCGAAGTTGGTGTCGTCTGCGGTTTCGGGTTTCGGGACCAAGAGCCCCGGGGAAACAGGCTCTCGTTGGCCTACTCCATCGTCCGTCACACCCCGTCTGACTACGGGGTGAGTCGCGCCTTGAACACGTAGTCCAATTCCCGGCCGGCCTTGATATGGCACGCCGCACAGGTGTCCGACTTCTCGGGCGGAGTGATATAGCTACCGTCCGCCCGATACTCTGCGAACTCCCATTCGCCACTCCGCTTGTCGAGGTAGGCCTCCCCAAAGTTGGGACCCCGGCGCATGACGTGCATTCCAAGCACCTGATCCCGCTGGACCTTTCCCCCTCCGTCCCGCAGCGGCTTGCCGTCGCCTCCCAGCCGGGTGCCCACGGTCTCCATGACGATCACGGCGCCCATCGGATAGGGCAGTTGGGACTTGTTGGTGACGGATGCCGCTTCCGCGTTGCCGTACACGGTGACCAGCTTCGTTCCGTCGTCCCGCTCCACCGTGCGCAGCACTGTGAAATGGGTGAGGTAACCGTTCGGAAATCCGACCCGGTCGACGGACGGCGCGTGGATCGCCGCCTTCGACGCGGGAGGATCCGCTCCTTCCAACCCGCTCCAAGTCACCTGGCCCAGCAGCGCGATGCCCAGAACCGCCCTTCCGCTCCCGCGCCATTTTGCGGCACACGTTGTACGGCTCACACTCCTCATTGGGATCGATCAAAGTACCTCCTACCAAACACTGTCAATTGGGGATCTGGGTGATCCGATTCCAAAAGGGCTGGCCCCAGTTGGACTTACGTTCGATGCGTGAGGTTCATGGTTCAACCGCTTCAAGACCCCAACGGAAGAATTTCCCACCGGTCCTAATCAAAATCCTTACAGGTCTGTAAGGATTGTCCGATATATCCTCAGGCAGACTGCCCAGCCCTCGTGGGACTGCCCCAACAAGTTGTCACCCATGAAGACTGCACCTGCTC
>JBGAPN010000182.1:0-9602 GCA_044221235.1 Limisphaerales bacterium
CCCCAGGAGGTCCACGGGGGAAACGATCTCGGGTTTGGCGAGAAGGTTGGCCGTGGCTAGCACCTGATCGGAATCCCGAAGGGCCGCATTGGATGAAGTGGAGTCCGGCGATTCGGCCTGGGTCACGACGGCGTTGGTGGCGTCGGTCGCATCCAGAACCCGTCGGAGAAGCGAAGCCGTGTCCGGGTCGGCGTGGCCCGCCAG
The DNA here is from genome assembly GCA_044221235.1 of Limisphaerales bacterium. Lineage (GTDB taxonomy): Bacteria > Verrucomicrobiota > Verrucomicrobiia > Limisphaerales > UBA9464 > UBA9464. The sequence goes on from JBGAPN010000182.1 coordinate 205, forward strand.
GGCGGCAGCCGCGGGCCCAAGGGCGCCAACCAGGGCTGAAAGCATTCGCTTCGACATCTGCATTTCAGTTGCTCCGGTAGGTTGCCGAGCTTTGGGGAGCCGGAGGCTGGTTCCAGATCGGCGGCGTGAACCCGCCGATTGGCGCAACTACCTGAACACCATTTGTTTCATTGCCGCCTTGACGGAAATATTCCAGGAAAAGCTGGGGAGAGATCTGGAGTGGATTCTCAGGGACAGGAGGAAACTGCCCAGCCGGGGGTGCATTCGTCTGAACGGGGGTCGATGAGGCAACCAAGGGAACGGCCGGACTGGTGTCAACGGGATCCGGTGCGGGCGACGAATATTGAGCCGTCGATACGTTTGTCGTCGGAGCGATCGGGACGGTGTTCAGCGGCGGAAGGGTGAACATCGTGGGCTCAAACGCAGGCAGAGGACGGAACCGCAGCGGAGCCGGACCGAGGCGAGGGAGGTAGGGACCGGATCGAACCGTGAGCTGGAGGCTGACCCAGAGGATCGCCGAACCAAGAACCATCCGCCTGAGATGTGGCAACATAAGTGATTCTGGAGTCGAGTCCGGGGCGCCATTCGGCTGCTGGCTGCCGGCCAGCACGAATCCCCTGCATTCATCGGCTCAAGTTCAGATGTCGGCGATTCCGTCCGAAACTTTAGGAGAAATCGGGCTGCATGTCGTTCAACCCGGGTGGGAACTGAAAGCTGAACCCAGCGGACTGACTTCAGGCGGGGAAGGACCGTTGCAGGTAGGTCAGCTGCTGATTGATGTTCGATTGGGCAGTCTCCATGGCGATGAAGCTGCTTGTCAGACGTTCCTTGTTGGTCTGAACCACCCGTTCCAAGGCGGCAATCGACTCGTCGATCTTCTTGGACTGGTCGGTCAGATTGGTCTGCCGGACAACCAACGTGCCCCCGTCCCCGATGGTCTTATCGATGAACTTGTCGAAGGACACCGCCAGTCCACTGGTGGAATTGGTGAAGAACTCCTTCAGGGAGGTCAGGTCACTGGAAAGCAGTTGGTCCAGGCTCGACTCGCTGCTGAGGATCAGGGAGTCATCATTCCCGTTGGAGGAGTAGCCGAGGGAAGCAAAGCGTTGGACCGAACCGGAGAGTCCGGCGATGTCGCCATTGACGAGCCGCCGCAAATCGGAGTTCAGCGCGTTGGCATTGGGATCGGCCGCGAGGACCCCCCCGGTCACCTTTCCCTTGGAATCGGTGGAACTTGCGGTGTTGGTATTTATCAGGGCCTGCGTCTTGTTGTACTCCTCGACGAGTCCCTTGATGGCATTCTTGATCGTGGTCGTGTCCACGGTGACGCCGATGGAAAAGCTTCCTTCTGCCAGCACCGACACATTCAACCCGGAGATTCCGGAGTTGGCTGCGCTAATGGTGTTGGACTGGCTGGTGAGCGTTCCGCCGCCGTTGACCGTGTAGATGAGATTCTTTCCCCGTTGGAGCGAACTTCCGGTGGTGAGCCCCGTGGCTGCCGCGAAGTTCCCGGATACGTCCTCCACGGCGACGCCGACGTCGCCGGTGGTCTTGTTGGTCAAGACCACCCGGTCATTGACTGTATCGTAGGTGGCACTGACTCCGGCCGTGGAGTTGTTAATGCGACTCAGCACATTGGAGAGGCTGTCGACCGAGGCATCATAGGTGAAACTCACTCCATTGATCTTGAACCCGCCGGTGGCGTTGAGGGAGGTCGCCAGGTTGGCGGCACTGAGTTCCTTGGAGATGCGGACGGACCCCAACATCGAGCTGCTTTCGATCGAGGCAGTCCCGTTGTTGGACAGACGCGCGACATCGAGGAAGTTGCTCGTATCCGTGGCGCTCCCTAGGATCACCTCGCCGCTTCCCGACAGCTGAATGTGGTCGGTGGTTGGGTTGTAACTGGCTGTGACCGAACCTCCTGTGGCGGTGCTGATCTTGGAAAAGACTCCCTGGAGCGTGTCGGTCGCCTCCACGGTGATTTGTTTTCCATTCACCGTGAACGTTCCTGCCGTCACCGCGGTCCGGAAGGCTGCATCGGACAGCTGGAGGGCCGAGACATCGCTCGTGGCGGAGAGACGGTTTCCAATGTCACCCTGTCCGTTGAGCGTGGCGGCTTTCGCCATCTGCGAGACGGAAAACTGAAACGTGCCGAGCGGGGTTCCGCCGCTGGTGGTCGCTGTGGCCACCGAGGAGTTGGAGACGTTGACCGTCCGGCTGTCGAACAGGGAACCTTCCTTGAGCGCCTTGATCCGGTTTTGGAGGACCGACAACTGGGTCTTGATGCTCCCAAAGGCGTTGTTGCGCTGTTGGATCAGGCTCTGCTCGGTGCGCAGACGGGTCTGCGGAGCCCGTTCGACCTCGGCAAGTTGTTCCACGATCGACTTCCAATCCACCCCGGATGCCAAACCTGAAACGCTTAGAGCCATAATTCTCTAACCGTCTATCGGCGTCCGGCCCGTGGACTTGAGAATTGATTGGCGGGCGGGATCCGCCGACCCCGTTTCCAAATCAATCCTCCCATCCGACGTTTCAAGCCAGGTCGTCGGGGGACTCAGTCGAGAACTTCGCGGGCCTTCCTTGCTAATCTGGCTGGTGTGAACGGCTTGGGTAGGAAATACACCAGTAGATCTCCTGGCCATTCCGCCAGGAAAGCGGCATCCGTATACCCCGAGGTATAGAGAAGCCTTGGTTTCGGTGAACCTTGTGAAAACAAGGTTGTCGAGGGCTCCAGGACAGTTGGGGACAGGATCACGTCGGAAATAATGAGTCGGACGGGCGAGCCCTTCCATTCCCGGAGCTTCTGGGTGGCATCGGCTCCGTCCCTGGCAGAAATCACCGTGTAGCCTTGGGACTGGAGAACTCCTTCCGATAGAGCGCGGACGGAAGGATCGTCCTCGATCATCAGAATCGTCTCCGTCCCGTGGGGCAACGGGCCGCTGGGCTCCTGGACTGGAGCGGCCTCGGAATCGCTTTCCACGCGCGGGAAATAGACGGCAAAGGTGGTTCCTTTCCCAAGGGCGGTGGTGACGTGGATGAACCCCCCGGAGTGCTGGACGATGGTCTGGCAGGTCGACAATCCGAGCCCCGTGCCCCGGCCCGCCGGCTTGGTGGTGAAGAACGCTTCAAACAGCCGCGACTTCACCTCCTCGGTCATTCCCATGCCGGAATCCGAGACCCGCAGCACCACGAAGTGGCCTGGGGCGGCACCTGGGGCATCCGGAAGCTGGTCGGGGGGAAGGGTCCGGTTCTCTGTGGAAATGACGATCTTTCCCCCTTGGGGCATGGCATCGCGGGCGTTGACCACCAGATTCAGGATCAATTGCCCGATGTGCCCGGAATCGGCCCGGATCAGCCCGATGTCATCACCCAGGTCCAGGGTCAGCGTGATGTTTCCGTAAATCAGGCGGTGCAGCATCTTCTCGAGGTCACGCGCCACCCGATTCAGCTCAAGAACGCTCAACACTTCATTGGGACCGAGTTCCGCCAGCAGCAGGTCGCTGTAACCCATGATGGCGGCCAGGACGTTGTTGAAATCGTGGGCAACACCGCCGGCGAGCTGTCCCAAAACCTCCATTTTCTGGGCGGCGATGAACTGGGCTTCCAGGCGCCGTCGCTCGGTCACTTCCTCGACCTCCTGCATGGCGCGACGGACCGCAAGGCCGAGGCGGGACAGCCGTTCCTTGAGCACGTAGTCGGTCGCCCCGCTCTTCAGGGAATCGATGGCGACTTCCTCACCCAGGGTTCCTGAGACCAGGATGATGGGCAGGTCGGGAACCTTCCCCCGCACAATCTTCACGGCGGACAGGCCGTCAAAGCCGGGCAATGAGAAATCCGCCAGTACTAGGTCGATGCCGCCGGACTCGAGTGCCGTGACAAATTCATCCCGTCCATCCACGCAGGTGATCTCCGCCTTAATGCCGTTCGACCGCAGCGTATGGTGGATCAATGCCGCATCGTTCGGATTGTCTTCGAGGTGGAGAATTCGAATCGGCACTTTCATGCGTGGGTCGGCATGGCGGCTTCACCTTGGGGGCATTCGGGGCGACGCAGTTGGGTGAAAATTAGCGGGACAATGGTTGAGGGAAGTCGCTTCTGCTCAGGCGCCTTCCATGGAATGTCCATCGGGCCGCCCGGGTTTGCTGCTTCCACGGGGGAGGATCCTAGACCATTGGCCGGCCCGATTCATCAACAATGGCACGTTGGGTGTCACCGTCGGTCGAAGCAGGCTTTGAGGGGCTGAACCGGCGGGGACCTCGATGTGGTCCCTCATCGCTCCGGCCATCACAAAAGACCGGTCGTCTCCGGGAAACCGCAGACCAGGTTCATCGATTGCACAGCCTGTCCGCTGGCCCCCTTCACGATGTTGTCCTCGGCGCTCATCACAATCAGGCGCCCGGTGCGTGGGTCGAGCCGCCAGGCGAGTTCCACCACGTTGGTTCCGACAACGTTCTTGGTGTCGGGAAGGAATTTTCCTTCCAGGACCCGGACAAACGGTTCGCCGGAATAGGCATCGCGGTAGGCCTCGGCGATTTCCTCATGAAGACCGGACGCCTCCTCGGCAGTGCTAAAATGACGGGCCGGAGCGAGGTACAGGGTGGTGAGAATGCCACGGTTTACGGGAACAAGGTGAGGCGTGAACTGGACGGTGACCCGTTCCCCGGCGGCGAGCGACAGCTCCTGTTCGATCTCGGAAAGATGGCGGTGTTTGGGCAGGCCGTAGGGACGCACGCTCTCGTTGCACTCCACAAACAGGTAGTCGACTTCCGCCTTGCGACCGGCACCGCTCACGCCGCTCAGGGAATCAGCGATGATTCCGGTCGGCTTGATCAGACCCGACCGGAGAAGCGGCAGGGTGGGGATGAGAATGCCGGTGGGATAGCAACCTGGAGAGGCGATCAGCTGGGCGGACGGGATTTGGCTGCGGTAAACCTCGGGAAGCCCGTACACGGCATCGGAAAGCAGCTGCGGGGCGGGGTGGTCGTGGCCATAAAACTCCTTGTAGACGTCCGCGCTCCGGAGTCGGAAGTCAGCGCTCAGGTCGATTACGGTGGTGCCCGCCTGGATGAGTGGCACGGCAAATTCGGCGGCGACGCCATGGGGCAGCGCCAGGAATACGATATCGGCCTCCTTGGCCAGGCGTTCCGGATTGGGGTCGCTGAAGCGGAGGGTCTGCGACTTGGGGTGGCTGGCGAACTTGGGAAAAACCTGGGCCACGGTTTGTCCGGCACTGGCGCGGGAGGTGACGGCCGTGAGTTCGACCCGTGGATGATTCAGAAGGAGGCGGACCAGTTCCTCCCCGGAATAGCCGGAGGCACCGACGATGGCGACGCGGACGGGGGACGTTGGGAAGCGCATGGATGAAACGAGGCGGAGGGAATTGAAGGGATGCGGCGGATGAAATCACCCCAAAACGATGGGGGATGAAAACAAAAAGCCCTGCCGGAGGCCGGCAGGGCTCTGGACGGAAACCAAAAAGGGATCAGCGTTTGCTGAACTGGAACCGTTTGCGGGCGCCCGGCTGGCCGTACTTCTTGCGCTCGCGCATGCGGGAATCGCGGGTGAGCAGCTTTTCCGCCTTCAGCAACGGACGCAGGGCGGCGTCGCTGGAAAGGAGGGCGCGGGCGATGCCGTGGCTGCAGGCTCCGGCCTGGCCGTTGGGGCCGCCGCCGGCAACACTGATGTGCACGTCATACTTTCCGACGGTGGACGTGGCCGTAAACGGCTGGGTGACCTGCAGGCGCAGGGACTCGACCGGGAAATAGACGTCGAACGGGCGCTTGTTGACGACAATGGCGCCGGTACCCGGCGAGATGCGGACGCGGGCAACGGCGGTCTTGCGGCGGCCGGTGCCGATGAATTGGACGGTTTGGGACATGTTCAGCAAGTCGGTGGTGAAAGGAATCAGAATCAGCCCGCGTAGGCCATGGAGGCGGGATTCTGGGCGGCGTGGGGATGATCGGCGCCGGTATAGACCTTGAGCTTGGTGAACAACCGGTCGCCGAGCCGGTTCTTCGGGAGCATGCCACGAACGGCGTGCTCGATCAGGCGTTCCGGATGTTTCTGGCGGACCTGGGCCACGGTGCGACGTTTCTCGCCGCCCTTCCAACCGGAGTAGCTCATGAACTCCTTGTCGTATTCCTTCTTGCCGGTGAGGACCACCTTCTCGGCATTGATGACGACAACAAAGTCACCCGCATCGAGATGCGGAGTGAACGTCGGCTTGTCTTTGCCGCGCAAGGCATCGGCAACCTGCGACGCCAGGCGGCCGAGAACGGCACCATTGGCGTCAATCACGCGCCACTGGCGCCGTTGGATATCCACTTTGGGAAGGAAAGTCTTCATGCGACCCACGAAAGGAGCGGGATTCCTAGCAAATGAGGGGTTTGGGTCAATGGGTTTTTCCGGAAATCTTGGTGCGCAGCGTCGATGAAACCCATGACTCCGCGAAAGGTACGGGACTCAGGAACTCGATGGCAGTTGAAAGCGACGCGAGTTCCGCTCGGAGACGTGGAGAGTGCCCAAGACGTCGATACGATGCCAATTTGGGCCCATAAACGGCTGTTTCCCCCCGCTCACAGGCTTAAAGTTTAAGACACCGGTCCGGAGATCTGTGTCGAAACGGGTCCTCGGGAATGCGACGGCCGTGCGAAGTTCAGACCCCGCGTTGCCCGGGTAATCCCAGGAGGAGGGGAAATCCTCGCACCGAGGCACGAACCGGCGACGAACGACCGGGAAGGAATGGAGGACGGGGTCCAAACCGGTTCAGCGGAACTGGGGAGCCATTGTTTCTAGGCCTGATGCGAATCCCTCCGAAAATGAATCAGCACGGCCAGGTAGACGTAGACGGCCGCGACGACATCGTAGGAAAGACAGAAACCAGGCCACCAAACAGGGACCCCCGGGTTTGCGATCACTCCATGATGAAAGAAGTCAAAAACACCGTGAAGCGCCAGGCCGGCGACCACGAACCAGGGAGACTTCCGGAACCCGATCGCGGCTGCTGCCACAAACAGGAGTGCGGGAATGGACTCTGCGACCAGGGAATCTCTGGACCCAGCCATCGCCGCAAACAGGAGGTACAAGACGGCGATGACGATCAACACGACCGGGTAGAAGCTGCGTTCCTTGTCGAAGCCGACCACGCTGGCGAACAGTCCGACCGCGGTCGCCGCGGCGACTCCAATGGCATATTCCATTTTGTATCCTTGAGACGGGGCTCCGATGCGGCCTGAACCTTATGGCCTGACCGGATGGGTGTGAAGTGTGCGCTTCGGGTCAGAGCCTGTCCGGAAACTCAAGACCCCCCTGAGTTTCCGGACAGTTTCCGGGACGCCTCTTTGAACCGTCAGCTCGCCTTCCGCATTGCATGCAGAAGAATGTCGTCGGTGACGCCGTCCAACTTGCGGCCGGCGACTTTGCGCCCTTCACGTTGGAAGCCGAACCTCTCGTATAATCTCACTGCGGAACGATTGGAGGCGAAAACCTCCAACTCGATGCGTTCAAGGTCCGCCGCGAACGCCTTCTGGACTGCGACGGAAAGGAGCCCGCGGCCAACACCTCTGGACCGATGATCCTTTTGCACGCCCATTCCAAGGCGACCGACATGCCGCATGCCTTCGAACGGGTGCGGAACGATGTCGCACCAACCGATGATCTCTCCCGATTCCTCAGCGACGATGTGAACGCCGCCTGCAGCCCGGACGGATCCAATGAAGGCGCGAGTACTGTCCGCGGGAAAACCGACCGTGCCTGCCAGGAACCGTCTTTCCCTTGCGACGGCGTCGATCAGGGCAGCGACGCCCTCGGCGTCAGCGTCCGTTGTGTCTCGGATATCCATCGGTGGTGAGCCGGACCCTATGGTGCGCCAGCAATGCTCTGCACCCCTGGAGAGTCTCATCCGTTGAAGTTTCGGCTGTAAATCCGAAACGGTCGTGACTGCCCTCGGCCCCATGCCATCGGCGGGACCAACACATCGTACTGATGTTCGACTGACGGCCTTACCTTCCCGGGTATCAATCCAGCGGATCGATGCCCGCTTTTCGGCGCTGGTTCTGAATCGATAGGGTCAGCATCACGCAGGCAAGCAGGACCAGTCCGGTGAAAATCATACCGGCTTGTAGCTGCTCTGCCGATGTCCATGGACGGGGGGCGAGCGGCGCGTAGAAGGTGCTGTGCGTCGGAGGATCACTGAACAACAGTTCGCGCACCCAGTTTCCGGCAACGTGAACCCCAGTGGCCGCCGGGATGCTTTTCCAGCGAACAAAAACCAGCCCAAACAGGAGTGAACCAGAGGTCGTTCCAATCAGTGCGGTCTGCCATGGCCATCCGCTGAGGATGTGGAATAGAGCGAATAGGACCGCGGTTACGAGTTGCGCGGGCCAGTGGCCAATCCCGGCGATGAGCCGTTCAAAACCGTAGCCACGAAAGACGAGTTCCTCGGCGCTGTTGCTGAGGAGTAAATACAGGAACGCAAAGACCAGTGCCGGTGGCTCGAAGGCCGGGTTGCGCACCCACGGAAACGGGAGAGTCACGCGCGCACACACTACCGTGGTGACGACCAGTAATGCCCCTCCTCCCAGACCTGCGGCGAATTCACAGACCCGGCGTAACGACACGTCGAGCCCAAGAACCGCTGGCGAACGACCCTCCCATCTCAAGAATGCCAACGTGGCTCCAAGTACCAACACGAGCGGCACTGCCGGGTGCGGCATGGGCAACTGCCGCGACGCAAACATGAATGGCGAGCACACCGCCATAAAAAGAAGCGCCTTACGAATGGGGGCCGAACGATTCATCGAGTCGGGACAATCAGGATACGGCAGCGCAGTCATATCGGGGTCGAAAGAACAGCGCGGGGCGACGTCTAACGGATCCGGGCTGAGCGACGGCCGGCCGGGCGTGGGGCGCCATTCAAGAAGAAAGCTGGACTGAGGGACAATACCTGCCGTGGTCGAAACGTGGTTGGAAGGGAGTTCGCTCACGCTCTGGGCTGAACAAAGCCGCTGCGCGGGGAAGTGGAGCTGGGACGGGGATCTTTGGTGGGCCGAGGGGATCCGATGGCATGGCCGAAGCCTATGGGCTGGTCGGTGCATGAAAAGGCCCAAGTCCGTCGAGGCGGAAGGGGAACGCGAGGACGAGAGAGTGGGAGAGGGAGCAGGGGAGGCACGGGAGCCAGAACGGACCGCAGCCTCCAGACCGTTTCGGGCCCCCTCGCCAAGACACCTTCGAAACACCCCACCCGGCTCCGGGACACAGTAGCTCATAGATCTCCTGTCCCTCACACCCTTCCACCGTCAGCTTCCACTGGAATAACCGGGCGGTGAAATCCGACGACGTCCAGCACCTCTGGGGAGCGCACGCGCCTCGCGTGCTGTTTGAGGCGCCCTCGCCTCAAA
>JBGAPN010000183.1:0-9556 GCA_044221235.1 Limisphaerales bacterium
GAGGAGAAAGTCTTTCGGGAAGCGGGTGGAGAGTAAGGAGCGCGGTGCGGCTGCGGGAAGGGGAATCCGCCGAAACGGAACCGACTCGCGTTTCCCGAGGTGGGATGGCTTGCATGGCCTGCTACGCTGGCGGCGCAGTGAATCGCTTACTCGTCATCTCGCTGGCCGGCATCGGGGACACCCTGATGGCCACGCCGTTCCTGCACGCCCTGCGCCTGGCGTATCCGCGGGCGGCGATCGAGGCGCTGGTGATGTGGCCGGGGGCCCGGAGCCTCCTGGAAATGAATCCGCACCTGAACGCCGTCCACCAGCACTCGTTCATCAAGGCGTCCAAGCTGTCTTCGGCCTGGAAACTGTTTTCGATGCGACGGCGAGGTTATGACGCGTCGTTCAATGTCCATCCCCAGGGCCGGCGCGAGTACCGCTACATCGCGTGGGCGATTGGCGCCCGGAGGCGATTCAGCCACCAGTACGAGAATCATCGGCCATTCGACGACCGCTTGGTCACGGATTCCATCCCGCAGGAGTACGCCGTCCATTCCAGCGAGAACAATTTCCGGTTTCTCGACCGGCTCGGTGTTCCGAGGACCCTGCCCAGACCCGCGTATGAACTGTACCTGGGCGGCGTCGAATCCCAATGGGCCGGACAATGGCTGTCCCGAAACGGGCTGGAAGGGGTCCGCTGGCTCGGGCTTCACGTGGGATCGGGTGGCACGAAGAATCTCTCGCTGCGCCGGTGGCCGTTGGAGCGCTATGCCGAACTGATTCGCCACTGGGCCCGGCAGAATCCGGAGCGTCCGGTGGTCTTCTTTGGCGGCCCGGACGAAGCCGATGCCCACGGCTGGCTCTTTCAGCAACTGCGCGGCGGGCGTGTCTATTTTGCCGAAGCTCCCTCATTGCGACACTCGGCGGCCCTACTGGATTCCGCCCACGCGTTTCTCAGCGTGGACACGGTGTTCATGCACCTGGCGGCGGCGGTGCAGGTGCCCCACCAGTTCGTGATCGAAACGCCAACGGTGAATCCCTGCATCCTGCCCCTGCGCGACGATTGGACGCTGATTCCGAATCCGGCGGTGGCCGGCCGCAACCTGGAGTTCTACCGGTACGACGGCAGGCCGATTGCTGGCTCCGCTGAGGAACTTCGCCGGATCATGGAATCGGTCACGGTGGAATCGGTGACTGCGACCATCGAATCCGCGTGGTGAGTGTGCGGTGGGTAGGGCCGCGTTGGTGTCAGCCGATACCGACGGGTTTTCGTTAGGACGCTTTTGGTGCGAGGGGCTTCCCCTGTTTTCCCGTAGATGACCCCATCCGTGGCGGCGGAATTGAATGGGGACCGACACAGTCGATCCCTGCCGGGTCAGCTCCGGCCCAGGCGTTCGAGGAGGCGGTTGTGGATGTCCCCAAATCCGCCGTTGCTGAACACGCACACCACGTCGCCGGATTCGGCACGATCCGCCACATGATCGAGGATGGTGTCCACCGTTGGCAGGTAGGCGGCGGGACGCCCGGTCAACCGGAGGTCCTGCATCAACCGCTCCGGATTGAGCCGTTCCTCGGGAGGCAACTGCTCCAGACGCGCCACCTCGGCCACCACCACCAGATCCGCCCGTTCGAGGGCGTCCACAAGTTCCGTCTGGAAGATGTTTCTCCGGGTCGTGTTCGATCGTGGTTCGAAGATCGCCCAGAGGCGCCGCCCCGGGAAACGCACCCGGAGCGCGCGCAGGGTCTCCCGGATCGCCGTGGGGTGATGGCCAAAATCGTCCACGACGGCGACGCCACGGACTTCGCCGCGCACGGTCATCCGCCGCTCGACGCCGCGGAAGCTGGCAAACCCGGACTGAATCTGCCCGTCGGTGAGACCGCAGTGTCGGGCGCAGGCGGCCACGGCCAGGGCGTTGCGGACATTGAGTTCACCGGTCAGCGGGATGGAGAACCGGGAATCTCCCACGAGAAACTCACTGGCATCTGAATGAAGCTGGATGCCGGTGGCCCGGATTTCGCTCGCCTCGCCGAACCCAAACCGCTTGACCGGGCAGTGACGTACTCCCAGCAAGGGAGCCAGATTGGACTCATCCGCGTTGGCCAGGAGCAGTCCGCTTCGTGGGACGAGGTTGATGAAGCGTCGGAAGGAAAGCTGGATGTCCGCGAGCGAGCCGAAGATGTCGGCATGGTCCATCTCGAGGTTGTTGATGATGGCCACCTCGGGGAGGTAGTGAATGAACTTGCTGCGCTTGTCGAAGAAGGCGGTGTCGTATTCGTCGCCCTCGAGGATGAACCACGGGGAATCCGTGAACCGCGCCCCCTGTCCCAGGTTGGCCGGAATGCCCCCGATGAAGAACGAGGGGTTGAGTCCGGCATTTTCAAACACCCAGGCGAGCAGTGACGTCGTGGTGGTTTTCCCGTGGGTGCCGGTCACCACGAGCGATCGCTTTCCTCGGATGAAACATTCCTTGAGCAGCTCGGGAAGCGAGCAGTACCTCATCTTGTGGTCGAGCACGTACTCCGCCTCGGGATTGCCGCGGGAAATGGCGTTGCCGATGACCACCAGGTCGGGCCGGTGGCTGAGGTTCGATTCGGAATAACCGGCCTTCGGAACAATGCCGCGCGAGGCCAGGAAGGTGGACATCGGGGGATAGATGACGTCCTGGTCGGATCCGGTGACCTCGACGCCCCGTTCGCGAAGGGCCACGGCGACTGCCGCCATTGCGGTGCCGCCAATCCCGACAAAATGAACGCTCTGAAAATCCGTGAGCACGGCGAAGCCTTTCGAGGGAGCCCGCCCGGGCTCAAGGTCCAAATCGACGGAACCGTCCGCTCCAGCCGGATGTCCGGGTGCTGAAAGTTTTCGACGCGAGGCCGCCTTTTCGATGAGATTAGTCCCGTTGACACCCCAGGACCTCCGTCGATGGCCTCTCCCGCCTGGATTGGATTCCGGCCCCGGGAAGCCCCATCCGATGCCGCCAGTGTTTCACCGCTGGCTGGCCTGTGTCCTTTGGCTCTGGGGATTCTTCGCGGGAATCGGCGCAGACGCCCCGGGTGGGGATCGGGACGTGGAGGCCGCCCTGGACGAGGCGGTGGGACGCCTTCCATCGCCCATCGTTCATCGTGAAGCCGCGGGGAATGCGGGATCCAACGACCGGGCGGCCGGGGAACGCTACGCCGCGCTGGTCGCCGAGAAGCGCTCCGGCGAGTGGTTCGCCGCAATGGTTTCGCTGGAGCCGGCCACATTGAACGCCATTGACGGCCGGTTTGCGACCCGCCGTGGTTTTTTTGATTTCATCGAGGAGCGGAATCCCCTGGTGGAAGTGTGGGCCTGGCGGACCGATGGAAAAACCGAGGACGGCGTGCCCGGCAAGCGCCTGACCGCGGAACAACTGGCGCAATTTCAGAACGAGTCACCGGCCATGCCCACGTTCGTGACGCTCACCTTCCGAACGGGCGACTCGGGCGAGGGGCCGGTGCGCCGATACCGGGTTGAGTTTGGGTTTCAGGTCGCTGCCGAAGCCCTGGCGCGGACCCTGGCGTATGAGAAGTCGCGTCGGCTCCAAGTGGCCGGGCGCCGGATCTTGTCCGCCCGGGACTCCCGGGGCCGGCTGGATGCCCGTTCGCAATGGGAGGCCCTCGAAAGCGCCCGGGAATCCGGCACCTTTGACCTGGCCGTCCCGGTGCCGCGTCCCACGGGCGACACCAATCTATTCGTCGCGTTCGAGTTCGCCGTGGATGCAGATGGCAACCTCGCCCGCCCGGTGGTGGCGTTTCGGGAGGACGACATCGAGCGGGAAGTGGTGGAGGGCCAGATCCGGCTCCGTCTGCGCCAGCCCGATGGCGGGATTGTGGTGGCCCGTGCGTTTCGGAGGGTGGGGATGGGAGACGCGGTGGAGCCCGCCTTGAACCCGGTGGGAAGCCGCGACTTCGTTGAGCTGCGGCTGGAGGATCCCCTGGAGAAGGATCCGCGCCGATGGAACCTCCTGGAGTTTGGCGAGCCGGACGTGTTGCAGCAGCTCGCTCTGGCGAGGTTCGGATTGATCAACGCCTACATCGACCGCCGGATCAAAATCCTGGGTCTCAAGCGGGCGAACCTGGACATGTTCGTGCAGCCGGTCGTGGCCGGCCTGAACATCGGCGGCGGCGTGAGCGGGGTCGGATTCCCGATCGGGGCGGCCGTCCAATTGGGCTACAACGTGGTCGCCGGTCCCCGATTTCTTCCCAAGGTTCCGAGTCCACAGGAGATGAGGGAGCTGTTTCTTCTGCTCGCCGCGCGGAAGCAGGACCCCGAGTTGCGGCACAAGCCGGACGACCTGCTGACCCGGGATGACCTTCAATCGCTCCGAAAGGCCCTGGAGCGCCTCACGGACCAGCAGGTGCAGGACACCCTGGAGTCGCTCGATGACGGCGACCTGCGCGCCATGCTCGCCATAGCGAAGCTGGCGGGCATCGATGCCAAGTACTCGCTCTTTGTGAACATCCTGAGCGGTGCGGCGGTGGTGAGCGGGCAGGCGTACTCCGGCGCCATGCGGGAGATCTTCAACAACCCGTACTACTCCCTGAACGGCGACATCTATATCAACTACATCATGGCCGCCGCGCTGGGGAACAAGCTGGTGACGCCGGCGGGCGGGGCCAGCCTGTACAGCCTGGCGCGGGGCAACGCGCCCGCCGAGGCCTGGCTGCAATACCTGGGAATCTCCTTCGACCTGCGGGCGCTCATGAACAGCGTGTCCCGCCTCCGCTTTCGATCCCTTGCGGACAAAGAGCTCCGGATGCCGTTCCCGTACGCCGCGCGCATGAACGACCTTGCAGCCTATGAAATCCGCATCTTCGGCTATCCCATTCTCCTCTTTTACAAACGCGGTCTCCTCAAGGACGACCTCAAGTCCTACGACAATGACTATGCCTACGGACTAATCGGTCGCCGCATTGCGGTTCATTTCCCGACCAAGGAGTCGATGGAATCCGAGATCGTGGCCGGGCACATGATCCCACTGGGGTACGTCAAGGTGTCCGACGGCAAGGGCGGAACCCGGGACTCGAACCTCGCGGTGTTCGCCTACCGGATTCCCGACGGACCGGACCGGGGTCAGATCGCCATGATCCTCTACGGCCTCAAGGCCTATAACGACTACTCCGCCCTGGTGGAACGTCAGGTGGCCCGATTGCGCGAATTCGAACGGGGCCTGGAGGAAGGCCTGGTCATTGAGCAGGTCATGGACGTCGACGACGGTCCGTCGATTCCGTCATCCGCCCGGGAACCGCAGTTGTATGTCGGAGAAGCGGCGGTGGCGGAGCGTTATACCGCCGTACTCGCACCGCTGATGGAATGGCGGCGACTGTTGCGACGGCGGGAGTTGGGTCTGCCGGAGGACGCCGCCGAACGGGCCCGCGCAGATTCCCTGCGACGCCAGTTGGAAGCGCTATCGATTCCCGTGGCGGGCGGCACCTCCGATCCCCTGATGTATTTCGCTCCCGACGGCAGCCGGTTCCGTCATACCGTAGTAATCGACGCGGCAGCCGGTTCCGTCATACCGTAGTAATCGACGGACGGCGGCAGGTCATCCAACGGACCGTCATTGCCGGCCAGGCCGCCATCCAACGGGACCTGGACTGGGCGCGGACGGCAGAGGTCATCGAATCGTCGAGGAAGGAGGCAGTGGGACCCGGGGGATCAGGGATCGCCTTCGTCAATCAACTGCGCGTGGTCGATGGCGTGCAGGTCCTCGGGCCGCTGCTGGCCTCGAAGCCGCGGGGGGTTCTCGGCGTGGGAGTCCGCACCGCGCGGGCGGATCTGGATTCCCTTTTCCAATCCGTGGACGCCCTGCCGCTGGTGGAGCGGATTCAAATCCAGAAGCGCCACTTTGCCGGGTTCCCCCTCGCACTCGATGCCGACGGGGACGGCACGGAGGAGCGGGTGGCGGTGACCCTTGAGTTCTCCGTCGGTGAGGTTCGCCATCGACGGAATCATCCCGTCACGGGTGAACCGGAGATCGAGGTCTACGACCATGGCGACCTTCGCGAGGTGATTTCCGCGCGAACTTGGACCGTCATTGAACGCGATGATTCGGGAACCGAGAGCTCCACGCGGACCTGGCTGAATGGCGGAACCCTCGATGCCCCCGTCCGAGGGCAATGGATCGAGCAGACCCGGACCACCGAAACCTGGGAAGCGTCTCCGGAATCGGTGGATCTTGCCCGACCCCGGCTGGCCCGCCTGCGACTGAACCGGGTCACCGGGGACTGGACGCGTGAGGTGTTCGGATGGTTTCCCCAGCCGGTGGAGACCGCCTCGGAATCCGGAGTCTCCACCAATCGATTTGATGCCTTTGGCGCAGTGGTGGGAAACGTCGTGTTCGCCAACCAAGGCGGCTCGCCCGATGAGCGTGGCCTTCCGCCGGAATCCGTGCTTCACCCGGTGCAGGGCGAGGTCCGGTTTGAAGATCGGATCGAGGTGGAACCCGGGAAGGGGGGACACATCCGATTGGAACGGCAGGACCGGATCACCGGATTGCGCGCCATCCGACGGCTGGATCCGCTCCAGTTTGGGCGCCTGATATCGGAAGAATCCTTCGACCCGCTTCCGGATGGGTCCGCAGTCTTTCGATCAATCCTGGAGCTGGAATACGATGACGGGTTCATGGCAGGCCAGGTGCCCCGGCGGATGGTCCGTCGAACCGGATCCGGCCAGGTCGTCTCCCGGTCTGAAACCCGGTCTGTCTTTCCCCGGACCCGGACCCGGGTGGTGGTGGAAGAGGAACCCGGAGGGATGATTCGAACCCATTGGTTTGATGCGCGATGGGATCAGCCTGTGCGCAGCGAGACGGCGCTGCGGGTCACGGTTCGCCACTTTGACGCCGCTGGACTCCGTGTCTCCGGGACCACTGCCGCCAAGGGTGAAGGCAAGGGTGAAGACGTTTCCCAATTCGATGGCGGTTGGGAACCCGGGGACCGCGTCTGGCGGGTTCGAACGGACTGGTGGTATCAGGCAGGCATCACCAACCGCAGCGAGGTCTCCGACTATTCCCCGGGCGGGCGCTGGATCCGGTCCAGAGTCGGCACCGCGATCGAGAGCCGGGCGGGTTATGATTCCGATGGCATTCTCCAGACCAACCAGACCTGGATTGCCAGATCTCCGGGTGGCGCCATCGACCAACTCGTGAAGGAGGAGGACCAACTCAAATGGCACGATGGCCGACTCGAGGCCCGGGTCCGGGTACGGATCGACGGCCAGCCGTACGACAGCTATCGGACCGTGCGGGATCCCGAGGGACGGTTGGTGGAAGATGGACGCCGCGAATGGCCCGGACTCGCCTTGGTGACGCGGATCGAATACCAGGGCGGCTCTGAACGGGTCGCCGTCTCCCGGGAATTTCAAAACGGAACTCTGCGCCGCGAGCGGGTACCTCAAGCCACACTGCTGCGGACAAATGAGGCATTTCTGCTCCCGGTGGTGGTGACCCCATCCTGGGGATTGGTGAGCACCCAGTGGATGGAACTGGGTGATCCCTTCGGCCGCTGGCGCGAGACCCGCGTTGAGGACGGTCGGAGCGCCCGCGTCACAGAGTGGATTTCCGGCACGGCCCTCGCGCGTCGAACAGAATCCCTCGACCGGGGCGGAAGAGTGCGGGAACGCAGCACCCTGGAGCCGGACTCCATGGAGGTCCTGGGCGTGCCTGTGGATCGAATTGAACGTGTGCGTCCGTCCGGTTGGCCTGATGCGGGCGCGTCGGACGACCACCCCCTCGGCGCCCAGTGGTACGCCCGCGGGTCCGACGTCCTTCTGGCGGAAGACACCGCGGAAGGCCGGGCCTATTTTTCCCGGGCCGGGCCGGGAAGTGTTCCCGAGTTTACCGTGGACACCAGCGGTCGACGGGGAGTTCCGGTCCGCATTGCCGGGCAGGTACGCGGCAATGTTGTTGCAATCGCCCGCCCGCGGCCGTCGGTGGTTTCCGTCAACGGCGAACCCCTTCAGGTGATCGAAACGGTCGGATTGCTGCCGCTGTTCCTGCCCATTCGGACCGTTGAAAACTGGGACCGCGGTGGGAACCTCCTGCTCTCGGAAGTGTCGCGGCTTCCGGCGCCCGGGGGTAGGGACTTTGTGGCGGAGTCACTCTTTGTCACCGAATCGGCGCCGGGAGACCTGCTCCAGCGCCGGTACCTGTTTCGGCCGGGCGACTGGGTCGAAAACCGTTCAGGAAGTCCCGGTATGGACTACCGTGAATTTGTTCCGGGGCCACCGGCCGGAACGACGGGACCCGATGCGCTCAATCAAGGCCCCTGGCGGGATCGCCCGACGGCGGTCGAGACCTGGCGCGTATCACCCGGCGGGGGCGGGTCTGGACCCCGCCTCATCGGGCAGGCGGGCGAACTTCAGGAATGGCGCGTGAACCGGTACCTGCCCGACGAGTCCAGTACATGGACGGTGTGGACAGTCCGGGAGTTGGACGCCCAAGGACGATCCGCCTTTGAGACGCTCGAGGTGTTTGACGCGATGGGCGCGTTGTCGGTGCGCCGGATTACCAAGAAGACCTCCCGTGGGGAACCCGCGGTCAAGATGGTTTACCAGATCCCGGCTCCAAACCAGGCCGACTGGAAGTCACTCGAGCCCGGTCCCGATGGCCGGAAGCGTACCCTTCATGANTCCGAGACCTCGTTCCTGTACTTCCATGTCCGCAGCACCAACTCCGTATCGGTTCGGCTCAGGTTCCTGGATGCGAAAGGGGGCGAACTGGAGGTGGACGCCGCGGGGGATTCTCCGGGTGGTGTGCGTTTCTGGCCCCTCAGCAGCATGGTGACGCAATGGAGGCCGGATGAGGCCGATCCGCACCAGGCGGACACGGTGGCCGGACCGGTCGAAGGCGATCCCACGGTGAGAACCTTCGCGGTGAGCCTCGCGGACCTCGCCCAGGCTGGAATGGATCCCGCATGGGTGCGACACGTTGAACTCGAGTCCACGGCACCGGCGGAAGTGAGCCCGCTTCGTCGCCTGCAGCGTGATGCTCCGGTCGAAGCGTTGCGGGGATGGGCGACCCACCTGCGGGCATCAGAGGAGGGGCCGCACGATTTTCAGCGGTTCACCCGGACACTGGCCCGCAGGACGCCCGCCGCGATCGAAAGCGGTGAGGATGTCCAGACGCTGGTCATGCGAAATGACCGGCCTCTCGCCGTCACCGTTCAACCCCGGCGACATTCGCCGTTTCCGGACGTGGTGGTGATGTCGACGGACGAACAGGGGTCTCCGATCCCGCTGTACCAGTTGTCCTCGCAGGATGGCCATTTTGAGCAGCGGTTCGAGGTGGTGCCCCAAGGGGACACCGTCCAGGTCTACTCGGTCGTGGAGGGCTTCGAATTGCCCCGCTTTGAGGTGCACCGCGCCGCGGTTTTGGGAGATGAACTTTCCCCGGGCTATGTGGCTTATGGCTACGACTACCATGCGCGCGTTTCCCTGTCGAAGGGCGTCGGATGGTTGCGAAAGCCGCTGTCCATCGTCCGAAACCGGATCGCTGCAAATCCGTTCAGTTACGCGGGCGACCGGATGTTTGAGCAAGGGTTCGGCGTCTCC
>JBGAPN010000184.1:0-9450 GCA_044221235.1 Limisphaerales bacterium
ACCGCGTCAGTCCCCATCCAAACCGCCGGCGGGGGTCGGGTCATCGACGGGGAACGAGGGGTAGGTTCTGGCGTCACAAGCTCCTCACGATAGCCCGACGGGGGTGGGCTGATACGCAGACGGGATTGTATGGGGCCCCGGGCACCGCGGACCTGCCGTGGCAGGGGGTAGGAAACGACTGCGCCGGTCCCCTTGTTTCCAGCTTCAGCCTTTGGCTTCGATGGCGCCGGTGCAACTGCTGCCGCAGCCCGCGGTGCAGGCGAGGCAATGGGTGCCGGTGCGGATGGGACGTTCTTCGAGATCCCCGGGAGCGAGGTCCCACAGCGACTTCCGCGCGCCTCCGCCCAGCGCAAGACCCAGCATCTGATTGAAGTCGCAGTCATAGACCTGACCACGCCAGTCGACGCTCAGGGTGTTGCGACACATCAGTCCATCGACGGTGGTGGGGTTGAACGACGCCTCCAGGAGGTTGAGATAGGACTCCAGTTCGCCGCGCGCCTGGAGATCTTCGGCGAAGCGGGCGATGGGCTGGTTGGTGAGGGTGAACAGGCGGCTAAACCGAACGCTGTGTCGCTCCAGGAGTTCTTTCCGGTAATCCGCCTCCAGACCCGCCTGCTCCGGGGGAAGCCGGGCGCCCAGCGGGTTGTAGACCAGGGACAGGGGCAAGGTGTCGCCATAGCCTAGGGCATTTAGTTTGCGAAGGGCGCGGATGCTTTTCTCGAAGACGCCGTCCCCGCGCTGGGCGTCGACATTCTCCCCGAGGTAGCAGGGCAGGGACGCCACCACTTCCACCTCATTTCGGGCGAGAAACTCCGGAAGCCAGGCAAACCCCTGGGTCTCGATGATGGTGAGATTGCAGCGGTCCATGACGCGGCAGCCGGCCTCTCGCGCGGTTTCCACCAGGAAGCGAAACGAGCCGCACAATTCTGGCGCGCCGCCGGTCAGGTCGACCACGGAGGGGCGATGGTTCACGATCCACTCTGCCGCCCGTTGGGCGACGTCCTCGGTCATTGATTCCGTCCGCCAGGGACCCGCATCGACGTGGCAGTGGTGGCAGGCCTGGTTGCACTTCTTCCCGAGATTCAACTGCAGGATCTCGAGCCGGGATCGGCGAAGAACCCGGGAATGCGAGACCAGAAGGGCGTCGAAGCGGTTCCGGCTTTGGGTCGGGGACGGCATGCGCGTCGGGTCTGGGCGGGATTCCATGCAGCGGACAAAACGTGACGGAGAATGGACCCGGAGGCGTCCCGATGCCAGCGGCCATCCCGCAGGAATTCAGGGAACCAGAAAACTGCGGGTCCACGGCGGGGGCGGGGGTGCACTTCCCGCTTCGACTCGAGCGCGCCATTGTTCGTCAGTTAGGCGAACGCCCGAGGGTTCCAGGAACTCATAATGCGAGAACACCGGGCCGCCATAGACCATCCGGTCCGGTCCGTTGTCGACGGCAATGATCATCAGATGCATGAGCCCCACGGCCTCGTGCAGGACGGCGCCCGGATCACCATCCGGCTCGGAGTAGTAGTCGGTGTGGACGTCGGCCACGAGCATATCGCCTTGCACGGACTCGTGATCGGGTGGTTTCTGGTCACTTAACACCCGCGGGAACACACCTTCGGCACCCCGATAGAACATCAACGGGTACCAACCGTTGTATTGCCGGTCGCCGAAGTAGGTGAGGACCTGTTCAATGGTATTTTCGAGGAATGCGGTCTGAGCGGGGTCCAGGGGACGTTGCTCCAGCTCGGCCTCGGCGATTCCCTGAAGCGAGTAGCTGTTCGTGGCAAATCGCTTCAGGAACGGCCGAATCTTATCCTGGAGGACGGCCGCCGTCGGCAGTTCGCCCAACTGGCTTTCCGCGAGGACAGCAAGATCCCCCATGCGCCGGAAAAAGAGCGGCCTTGGTTCGACGAATCCCGCTGGGTAGGAGCACAGGATGGGCGGGGTCTGCGACTGTTTGGCATACAGGACGGTGTCGTGACGGAGCTGGGTCCAGGATGCGAGTTGTGTGTTCAACGTCTTCATCGCCCAGGCCCGGGTCCGCATGGCTTCCGGATACTCCGGACCCGTGGTGGGCTCGGAGAGGGAGCGCAGGGCGTGGAGCCAGCCGTTGTAGATGTTGCCCGTCCAGGAGGCTTCGGGAACCGCGTCGAGGCTTTCGCGGACCGCGGCGAGGTTGCGCTGATATCGGAAGCCGTCCCGAAAGGGCACACCATCGGTGCGAAGCATGTTGGCGACCAGGTCAGGCACCACATGGTCGTTGCCGAACACGGAAAAGGCGATGTCCAAGGAATAGGGAAGCCTGCGGCGGACCAGTTCGGGCGGTTCGCTCCCGGGTTTCACAATCCGGTCGAAGGTCACCTGGTGGAACGCCCAGCTGTCGGGAACGAAACGCTGGCCGAGGAACGTGAATGCCCGGGGCAGCTGGATCTGATCATTGCCGGCGCTTCCAAATAGGCCATGTCCCAAAATGGCCTGCTGGCCCGCCGAGCCTTGCTCGATCCGGTTTTGGAATGTCGCCAGTTCGTCCAACGATCCGACGAACCCGAGATCGCTCACGCCTGATTCTGCCATCAGTGCGTCCAGGACATCAAAATTCATAGAATCCGGTGGCCCGACCAAGGTGTTCAACGTCTGGTTGAGCGTTTGCCAGGAGCTGCGGCGTCCGCTGCGGTTCAGGAGATCGTGCAACACCACGGCGGTGCCCAGATCCTCGGGTGATGAGTAGTTGCGGTCTCCCGCCACGCGGAGGTCGGCGACTCCGAGCCATTTCATCGCGCGGAAGTACTCCTTCAGCGAGAAGGGAGCCCATGGAAAGTACAGCGAATAGTGTCCTCTCGGTATGAATTGGGAGAAGTCCACCAGCTCCGCCTTGCGATGAGGAAACAGGCTCGTGACCGTCGGACTACCGGCTCGGATGCGGTCCACCGTCGCTTTGACCCGAGTTACCTGGTTCAGCCGGGAAAAATTCGGCGACGCCAATCCGTCGGGAACGAGCAGGCTCCGCGCGACCGCGAGGATGTAGTCGGCATCCTTGAGCCGGTCCGCCCGCCACCCCAGCCCGTACTCCGTCGAGGCCTCCGGCAGCTTCTCAAGCATCGATTCGAGAAGCGATGTTAGTTCCGGCAGCAGCGATTGGAGCTCCAAGTCGGCAAGGATGGCGTCGTACGAGCGGTGCCATGCGTGAAGAATGGAATCGGAGGTGACGAGTACCGGTAGATCACGGCGGAAGATGTCGTAGTAAATGTCCGCCATGTTGGTGGTCCCGAGCCGCGCGCTGACCACGAATCCATTGGTTCGGAAGGCCGACAGTTCAGCAGGAGTCAGCGCCAGGGAGGGAAGTGAGATTGGATAGGTTCCCCCAGCCCAAACCTGCTCGCCCATGGGATTCGGGTCGTTGAACTGTGACCAGTAGGCCGCAGTGGTGGGATCCCAAGTCAGGGCGGAAAGGTATGGGGGCGGGGACCCGTATCGCACCCGAAAATCGTCGACGGTGAAGTTGCCCAGCGTCTCGATCGCATCCTCATACAATCCCGTAAAACCCAGAACTTCTGCCCCGCCGGAAGCGGTGAACGTCGTGGGCCGGGTGAGGAGTCGATAGAAACCCATCGTCCCGGAATCGGTGCCCAGCGGCAGGTCGTCGATGCGGGTGCCCGCCGGCAGTTTGATCTTGGTGCCGACGGTCTCCCAGGTGCGGAGATCTTGTGTTCGCTGGAGACGGGCCTCGACGGCCGCCGAAATGGAACCGTTGGATCGGACCCGCAGCTCGACTCCGGCTTCCGTCGGCCGGGGTGCTTTCAGGATGAGGTCCTCCCCCCGGGCGCGAACGGACAGGAATGCCGCACAGGAAATCAGCGTCAGTGCGAGTCGGGTTGTGTTCATGCGAGTAATCTGGGAATAGCCCGTTCCGATTTGTCCTGCAATGGGCGTGTGGCCAATCGTCGGAGGGAGCCGCCCGTTCTCGCGATTCCGGCTCTGGGTTTGGAGTCGCCGGGAGTTGCTGCCATCCTCCAGAGAAGTCCGCTACTCCATGCCCTTCGCATTGCTCCAAAGCCGGCTCGAGATCCCCGATGTGGACGCCTTGAAACGCGCCTTCAAGGGTGTCGGTGACATGGCGCCCTCCGATGCCCCCCATGTGGCGGCC
This sequence comes from Limisphaerales bacterium, assembly GCA_044221235.1. GTDB lineage: Bacteria > Verrucomicrobiota > Verrucomicrobiia > Limisphaerales > UBA9464 > UBA9464. The sequence continues at coordinate 4,142 of JBGAPN010000184.1, forward strand.
GATGCATTCGGAATCCTGTTGAAGCAGTTGACCCTGGAGAATGCGCTCGCCCTGCAGGCGTCCCTCGGTCGCGAAGGCATTGCAACCGAAGTGGTGGATCACGCGGAATTGGGGGAACTGCCCGAGGCCAAGCGGGTCCGGCGGATCGCGGCGCGGGACGAGGGCCTTGTGGTCTGCGATCCGTTGGACCGCGAACTGGTCCTGCCGTGGGAGTCCTTCCGAATCGTGTCTTGCGGCCTGGTCCTGGAAACCGAGATCCGTCGGAACCCGGCTCCGTCGGGGGCACTGTCCGCCATGACCGACTGGGAACCGAATCTCTCCGATTTGGTGAACGGTCGGTTTGGCGTCGGATCCATGGGGACCGGGAGTGGGTCAGCCCTCGTGTCGTCGAGTGAACGCCAAAGCTGGAAATGGACCGCCGATCTGATTTTGTCCGGCGGCTCGATGCGGTTTGTGTTTTCTCCCGACCGGCTGTTCCACCTCGACCGGGAGCGCCAGAATCCGCGGAATGCCGAGGTCGATTTTCTGGAACTCGTTCGTGCCGTGGGTTCCCGCAGCACCCGGGCCGTGCTCAACCGTGTGGCGTACGCCCTGCGGGAAGGGGAAGCCGAGACCCTCTCCTACCCGTCACGAAACGCCTATCAGGAGGAGCTGATCTGGCTCGTGTGGCGCCTTCGGCACGCCGGGCGGCTGGGGTGATAATCCGAATCAAACGGAAATACCGTTTGACCGTGTTTTCAAGGCCTCGCTAGGTTCCCGCGCTCCGGACGTCCCGAAAAACGCCGGATTTTCGCATTATGATCATCGGCACGCTTCGCAAGCACCAGCAGTGGCTGTGGGTGCTCATCATTACCGCCGTCATTGTCAGCTTCGTCATCTATTTCAGCCCCAATCAACCGGGCGGGCGTAGTATGAGCCGGGGCGACCGCCAGGTGGGGCTGCTCGATGGCGAACCCGTCGGTGAGCAGCAGGTCCGTGACGCGCTGCACCAGGCGGAACTCGGCGGATTCCTCCGGTTTGGCGAGGGATACCGGTCGGGCCGTGCCGAGCAGATGGGCTTTAACGTCAAGCAGGAGACCATGCAGCGGCTGTTCCTGGACCGGCGGATCAAGGAGTACGGCATTCATTCCAGCGATGCCGCAGTGGCGACCTGGATTCGGGAATATCTGAAGAATCCCAAGACCGGTGAGGTGAATTTCGATGGGTTTGTCCAGAGTGCGCTCCGACCGGCTGGTTTCACGGAAGAGGCGTTCATGGAGTTTGTCCGCCATTCGGTGGCGATGCAGGAACTCGAGCGCCTGATCGGGGTGGCGGGTCAACTGGTGACGCCGCAGGAAGCCGAGGCGGCCTTTCGTCAGGAAAACGAGACCTACAACGTGTCGCTGGTGACCTTTTCGGGATCGAATTACCTGGCGGGGATTACCCTGGACGACGTGAAGCTCGGCGAATTCTTCACCAACCGATTGGCCGCATACCGCATTCCCGAGCGCGTCACGCTTGCCTTTGTCCGTTTCGATTCCACGAATTTCCTGGCCACCGCGGAAGCGGAGCTGAAGGCCCGGCCAAACTTTGCCACCGAGGTGGAACAGCTGTACGTCCAGCGCGGCGCCGACGCCTTCCGAGATGCCGCCGGAGCGGTCATGTCGAAGGAGGCCGCCCTGGAAAAGATCCGTGAGACCACCCTCCAGCAGCGGGCGGTCCAGCTCGCCGGCGTAAAGGCGAATGAATTTGCCAATGAGCTCTACCAGATGGAGCCGGTTTCTGTGGGCAATCTCACCACCCTCGCCCAGAAGAAGGGGTTAAATGTGGAGCAGACGGTGCCCTTTGCCGAGGCGGAGCGGGTGGTGGGTCTGGATGACCTGAATCCCGGAGCGGTCCAGCAGGCCCTGAAGCGGGTCACCGCGGAACAGCCGTTTCTCACGCCCATGTCCGGTTCCCGTGGCGCCGTCATTGCGGGGGTGACCGCCCGGTCCCCAAGCATGGTGCCGTCGCTCGATACGGTGAAAGCCCGCGTGGTGTCCGATTATCGGCAGACCCAATCGACCGAGGCGGCACGCCAGGCGGGACGCCAGTTCCAGTCGACGGCGACCAATGCCATCGCCCAGGGCAAGTCCTTTGCGGATGCCGCGGCCGGAGCGTCGGTGACGGCGAACGAGGTCAGCTTCACTCCCAGCTCCCCCACCATTCCGGGACTCGACAGCCGGATCAATCCGGGCCAGGTGAAGGCCGTGGCAGGCCGCCTCAAGCCCGGAACCGTCAGTGAATTCATTCCGACGATGGACGGTGGAATCGTCCTGATGCTCAAGGAGCGCAAACCGGCTGCGGACGACATGGTCAAGGCCGGTGCGAATTCCTACCTGGCCGAGTTGCGCGAACAGCGCGAACGGGAGGCGTTCAACGCCTGGTTCATGACCGAGTACAAGAAGTCGGGCGCCCCGGAAGTCGCCCAGCGGATTGGATTCTGACATGAAACCGGCCGGGCCGGTGATCAAGCTGTCGTCTCCCGCCACCCGGGAGTTCTGGCCGATTCCCATCGTTTACGAGGACGACCACCTGCTGGCCATCGACAAGCCAGCCCGGCTCCTTTCGTCCCCGGATCGGTACGATCCCAAGCGACCCAATCTCATGCGGCTCCTGCATGAGGGGATCTCCGCGCGCAAGCCCTGGGCGGCCGAGCGGCAGTTGACGTACCTGTCCAATGCCCACCGGCTCGACTTCGAGACCACGGGGGTGTTCCTCCTGGCCAAGGACCGGCTCACGCTGGTGACACTGGCCAACCAATTTGGCTCCGAGATCCCGCAGAAATCCTACGTCGCCCTGGTCAAGGGATCACCGAAGGAGGACGCCTTTGTGGTCGACAAACCGTTGGCACCCGATTTGTACAAGCCGGGAGTGATGCGGGTCAGCCGGTCCGGAAAAAAATCCGTCACTGAGGTCCGCGTCCTGGAACGGTTCCGGGGTACGACCCTGGTGGAGGCGCGACCGAAAACAGGGCGGACCCATCAGATCCGGGTCCATCTGGCCTCGCAGGGCCACCCTGTGGTGGGCGATCGCACCTACGGCGGGGCGCCGTTGATGCTGTCCTCACTCAAGCGGGATTACCACCTCAAGCCGGATGACTACGAGCGTCCCTTGATGGGTTCGTGCGCCCTGCACGCGTGGACGCTGAAGCTTCCGCATCCGACCACCGGCGAGCCGCTGGAGATCACCGCTCCCTGGCCCAAGGATCTGGAAGTGGCTCTCAAATATCTCCGCCGCTACGCCCAAGCCTGACCCCGGGTGACGCCTTCAGGAGCATCCTCCCTCGTCGTGCAGGGATGCCGTCCAATTTCCCCCCGTTGAGCGTTGAGCCTGCGATTCGCCCCCATTACTCCTTTCGTTCCAATCCGGCGAATTGGACAAAACCCCCCTCCGCTGGTCCTCTTGACGGGATGACTTTAAGTTTTCGCCGATTTGACCTGGAACTGCGCCATTTGTGGGCCATTTCCACGGATCTCGGCGGAGACGGCGGGAAAACCGTGTACCCGGTGGTGTTGGTCGATTTGAAGGATTCCCTCGGACGGGTGGGAATCGGGGAAGCCTCCCCGTCCAGCCAGTATCACGAATCCGTCGACACGGTGTCGTCGTTCCTGTCCCGCATCGAACCGGGTCGGCTCTCGTTTGACCACCTGCCGGAGAGCATGAGCTATCTGGAATCCGTGGCTGCCGGAAATTTCCCGGCCAAGTGTGCGATCAATCTGGCGCTCCTCGACGGGGCGGCGCGCGCCGCCGGGAAGCCCCTCCATGGATTCTTGGGCCTGGGATTCCGCGAAGGAGCGCACCTGACTTCCTTCACCATCGGGATCGACACCCCGGAATCCATGGCTGCCAAAACGCAGGAGGCTGAGGACATGCCGGTTCTGAAGCTCAAGATGGGCAGTCCGCGGGACCGGGAGAACTTTGCGGCAGTCCGGGGAGCGGCTCCGGGCAAACCTCTTCGGAGGCGCTGCAGAACATTGAATGGCTGGCGTCCCAGGGTGGGATCGAGTTTGTGGAACAGCCGATGCCCGCCGAAACGCTGGAGTCGGACTGGATCTGGTTGAAACAGCGTTCTCCCCTGCCCCTGTTCGGTGACGAGTCCTATCAGAGCGCCGCAGACGCCGAGCGATGTGCCCAATGTTTCCACGGGGTCAACGTGAAGCTGGTGAAAACCGGGGGCGTCCTTTCGGCCCGGGCGGCGCTGGAGGCGGCACGGGCCCGGGGGTTGAAGACCATGCTGGGTTGCATGATCGAGAGCGCCGTCCTGATCACCGCCGCCGCACACCTGGCCGAATTGACCGATTACCTCGACCTGGACGGCAATTTGCTGGTGTCCAATGACCCGTACCAGGGAGTGGCCTGTCGCCGGGGGGTGCTGAGTTTTGCCGGGGCACCGGAGTCGACGGGACTCTGCGTCCGGCGGCGCGGTTGATCGCGCATCCCGCAGTTCGGCCTCCCCATCTGCAAGAATCCGCAAGACATCTGCGGATCGATGCGCCGTCTCCGCGTTCAGCCTTTTCGCCTCCGCTTGGCGGGGACCCCGAATGCCCCGCGCCCGGGCAGGAGGATGGCCGGAGTGGGGCGAAGCAGGTAGGCGCCGAGAAAGAGCAGCATGGCGAGGAGGAGGGATGTGCTCGCGGCGGGGGTGGTGTCACGAAGGGCGCTTCCGACGTCGGAACGGGCCACTTCGACCCGCATGAGAAAATCCATCCGGTCCCGTTGCCAGAGTCGTTCCGCGAACGCCTCGGGAGATTCCACCCGGGCTGGTGGAGGGCGGACAACGGTGGTGGAGTGGGACGTTGGAGTGGGTGAAGGATCCATGGCGTTGTGGGGTCTGAATTCCCGGTCAGGCCGGGCATTTGGGATTCGAAGAGACGCTCAACCCGGGTCAAGGGCGGCGCCTGGGAGAAAAATGCCGCCGGTCCTTCAACGTTCAACCTTCAACTTTCATCTCCCCCATCCGGGGAACTGTTGGTGCGCACGGCAGGACTTGAACCTGCACGCCTTACGGCACTACCACCTCAAAGTAGCGCGTCTGCCAATTCCGCCACGTGCGCGAACTACGGGGTGAATGACCGTCACCGGCGGGCTTGAAATGGTCGGGGCGGTGAGATTTGAACTCACGACCTCCTGTACCCGAAACAGGCGCGCTAGCCAGGCTACGCTACGCCCCGAACCAAAAAGCGGGCCGGAACATGGGAAACCCAAGGGGTCTTTGCAAAGCCAATTTTTCAGGAAGCGGGATCTAAGCGGGATCGCAAACCGATGGAGGAGGCGCGCGGAGACCCGCC
>JBGAPN010000185.1:0-9404 GCA_044221235.1 Limisphaerales bacterium
ACGTCATCCAGGAGCACCAGCGTCTGTTCGGCCTGAAGGTCGCCCGCCGCGGCCCGTTCCAAATGGAATGAGCGTCGGTAGGGTTGGCGCGCCGTCGCCGGCCCCGCCGTAGGCGGAACTTCGGGGCGTAGCGTCAATAAAATCCGAACCACAGGGACACCGAGACGCAAAGAGGGTCACAATTTGGAAAGCCGGAAGGCAGGACGCGGCAGGCGGTGACATGGGTGGGGAAGCGGGTGAACAGGCAGACCGGTAGGGCTGGCGCGCTGAGCCGGCCCCGCCGTTCCAAGCGCAGCGATGGACGGCGGAAGTTGGCGGCGTGGCATCGATCAACACCCAATCCCAACAACACCCTGCGCGTGGCGCCGCAACTCCCCACGCCCCGGATTTGAGAATGGAACCTTGGGCCGGGAGCGCCGACGCTCGCTTCATGGAAATCAAACGAGCCGGTCCACAGCCCTCCACCGCGGGACCAGCGAGCTGGTTTACCGGCGGGGTCCGGATCGATCCCCTGCACCAGGCCCCGGGTCCCGCCCGCGCCGTGTGCGCCAGCGTCACCTTCGAACCCGGCGCCCGCACCGCCTGGCACACACATCCATTGGGACAGACGCTAATCGTCACCGCCGGCTGCGGACGCGCCCAGCGCGAGGATGGACCGGTCGAGGAGATCCATCCCGGTGACGTGGTCTGGTTTCCCCCGAACGAGAAACACTGGCATGGCGCCTCCCCCACCACGGCCATGACCCATATTGCGATCCAGGAAAGTCTAGACGGCAGGGCCGTGGACTGGCTCGAACCAGTCAGCGACGCCGAATACCAAACCCAACCTGCGAGCCCAACCTCCACGGCAGGCTAAGTGGACAGGTATCGGGCCACTCCAAGGCGGCGACCCCGATTTGTTTCGTCCCCGTGCGGTCCATGGAAAAACGACTCGCGATTCACGGGCCCACGATTTCAAGGTTCGGCCGGGCCCGCTTTAGTTCCTCCAGTGCGCCAGCGGAGATGGGCGTGTTCCAGATAAACACTGTCCGAAGCGCCGGCATGGACCGGAAGGTTATCAGGCTGGCGTCGGTGATCGGCGCCTTGTTCAACAGCAATTGCCCGAGGCGCGGCAACCCGGCCAGGCGTACCAGTCCGGCGTCCGTTACCCGTGTGTCGGCCAGCCACAGCTCGTCGAGATTCTTCATCCCGAGCAATTCCTCGATAGCACGGTCCGTGATTCCCGGACCGCACAGGTGCAGGTAGGTGAGGTTCGTGAGGCCCCGCAGATGCACCACACCGGCATCGGTAACCTGAGTTTCACACAGGTTCAGCGGCTTCAGGGTTCGGCAACTCCAGCCCTGGGTGGAACACCTCGGCAAGCGCATCCGCAAGGCGCCGAAGATTTGCCTGCGGGACAGCGGACTCTTTCATGCCCTGATGAACCTCCGCACGGTCCCGGAACTACAGGCCCACCCGAAGTTGGGAGCCTCGTGGGAAGGCCTGGCCCTGGAGCAGGTTCTGCGGGTGTTGAACGTCACCGACGACGAGGCCTTTTCCTGGACCACACACGCCGGGGCCGAACTCGACCTGCTGGTCCTGCGCGGCGGGAAACGAATCGGCTTCGAGTTTAAGTTTGGGGACGCCCCCCGCACGACCAAGTCCATGCGCGCCGCCCTGCAGGACCTGAAACTCGCCCGACTTTACGTCGTCTATCCTGGGGACAAGGACTTCCCCCTGGACGACACCATCGAAGCCATTTCGCTCGCCCACCTTGGACAGCTCAACCTCGGCGGCTGATGGCGTGGCAAACGCTGGGCATCGATTCCATGGCACCGCGCCCTCGGGCCATTCCGGATTATCGGGACGGGACGAAGTACAGCTCCAGGAAGATGTTGGTTCCCATCCCCGGCGTCCCGTCCGCACCCGGAGGGCCGAACATACGGAGCAACACCTCGTTGCATTCCCCGTAATCCGGTCGGAACTCAAATTCGTCACCCTCTCCCCGCGACTCCGTGGCCACGATGCGCCGGCTGGTGCGTTCCATCAGGATGACGGTCCCGTCCTGGGGCGCCGCATACTTGATGGACAGTCCACCCCCAACCAGTCGGGCACCCCGGGGAAGTCCCTTCGAGGCGCATCCAACCGCCATTAGCGAGACCGCTCCGGCGAGGACCACCGCAAACAGTGTGCGGACGTGTCCAGGACTCCGGACGACTTCCAGTGGTGTGGATCCGGTCTGATGCCGGACCCGGGCGAGGAGAAATCGGAACTGTGGGAACATCGTTTTAAAACTAAACCGGGCCCGTCCCCGGCAAAAGCGACGGGCACGGTCGTGGCGTGTTTTCCCGCCCGGTTCTCGTCAGCCCGTGGCTGCGTCTTTGGACATTCCTTGGAGTCTTTTGGCTCACCCGGGTGATGGTGCCGGCCGCGGAGGGACGATTCTGGCTGAGCGATTCAAACTCCATCGTCCAGGGAGGACCGCCCATCGTGGTGGAACGCGCCTGGGCTCCGGGTACATTCGACCGCCATCCGGTCATTCTCCTGCTCGGCTCGCTCGGATCCGGGGCGTTGCCGGACTGGAGCACCAACCTGGTCCGCCGCGGCTGGATGCTGGTGGCCTTCACTGTTTCGCATCCCCCGGATCCCAATCCCGCCCGCCGGCCGCAGTGGCTGGTGTTCGATGAACGGTTCGCTCACAGCTATGTGCTGGGAGGTTCCCGGACGCCAGCGGATGTGGGACGCGTGCTGGACCATCTGGCCACGCTCAACAATGTGGACCCCGAACGGATCGGCTGGCTCGGCAGTTCGACGACCGGGATCTTCGGACTTGCCGCCGCCGTCCACGAGTCGCGGGTCAAGGCCATCGTTACATTCGTCGCCACCGGTGCCTACGGGCGCTGGCTGGACACCTGGAAACCGAACGGCCTGTGGACCGGCGGAAAGGATGGACTGTGGCCGGAGACCCGGGAACTCCTGAAGACGGTCGATCCCATCCTGTCCGTCACCAACCTGTTCCCGACCGCCGTGCTCCTGGTGAATGGATCGGAGGACAAGGTGATCGACCCGTCCAGCGTCGACGCCTTCGTGGAGGCGGCGAAACCCTTTTACGCGGCGGACCCGGATCGACTGCGTTCCGTGCGCTATGTTGGCGGCGGCCACAATCTCCCGCGGGACATCATGGCGATGTACGCCGAGCACTGGTTCGGGCTGTACCTCAATCCCGACCGTCCGCCACCGGGTCCCGTGGCGCCGCCCACCGACCTGGCCTCCAGCACACGCCGGACGGCCGTGACTCCGACGACCCACGACCGTCTGGTGACCGGGGCCGCGGGTGAATTGGGTCGGATCGAACTGACCCTGGTCGACGGTCAGGCCACGGGATACGCCACCTTCCAGAGCCACAACCAGAAGGTGGTATCCAATCGTCGCGGCATCTTCATGACCCACCTGCGCACCCGGAACGAAGCCTACACCGCCCAGGGTTGGCGGTTGTCCCAGAGTGACGACGGCGGAACCTCCTTCCGGACCCTGCACAGCGAGACCAACGCCACCAACCCGGCCGTGCTGGAGACGGACGCCGAGGACAACGTTTATCTCGTCCGGCCCGATTTCGCGGACGGGCACGCCTACCTGTACCGGTTTCTCGCCGAAGACCGCTATGCCGTTCCTCGGATCACCCGCATTCCCGGGGGCGCTGCGGGCAAGTTCTCCATGGTGCTGGATCCATCTCGAAAACGGCTCGCGTACTTCGCCCACAACAATTCCTTCCACCTCGTGGATTTGAACGGAATCGTGTTGGTCTCGACGAACCTCCTCACCCAGGGCACACACGCCGTGCTCCAGTATCCACTGTTGTCACTCGATGAAACCGGTGCCCTGCACGCCGCCTGGACCACGCAGAAGCACGGAGTTTATCTCTACTGGGACATTCACCACATGGTATCGCCCGATGGCGGGATGACCTGGAAAACCCTCGAGGGGACCTCACTCACCCCTCCAGTGGTGGCGGATGACACCGGACCGGCGACCCGGATCACCTTGGACGACGAGTTTGAAAGCCATACCTGGCTTTCCAGTTTTCTCGCGCGAAACGGGAAGGTGCACTTCCTGTACCTCGCCCAGATGCAGAACCCGCGGCAGCACTACGTACGGTACGACATGGCCACGGGCCGGCGCGAAATCGATATGCCCGCGTTCCGCGGGGAGAAGCTGGCCGTCCGCAATCTCGATGGATTCTTTGCCGTGCCGAAGGATCCCAAAGACCCACGGATCTTCTGCGTCTCTCGTGATGCCGACTCCTCCCGCCTGGTGTGTCTAATGTCGCCGGACGGCGGGACCACCTGGAAGGATTATGCCGTCAGCCCGTTGGTGGTGACGCCCTATTCCATCGGCGGATGCCGCTCGGTGACGGACGACGGCTGGATCATCGGTTCCTTCACCGAGCAGACCGGTTCCACCTCCGACCCCGGCGGCACCTCCCGCGTCCAGTTTTTCAGGATCCGGGCGACACCGACAAATTAGACGGCGAGGGCCGCTCCCCCAGCACGATCCGGGAAGGTTCATCCGTAGAGGAATCGAATTTCCGCAGATCGTCAGGGGTCACGGACGCATTCCCCAATCGGTGTGCATCGGCGACATCCGCGCCCGCCTCGCCTTCGCCGCCGACCGCGAACGCCGGGTGCTCACCGCCGCGTGAGGTCGACAAATTCCACATCGCATCGGTCCTTCTCGCGCTCGGCGAAGATTTCGGTCCGTTCTTGCACGGATTTGAGAGCCGCCAGACTGAGCCGATAGCCATCTTCCCACGTGCCCGCGGGCGGCTCCGACCACCAGGCCGGCGCCACCGGCAGTTCCAGGTCCAGGGGCGGAATGTGCTTGAGCGGCCGGGACTCAGCGTCACCGCCCGTCGAGCTGTCGCCCGATTTCATCACGGATTTCATGGCTTCCGTACCGCATGAGCATCTCGCTCATGGTGTCGGACTCAAGGGTTATTCCCAGCGCGCGCATGAGGTTCGCTATATCGCTGATGTCTTTTAAACGACGATGCACAGGACCATGGCGTGCCGAGTGCAGTTTTAGCGCTATGAGGCTGGCGGGATCCGCAATTCGGCTCGTAATCCCGAGCCACTCCTTTGACTGAGCCGTTGAGTACAGCTGTTCGAAGGTCTGATTGTTTACCAGCATCAAATCCAACCTCCAGGCGACGCCATACGGCGGTGAGAATTGAAGGAAATTCTCCCCCACATTTAGTACGCGAAACCCCTCCGCTTCGATGAGATCCCTCCATGCTGACAAATCACTCCGAAGCACCAAGAGATCCACGTCCAGGGTTGCCCGCGGTGCGCAGTACGCATTGACCGCGTGACCTCCGATCACCACGTATCGCAAACCCCGACGGCGGGTTTCGGCATCCAGAATGTTTAACGGAAACATGGGTCGCCAAGACTGACCAACCCTGGCGAATTGGGTCGGGCGGCGGCAAGCGCAGGCTTTGGTACCATTCCTTCTGCTGGTGGCTCCAACTTTAGTCCCTGAGGACACTCGGAGCCGCCTCTACCCCACCACCCGCACCTGCAAGTCGCGCACGGTGTACAACTCGGCATCGACTCCGCGCATGGCCCGGGCACCGCTCTTCCGTTTGGGTCCAAAGCGGTCGCGGGACGCCTGGAAGATCCCTTCCACAAAGGCCCTTGTTCCCAGCACCGCGCCGTCCGCAAAATAACGCACCTTCAGCCTCAAGTATTCCGGCAAAGCCAGCCGTCCTCGCGCTGCCACCACGGCCAACACATCCTCCCGTTTAAAGCCCTTGCGCAACGGCTGTCCCTCCGGTGTCGTCCCCTCCCGTTCCTCGCCCTGTCCAAAGAGCCACACCCGGTACTTGGCCACCGCTTCGTGCAGCTTGTTCTTCTCTTCCGCGACCCGTTCCCCGCCGGCAATGACCGCCCGCAAACCCCGTTGTGCCCGTCGACTGCCGCTCACCGACTCGGCATACCCGCACCAGCGATAGTCCTTCGGATCCTCCACGATTCCCGCCCGCACCGGATTCAGGTCGATGTACGCTGCCATCGTCGCCAGCGCTTCATCGGCCCCTTCCACCAACACGCTTTTGAAGCGTTCCTCCCACAGTGTGCCCTTGCGTCCCCGGTGCCGGTTAAACCACTGGGTGAAGCGTTGTTTCAGGAGCTTCATGAACGCACTGACATCCCACATCGAGGCGCAAATCCGTTCCCAGAACGCCTTCTCCCCTGCCAAGTCTCCCGCCTGACGGAACATCTCCATCCGTTGCCGAGCGGTTGCCGCGCTCATCGCCGTACCCGACAACTGTTCCAATTTCTTGAGCAACTCCTCCGACCCGGGCAACGCGCTGGGCCGTTCCGGCACCTCCACCAGAATGTGGAAGTGATTGGAAAGGATGCAGTACGTCAGAATTCGCACCCCGCAGAACTGTTCGTATTCGCGCATCAGGCGGACGAACTGCTCCTTCTCCACCTCCCCAAAGACAAACTCCCGGTTCACCACCCGGGAAATGCAATGGTAGTACGCCACCGGATGCCCCTCCGGCGCCTTGAGCCGTGCCCTACGCATGCCCCGATCCAACCGCCAGCCTCGCCGAAAGGCAACCGCTTTTTCTATAAATGACCTGTCCCTCTATTTTCTAATTCGCGGGATCGGAATCGCCACCCTTATCATCGACCGCGACTGCCGCAAAGTGCTTGGCCCGCTGCGACCGCGCTTGGTGCTGCAGAAGGGCCAAGCGGTGCTGGCGGGTTTCCTGGGGGGCTGACGGCCAGCGGCACGCTCCACTACCATCTGCAGGAGCCGAACACCGACCAGGGATTGGTTGGGGACAGGGCAACCAACAAATTGAGGAAAAGCCTGACAGCCAAGGAGTCGTCAACACAGATCCGGTCCCTCCCTGTCATTGCCCTTTGATCGGGGGTCTGTCGAAGGGGCTGAGGTATGTGGGACCGCCCAAACTGGAAGCTCTTCCGCGAAGCCCAAAAGCAAATTCCTACCAGTGCGAGAAACGTGCCCGGCAGAGTCCGGAAGCAGATCAACAGTTAGTGAAACGGGAAGGCGGGAGAGAACTGATAGCCGCCCTGCTCGCTCAACTGGTCATAGACCTGTGGGGTCACTTCGATTTCATAAAGCCCCCGCTCGCTTTCTCGTTCGGGCAACTTTCCGTCAGACAGAGCTTCCAGGAGTGGGAATGGATTAAAATCGAAGGCGACCACGCGAGGCAGATCGTCGGCCAAGGTATGGATCACCGCCGTCTCAAACTCCAAAATCTTGGCAAGGGACGGAACTTTCAGGTTCAGGGAACGCAGGTAGGCGGCAAACTCCTCCGCTTCCGCGGAGGCGTATTGGCGTGGCGTCCTGCGGGTCCAAAAATCGTCCAGGATCGTCAGGAAAACCTCCTCCGTAAGCGTCAGGATGAGAAGCCGGCAGGTCAGAGGGAGCACTCCGACGAGCATTGATCCACGGAATTCCCGAATCAGCCTTCGCACCACCGGCACCGCCGGATCGATGGCCAGATCAGCCCCGAGGGGAAGTCGGGGTTCCTGTCCTACGGCCAGTTGACCAACCGAGAGTTCCCATTCCTCCGGTTCGGAGGAGCTTGAAGGTATTGGTGGTAGGACCTGCGTCCGACGGCGAAAGCCAATCCCAGCTGCCGTCCCGCGGAGGGTCCAAAGCTCATGCAACCGCTGCACTTCCGTTTTGACAAGGTCGAGACCGGTGATGGGCAGGAACGACGGGAAAATCTCGAAGATGATTGTCTTCAGATTGGGAAGCCGGGCAACGATATCACGGGAAATGTCGAACAGCCGGTCGGCCACCCCACCGGAGTGGGCATCGAGATAGTAACCGTCACGCTCCATCCCGCCGGCCAGATGGACCTCCCAGACCCGCTCCAAGGGGAGGGCGGATAGAAATTCCTCAATAGTCTGCCGACCATTGACTTCGTTGGCGAAGAGGTTGTGGAGATCAAGCAGGATTCCGCAGTCGGCTCCCTCGGCAACAGCAGCAAAAAATTCTCCATCTCCCATCTCGTCGGTCCGCCTCCGGAAATAGTTCACCCCAGTTTCCACTGCCAATGGCACCTGGATGGCGTCGCGAAGCCGTGCGATCGAAGCGACGGCCCGGGATACCCCCGACGGCGTCTGACGAGGCGGCAGGAAGAATCCCGTGTTGAAGCCGTGTGTGCTGTTAAAACTGAGGTGCTCACTGGCGTAGGCGGCTCCCAAGGTCGAGATAACCTGCCGCAGCAGCGGAAACTGTCGGGGGTCCGGGGGCACGGTACCGCCCACGGGAGCCCCCACGCTATGCACCAGCTTGCGCCCTGGAAGCGTGGCGATCCGCTCGAACAGACGGTCGAGCACCCGAAACGGCCGGTCGGCATCGCGCGTCTCGAGCCAGAACATCTGTGGCTCGACTTCCAGAACTTGAAAAAGAGCGGGGGAGTCCCGGATCAACGCCTCCAGCGCTGATGAATAGGTAACACCCACGCCCTGCTCGGGCAGCATAAGGACGCCCGCTAGAATCGCTGCATGAGGCCCTTTTCGCCGACCACAAACGAACGCATGTCATCCAGAAAGTGCTCGAAGAACAGGTTGCAGCCCGTCGCACAAGCGACGTGTCCGCTGAGCTCAGCGATCTTCTCCACCGCCGCGGTGATGGTGTCGATGCTGTAACCGGCCTTGCTCGACAGCCCCACTCTCACGGTGGTGCCTACATTCCGGGCGGCGAGATCCACCGCACCACGGTCGGGAACCTGAACCCGGGCGGCCAGTTTCGCCTTCTCATCAATCAAATACTGCCGTTCCAGTTCGAAAAAACAATCGGCACCGGAAAAGCATGCTTTGCAGCCAAGGCGCTCAGCCACACTCTGGAGAGAAGTTTTGAGCGTCTTGATATTGGCAGCCACGTTGACCGGAATGGTGACCCGGATGGGGCCAGAGATAGTCGGCATAATGATTCCTTTTCTGGTGTGTTTTGGTCGTCGCAGCGTTCCGGCCCAAGCCAGCTCGTGCGTAAGAACCTTTGGGGAGAATAGTGCCATCACGCTGGGTTTTTCCTCGAATTCTGTCAACAGTGTTCTGCCAGCGGTCGAGCACACATTCGCTCCTCTTCCGAAAAGCCCAGAAGCATAAGACTACCAGTGACCGGCGTTGCAGAGTCGATAATTCGAACGGAAGGCTTTATGAACACCGGACCCGAGATGACGCCGCCAACGACTCCGTGCTGCGTGTTCATCAGCTACTCCTCCGCAGACCGGGTCATGGCAGAACAGCTCCAACGCGACCTGGAAAGCCTTGGGCTCGACGTATGGCGCGATCAAACGCGGCTGGAAGTGGACTGGTCCAGCGAGATCTCTCGAGCGCTAGTGGACATCGCTGGCGTCATCTGTCTGCTGTGGACCC